>DATCPY010000121.1:0-4775 GCA_036569845.1 Candidatus Limnocylindria bacterium | reverse complement strand
CAGTTCTCGCACTTGTGGCAGGTGCCGTTCCGAACGGTCAGCCAGCCGCAGCGCGGGCAGGGCGGGGCGTCGGGAGTCGAATTCATGCGACGCGCGGTCGGCCGCGCTGGCTCGGACCAGGTCGTCTCCGCGTTCAGCGGGGTCGGGGCGATCGGCGTGGCCATCGAGATGGCCTTGGTGAGGAGCTCGAGCTGGGGTGCGGGGTCGGCGATCTCGCTCGTGCGCACAAGGCCGATCGCCATCTTGTCGTCGGTCGAGAGGAACCGGTAGCCGAGCCAGCGGAATACGTAGTCGACGATCGACTTCGCGAACCCGAGCTCGGAGTTCCCGGTCCAGCCGGATGGCTCGAAGCGCATGTGCGCGAACTTCTCGACGAGGTGGGCCATCGGGACGCCGTACTGGAGCGAGAGCGAGATGCTGGTCGCGAAGGCGTCCATCATCCCTGACAGGGTCGAGCCTTCCTTTGCCATGGTGACGAAGAGCTCGCCGGGCGTGTTGTCCTCGAACAGGCCGACGGTGATGTAGCCCTCGTGGCCTTCGATCGTGAACTTGTGGGTGAGCGACGCCCGGGTGTCGTGGAGCCGGCGGCGCGGCCGGGCGACGATGACGGTCTCAGTGACGGCGGCGGTGGCCTCCTTCTTGGAGTTGGAGGTCTCCTTGCCCGTCGAAAGCGGCTGGACCTTCTTGCTGCCGTCGCGGTAGACCGCGATGGCCTTCACGCCATGCTTCCAGGCCTCGACGTACGCGTCCATCACGTCTTCGGCGGTCGCGGTCTCCGGTAGGTTCACCGTCTTGCTGATCGCGCCGGAGATGAACGGCTGGACCGAGCCCATCATCTTGATGTGGCCCATGTGCGAGATCGTCCGCGTGCCGTTCTGGGGCTTGAAGGCGCAGTCGAAGATCGAGAGGTGCCGGTCGGCGAGCTCGGGGGCTCCTTCGATCGTCCCGCTGGCCTCGATGTGAGCGGTGATCGCGGTGACCTGGCTCTCGGTGTAGCCGAGCTTCGAGAGCGCGGACGGGACGGTCTGGTTGACGAGCTTCAGCATCCCGCCACCGACGAGCTTCTTGTACTTCACGAGCGCGATGTCCGGCTCCACGCCGGTCGTGTCGCAATCCATCATGAAGCTGATCGTGCCGGTGGGGGCAAGCACGCTCGCCTGGGCATTGCGGAATCCGTTCATCTTCCCGATGGCGACCGCGTCGTCCCACGCCTGGCGGGCCGCGCCGAGCAGGTCGGAGGGGACGATCTCCTCGCGGATCCGGTAGGCGTGCAGTCGGTGCATCTCCATGACCCGGTCGTGGCCCACCTGGTTCTTCGCGTAGTTGTCGTATGGGCCGACGACGCCGGCCATGCGCGCCGACTGCGCGAATGACTCGCCGGTCATGAGGGCGGTGATCGCGGCCGCGTAGCCGCGACCCTCGTCCGAGTCGTAGGCGAGGCCGCGGTCCATGAGGAGTGCGCCAAGATTCGCGTAGCCGATCCCGAGCTCCCGGTTCGCGTGGGCGTTCACGGTGATCTTCGCGGTCGGGTACTCGGTCGAGCCGACGAGGATCTCCTGCGCGGTGAACACAAGGTCGATGGCCTTGCTGAAGCGCTCGGTATCGAACTCGCCGTCCTCGCGCTGGAAGCGCATGAGGTTCAGGCTCGCGAGGTTGCACGCGGTGTCGTCGAGGCTCATGTATTCACTGCAGGGGTTGCTGCCGTTGATGCGGCCGCTCATCGGCCGGGTGTGCCAATCGTTGATCGTGGTGTCGAACTGCATGCCGGGGTCGCCGCAGGCCCACGCGGCCTCGGAGATCTCGCGGAGGAGCTGGCGGGCCTTCACGGTCTCGATCGTGTCGCCGGAGCTCACAGCCTTGAGGTGCCAGTCCTCGTCCGACAACGCCGCGCGCATGAAGTCGTCGGTCGCGCGAACGGAGTTGTTCGCGTTCTGGAACTGGATGGACTGCCAGGCCTCGCCGTTGAGGCTCATGTCGTAGCCCTGCTCGCCAAGCGCCCAGGCCTTCTGCTCTTCCTTGGCCTTGCACCAGATGAACTCGCGGAGGTCGGGGTGATCGGTGTTGAGGATGACCATCTTCGCCGCGCGCCGCGTCGTGCCACCCGACTTGATCGAGCCGGCGACGGAGTCCGCGCCGCGCATGAATGACACCGGGCCGGAGGCGAGGCCGCCGCCGGAGAGGTGCTCCTTGCTCGAGCGGATGGTCGAGACGTTCACGCCGGAGCCGGAGCCGCCCTTGAAGATGACGCCCTCGGTCTTGAACCAGTCGAGGATCGAGTCCATCGAGTCGTCGACCGAGAGGATGAAGCACGCGGCGGCCTGTGCTCGCGCGCCCGGGACGCCGATGTTGAACCACACCGGCGAGTTGAACGAGGCGTGCTGGTGGACCATGAGGTACTTCAGCTCGTCGGAGAAGATCGCGGCATCCTCGCCACCGGCGAAGTAGCCCTTTTCGGTGCCCCACCGGGTGATCGTGTCGACGACCCGGTCGACCATCTGGCGCACACTCGTTTCGCGCGCAGGCGTGCCGAGCTTGCCGCGGAAGTACTTGGACGCGACCACGTTGGTCGCGGTCATCGACCAGAATGCCGGGACCTCGACGCCCTTCTGCTCGAAGACGTTGCCGCCCTCGCCCGGGATCACCGCATCGCGCAGCTCCCAATCGATCGCGTCGTACGGGTGGATGCCGTCACGGGTGAAGTAACGCTCGAACCGGAGCCCGTTGTCCTGGGGCTCGCGGTCGCGCTGGGCGGACTGCGGCGGTAGTTCGGCAATGGCCATTTCGGGCTCCTAGTGCGTTGTCGGGGTGGTGTGGAACGCGCCGGACAGGTGGAGGCGCAATAGAAGGAGAAGGTCCTGGTGATCTGTGGCATGCGCGGAAGCGTGCGACATGTCCGTTCTCCTCCTCAAGCGCCCTGTGCCACTAGATATCGTCCCGATCGGTGTGCTCGGCACAACATCTAGTGGCGCAGAGGGCGAACGATGCTCCCGCGGTCAGACCTTGTCAAGAGCGGAATGGACACGATTTCAGCGCAGCGCGCAGTGCGACACGAGCCCTCGGAAAGTCCCTGTGAAATGGCCCTTCGCGCCGGGTGGGAGTTAGGCGGGCGCTCCGACGACCGATGACTGGACGGCCTGCACGAACGCCCGGATGCCACCGCGGAGGTCCTCTTCGGCGATGTTGAGCGGCGGGATGAACCGCACGACCTGGTCGTGCGAGCCGCAGGTGATGAGCAGCACGTCGCGATCGAGCGCGCCGTGGATCGCGGCCTTGGAGGCGGCCTTGTCGGAGAATTCGATCGCGGCCATCGCGCCGGTCGTCCGGATCTCGCGCACGCGCGGGTCGCGTTTCAGCGGCGCCAGCTCCTCGACGATGATCTTGCCGACGAGATCCGCGCGCGCCACCAGACCCTCATCCCGCAGCACGTTCAGCGTCGCGAGGCCTGAGGCGCAGGAGACCGGATTCCCGCCGAACGTCGAGCCGTGCGTCGACGTCTTCCAGCGCTCGTGGATCGCGCGCGGCGCGACCACCGCACCCAGCGGCATGCCGCCGCCGAGGGCCTTCGCGAGCGCCAGCACGTCCGGCGTGACCCCGAAGCGCTGCGCTGCGAACCAGGCGCCGGTGCGCCCGAAGCCGGTCTGCACCTCGTCGAAGACGAGCAGCGCGCCGATCCGCGTCGCGAGATCGCGGAGACCCTGGAGGAACGACACCGGCGCGGCGACGTAGCCGCCCTCGCCGAGGACCGGCTCGATGAGGATCGCGGCGACCTGCTCGGCTGGGACGTCGTGCTCCAGCATCTGCTCGATGAGCGCGAGCGAGTGCTGGCCGCAGGTCTCGGCGTCGTGCGCCGGCGTGATCGGGCAATCCAGCGGATACGGGTACGGCGCGACGTGGACCTCGGGCAGGAGCGCGCCGTAGCCCTTCCGATAAAGGGACTTCGACGTCGTGACTGACGCGGCTCCGACGGACCGGCCATGGAATCCGCCACGGAAGACGATGATCGCCTCGCGGCCGGTGACCTGGCGCGAGAGCTTGATCGAGGCCTCGATCGCCTCGGCGCCCGAGTTCCCGAAGAACACCATGTCGAGGCCGCGCGGCGTGATGCCGGTGAGTGCCTCGGCGAGGGCGATGTTCGGCTCGTACGCCGCGACGCCGGCGCAGATGTGCGAGAGCTTCGCGGCCTGGGCCTGGATCGCCGCGACCACTTTCGGATGCGCGTGGCCGACCGGCGTGACGGCGATGCCAGAGGTGAGATCGAGGACCCGGCGGCCGTCGCGAGTGACGAGCCAGCTGCCCTCACCGTGGTCGACCTCGAGCCAGGTGTAATGGCCAAGGACCGGCGAAAGGACCCGGGCGGCGCGCTGCTCGAAGGTGCCGGAGGGCTGCTTCATTTCAGTGAGTTTAGACGGTCCGGGCATACAGCCGGACCTGCATAACGGGGACCGTCCTAGGCGCGGGCGACCCTGATCTGGACCGTGCTGCGGTCCTCGCCGAGGATGCCGACGCGGTATCCCGGGACCCGCGCCACGGCGTGCGCGAACCGATCCTGGCCAGACCACCCGAGGCGGAGCTTCAGGATCCCCGCGCGGTAGTACTCGATGCGCAGAGCTCCAACACCGGGCACCCGCCGCAGTGCGAGCTCGAAGTGGTGCCAGTCATCGGGCGTCGCCAGCGGCGTCACCACGAGGTCCATCTCGCCGGTCAGCGGCGCCTCGCGCGTGCTCATCAGGGCGCCAGCGCTCGGCTCGAAGGCCGGTGCCGGCGACGTGATGGAT
>DATCPY010000120.1:0-11383 GCA_036569845.1 Candidatus Limnocylindria bacterium | reverse complement strand
TCGAGCTCGGCGACGCTCATCGCGAAGCCGCCGTCCCCGAGGATGCACGCGACCGCGCGGTCGGGATGCGCGAGCTTCAGCCCGATCGCAGCGGGCAGGCCGTAGCCCATCGACGACAGGCCGTTCGAGACGAAGAACGTGCGCGGCGCGTACGCGGGCCAGCATTGGATCGAGACCGACTTGTTGAATCCGACGTCGCACGACACGAGCGCGTCCTCGGGGAGGACCTCGCGAAGCGCGCCGAGCACCTGCTGCGAAGTCAGGCCAGGGCGCGACGGTCGCACGAAACGGCGGAACTCCTCGCGGAAGCGCGAGCCAGAGTCCTCCTTCCGAGCGGCGCCGGCGCGAAGGGCCTCGAGCGTCGCAGGTACCGGCCCGACGACCTCGATCGCCGCCCGGTAGTGCCGATCGTCGTTCGGTAGCGCGCTGACATGGATGATCGGCGCCGGCGCGATCCAATCGCGGTCGAACTCCACCGGATCGAAACCAACCATCAGAACGAGATCGCGTCCGGCGATCCACTCGTAGAGCTTCGCGCTGCCGAGGCCTTCGATCGTGCCGACGCAGAGCGGATGATCGTCGCGCAGCAGGCCCTTCGCCTTCGGCGAGAGGATCGCTGGGATCCCCCATGCTTCTACGAACGCCCGCAGGGGTCCGACGACCGCATCGTCGAGCGCGTCCAGGCCCGCGAGCACCACCGGCCGTTCGCTGCGGCGGAGCAGCGCGGTCGCGGCCATCACGGAGCTCGGCTCGGGTGTCGCGCTCGGACCCGCGGCGTCGGCCTCGGGTGCGCCCGCCGGGCCCGCCTCCTGCGACGGCACGTCGCTCGGCACCTCGAGGAACACCGGTCCCTGACGCGGGCGGACCGCGACCCGGATCGCCCGATCGGTGACCGCGGCGGCGTTCGCGGCGGTGACCTGCGACTGCCATTTGGTGACCGGCGCGAACAGCGCGCGGAGGTCGAGCCTCTGGTGGGTCACTCGCCCGTACCGGTCCACCGGCAGCTGTCCGGTCAACGCGATCAACGGGGCCCGGTCCAGGTACGCGTGGGCGACCCCGGTAACGAGGTTGGTGGCGCCTGGCCCGAGGGTCGCGAGGCACACGCCCAGCCCGCCGGTGCTGCTCGCCATCGCCTCGGCCATGAACGCCGCGTCGGTCTCCTGCTTCGCGAGAACGAACTCGAGGCCGGCCTCGCGGAACCCTTCGATGAGATCCACGACCTCGCCACCGGGATGACCGAACACGTGGCGGACGCCCGCGGCGTGCAGCCGCTCGCCGATTGCCCGCGCGACCGTCGTCATGGGCCAATGATGACGGGCCGGGGCGGATGTTGCGGATGCAACTATCAGTGTGGTATCCTGAGCATCCGCGCGACGTCGTCGCGCCACGCCGCACCGGGCCGTCAGCCGCTTTCATCACACCCTGCGGCTGCCGACCGACCGCCCGGTCCACCGGCCACCAGACCAATTGGAGGAACCACCGAATGAAGACCTCAGGACTCCCCTGCCGCGCCACGATGGACTGTGACGTGGTCTTCACGCCCGCGGACGACAAGACCCTCAAGCTCCTGCTCGCGGCCGCCGCCGAGCGGGACGCGCATGAGCTCGCCGTGCACGGCTACACCCATCGGATCATCGATGTCGCCAAGCCGGACTTCGCCGCGGGTCCCCGCGGTCGCCGTCCCCGCAAGGAAGCCGCCGCCTAGGCCCTCGCGTGACGACGATCGAGTCCGTCGAGCCCGCGACCCAGACCGTCCGCGCGCGCTTCGATAGCCACTCGGAAGCCGACGTCAGCGCGGCGATCGCCGCCGCCGACGCCGCGTTCCGAACGTGGCGGATGGTCCCCATCGCCGAGCGAGCCATCCGGATGCGCTTGCTCGCCCAGGTCCTGCGCGACCGCAAGGACCGCTACGCGGAGCTCATCACCACGGAGATGGGCAAGCCCATCACCGAGGCGCGGGCCGAGATCGAGAAGTGCGCCTGGACCTGCGACTACTACGCCGAGCACGCCGCCGGGTACCTCGCCGACGAGCAGGTCGAGACGAATGCCCGCGCGAGCTACGTCGCCTTCGAGCCGCTCGGGATCATCCTCGCGGTCATGCCCTGGAACTATCCGTTCTGGCAGGTCGTCCGCTTCCTCGCGCCGGCGCTCATGGCCGGCAACGCGGCGCTCCTCAAGCACGCGTCGAACGTGCCCCAGTGCGCGCTCGCGATCGAGGAGGCCGTGCGCGACGCCGGCTTCCCGCCCGGGCTTCTGCGCACCCTCCTGCTCTCCGGCGCCGATGTCGAGCCGGTGATCGGGGATGACCGGGTCCGCGCGGTGACGCTCACCGGCAGCACCGCGACGGGTGCCCGGATCGCCGAGCTGGCCGGCCGCGCGGTGAAGAAGGCGGTCCTCGAGCTCGGCGGCTCCGATCCCTTCATCGTGCTCCGCGACGCGGACCTCGCTGCAGCCGCCGAGACCGCGGCGAAGGCGCGCTTTCAGAACGCTGGGCAATCCTGCATCGCCGCGAAACGATTCCTCGTCGAGGCGCCCGTCGCGGCCGAGTTCGAGCGACGGTTCGCGGACGCGATCCGCGCGCTGCGGGTCGGCGATCCACTCGATCCCGCGACGCAGGTCGGCCCGCTCGCGCGCGAAGATCTCCGTGAGGCTCTTGAGCGTCAGGTCGCCGCGTCGGTGCGCCTGGGTGCGCGCGTGGTCGTCGGCGGGAAGAAACGCGCGGGCACGGGGTGGTTCTACGAGCCGACGCTCCTCGCCGACGTCACCGAGGAGATGCCGGTGCTCAACGAGGAGACCTTTGGCCCCGTGGCCGCGCTCATGGCGGTGCGTGACGCGGACGAGGCGGTCCGTATCGCCAACAGCTCTCGGTACGGACTTGGCGCGGCGCTCTGGACCGCGGACGAGGACGCTGCACGCGCGATCGCGCGGCGCATCGAGTCAGGCTCCGTCTTCATCAACGGGATGGTCGCGTCGGATCCGCGCCTGCCGTTCGGCGGCGTCAAGCAGAGCGGCTACGGGCGTGAGCTCTCGGGGTTCGGGATCCGCGAGTTCGTCAACATCCAGACGATCTGGATCGGGCCGCCGAAAGAGCCACCGAAGGTCGCGCACGCCGAATAGCCGGCCCCGCATAGGCTCGCGCAGATGAACGTCGCCGAGCTCGTGGTCGCGTGTCTCGAGAACGAGGGCGTGCGTCACGTGTTCGCACTCCCGGGCGAGGAGACCCTCGCCCTTGGTCTCGCGCTGGAGGACAGCCCGAAGATCACGCAGGTCATCGTCCGCCACGAGCAGGGCGCCGCGTTCATGGCCGACGTCGCGGGCCGGATCACGTCGCACCCGGGGGTCTGCCTCGCGACCCTCGGACCGGGCGCGACGAACCTGCTCACCGGCATCGCTGACGCGACGCTCGATGGCGCGCCGCTCGTCGCCATCACCGGCCAGGCCGGTCTCGAGCGGATCCACAAGCGCTCGCATCAGTACGTCGACGTCCTCGGGATGTTCGCGCCTGTCGTGAAGTGGGGCGCGCGCATCGAGCTTCCAGAGGGGGCGCCCGAGGTGGTCCGCACCGCGTTCCGCACCGCGCGGCTCGAGCGTCCCGGCGCGACCCACGTCGAGCTGCCCGAGGACGTCGCCGAGCAGGACACGGATGGGCGGCCGATGCCGGTGCGCCGGACGCGCTATGCCGCGGCGCGCGAGGACGCCATCCGAGCGGCAGCCGACGCGATCAACGGCGCAAGCCACCCGATCCTGTTGGTGGGCAACGGCGTGATCCGGCGCGAGGTGGCGGGCCACGGCGCCGTCGCGGCACTGCGCGCCTTCGTCGCGAAGACCCGCATCCCGGCGACCCACACCTACATGGCGAAGGGCGCGATCGCCTATCGCGACCCGGCCGTGCTGCCCGCCGTCGGCCTGCAACGTCCGGGTGCGGATCTCGCGGCGCTCCCGGAGCTCGCGCAGGCGGACGTCGTCATCTGCGTCGGCTACGACCTCGTCGAATGGGCGCCCACGCTCTGGAATCCGAAGGGCGACAAGCGAGTCGTGCACATCGACAGCCGCCCGGCCGAGATCGACGCGGCCTACGTCATCGCGACCGAGGTCGTCGGCGAGATCGCCGATTCCCTGGAGGAGCTCACCCCGCTCGTGGCGGCACGGCCTGCCCCGTCCCACACCCGGCCCGAGCTGCGCGCCCCGGGCGACGGCGCGTTCCCGCTGTGGCCCCGCCGGGTCGTCGCCGATCTGCGCCTCGCGCTCGGCGATGAGGACATCGTCATCTGCGACGTCGGCGCCCACAAGGTCTGGCTCTCGCGGCTGTACCCGGCGTACGCGCCGAACACGGTCATCGTCGCCAACGGGTTCGCGCCCATGGGCATCGCCCTGCCCGGCGCGATCGCCGCGAAGCTCGTGCAGCCCGAGCGCAAGGTCGTCGCGTTCTCCGGCGACGGCGGGTTCCTGATGAACGTCCAGGAGCTCGAAACCGCCAAGCGGCTCGGCCTCGCGATCGTGTGCGTGGTGCTCGTGGACGGGCGATATGGCGTGATCGAGGCGAACCAGCAGCGGCGCTTCGGGCGCACCGCCGGCGTCGAGTTCACGAATCCGGACTTCGTCCAGCTGGCTCACGCATTCGGGATCCACGGCGAGATGGTGGCGAGCGCCGACGAGCTCCTGCCCGCCTTGAAGCGCGCGCTCGATGCCGACGGTCCGGCGATCGTCGCGGTCCCGATCGATGCGCGGGAGAACGCCAAGCTCGGCGACGCGCTCTAGCCGCGGGCCCGCGCATGCGCGGCCGCGAGGCGCGCGCGAGCGGCGTCGATGGCCACCAAAGGCCCGATCGCGGTCGCCGCGAGGCGTGGTTCGAGCTCACCGGCGATCGCCCGCCGGATGCGTCGGGCCCAGCGCCGCCCCAACCAGTACGCGTGCGCCCCAAGCAGCCGCGCGAGGATGTAGCCGGCTGCGAGCGCTCCACCGAGCACGAGAAGCGGGGTGGGTACCGGACCAAGGAGCGGCAGCACCACGGTCGAGATGTCGACTCGACCGAACGCGATGATCGCGATCCATAACGCTGCGAAGATCAGCGCGGCCGTGACGATGTACTGCGAGAGCCCGATGAGGACCCATGCCACGCTCGTCGGCGGCGGCCCGAGCGGCGTCGCCGCCGCCCGATCGAGTGCTGCCGCGATCTGCGCATCGATGGCCCGCGGCTCGAAGATCGCGGCGACGCGCGGTCGCATGGGCGACGGCGCGGCCGTGAGCGCCTCGGCGACCAGCGCGCGCAAGGGCTGCGTGACGCGGGCGAGCGTCCCGCGCTCCCTCCAGCGACGGAGATACGCCGCGGGATCCGCCTTGACGCTCGCGCGCCCGCTCCACCGGTAGACGAACGCCGTGAGCGGGCCGAGTGGCCCGGCGCCACGCGGTCGAGCGGCCAGCCGGGTCGCGGACACCGCTTGCCGCTCGAGGCCGCGCATGTCAAGCAGGGCGAGGGCCTCGGCCACGATGTCGCGCAGCGCGCTCGCCCGGCGTGTCGCGGGGAGGAGCTCGCCCGCACCGGTGGCCACGCCTGCGCGCTCCGCCAGCTCGCGTATCGCGGCCCGCGCCTCGGCGGCGATCCGCTCCGCGACGATGCGCTTCGCATCGGCGCCGCCGGCGATCCACGCGCGCAGCCGTTCGATGCCGGCCTCGCCGCCCGCGGCAGATGACGAGATCACCTCGATGGCGCCGCGGTCCCCGGGCAGCGCCGCGGCAAGGTCGCGCCGGATCCGCTCGGCGTCCGCGGGCCCGAGGCGGTCGGACTTGTTCACGACCACGAGCTGGCGTTCGAGCCGGGGCATCCACCGGCGCATGTAGTCGTCGTGCAACACCGCGTCCTGATACTTCTCCGGATCGGCGACCCAGACGACCGCGTCGACGCGTGGCAGGAGCTCGTCGACCTTCGCGCGATGCTCGGGCACGATCGAGTCGAGGTCGGGCAGGTCCAGCACGGCCACGCCGGCAGCGCGCGGATCGTCGTGCTCGTGCGTCTCCCGCACCCCGAGCCACTCGAGCAGCGGCGCGAGCTCATCGCGCGCGGCGCGCGGCACCCACGCCACGGGCTCCGCCGTCGTTGGTCGCCGTGCGGCGACCCGGCTCACCGTCGTGCCGGCGATCGCATTGAGCAGGCTCGACTTGCCCACTCCGGTCCCGCCGGCGAGCGCGAGGACGTAGGTGCTGCCGGGAAAGCGGAGCCGGTCGCGCGCGATGTCACGGGTCGCGTTCGCCTCGGACGCGTCGAGGCCGAGCTCGCCGGCGGCGGCGATCGCGTCGGCGAGCGCATCGAGCTGGTCGGCGAGGGTCACGCCGGGGCCGCCACGCTCTCGCGCAGCTGCGCGGCGAGGGCGCGAAGGTCATCCGGCGGGACCGCCAATGCCTCGAAGCGCCCGCGCTCCGCGTCGAAGCGCGCTTCGAGGATGACATCCAGCCGCGCGCGCGCTTGACCGATCATCTCCTGCATCGACGCCTCACCGAAGAGCGCTTGCAGCAGCTTCTGGTTGAGGAACGCGGTGCCGGCCGCGACACCAAGCTCGGCACCGGTCAGGCCCGCGGTGTGCGCGAACACCCCAAGCATGACGGCGATGCCGACGACATTCACGCCGAGAGAGGCTCCAAAAGCGAGCGTGCGCTTCGCTGCGCCGCGTTTCCGAACGTCGTCCGCGATGCCGGCGACCCATTCATGCAGCCGCGGCTCGAGCTCGGCGGAGAACGACGGGCTCGCGCTCCACAGCTCGGGCGCGGCCGTCAGGGCTTCGACCCCCGCCGTCCGGCTGGACCAGCGTTCGGCGGTGCGGCGCGCAGCGTCGGTCGCGAGCGCGAGCGCGAGGGTCACGACGTCGCTCGTCGTTTCCCGCTCGACCGCGCCGACGGGGGCGACGGGCGTGCCGCGGATCGCCGCAACCAGGGCTCCGCGGATGCGTCCGATGCCGGATGAGAAGAAGCGCGTGATCTGGTCTGAGTTCACGAAGGAGTGCCACTGACCCAGGACCTCCTCGCGCAGGAACCGGCCATCCCGCAGCTCGCGGTGGAGCTCCGCCAACGCCGTGGCGTACGACGCCCGCGCGTCGCTGATCAGCTCGGAGGCGCGCGCGGCCTGAGCCTCGGTGTCGTCGGCAATACGCGACACGAGTGGCCCGAGCCCGGCGATCGCCCCGGCCAGCGCGCGCCGAGCCAGGTCCAGTCGCGCATCGCGGTCCTTCGCGAGGTCATCGATGCGGAGGCGCACCGCATCGACCGCGGTGCCCGTCAGCGCTTGCCGGCCGGCGTCGACGTCGCCCTCGGTCGTGCCGAGGAGCTCGACGCCGCCGTCGGCGCGTGCGTCGATCCGCGGCAGATCGGCCGTCCCGATCAGCCGCGCGGCGTCCTCGAGCACCTCGCGCCGCTCGGAGTCATTGGGCGACAGCCGGTTGATGAGCAGAAGGAGCGGCAGGCCGCGCGCCTTGGCCCGGCCGAGGACGTCCCACGGCACCTGGTCGGCGTATCGCGACGCGGTCGTGACGAAGACACAGAGGTCGGCCGCCTCGACCAACGCGTCGGCGAGCGCGCGGTTCGCGCGCTCGACCGAGTCGATGTCGGGCGAGTCGATGAGCGCGACGCCCGGCCGCGCGCCGTCGGTCACGTACCGGCACGCGGCGGAGATCCCCCGGAGCGGGCCCTCAGCGAGAAGGGCAGCGTCCGCGTCCGTTGCGACGACCGTCGCGACGCGCGTGGTCGGCCGGAGGACGCCGGATGGGCTCACCATGTGACCGGCGAGCGCGTTCACAAGGCTCGACTTGCCAGCCCCCGTCGGCCCGAGCAGGACGACGACGAGCGGTGCGTCGAGGCTCGCGACCCGTGGCAGGACGTAGGTCGTGACGTGATCCCGCAGCTGACGGGCCCGCCCGCGGGCATCGGGCGTATCCGACGCGATCGCCCACCGCCGTTCGGCGAGCGCACCGATGGTGGCGGCACGCTGCCCAATGCCCTCGTTCGACGTCACCCGATCATCCGGTGCAAGTGCAGAGCCGCGCCCGCTACGGCGCGACCGCGTGGCGTTCGAGCCTTCCGAACACGTTGAGGACCCAGAGATCCGCGCCGTCCAGTGCGACGGCGTAGCTGGACACCGGGAGCGTCGCGCCGATCGCTCCGGTCGCGCGATCCACGAACACCAGGGATACGCCCGGCACCCAGACGCCACGGTCGCTCGCGGCGATCGACGCGACACCCTCGCGCCCCTGCGGCGCACCGGCCTGGATGACCGCGACCACGGTGTTCGTGCGCGCGTCGATCCGGTAGAGCCCGCCGTCGTCGCGCGCCGAGCCGCCCCGCACCCAGACATCGTCGCCGGCCACGGCGATGGCGAGAGCCCAGGCGCCGACGCGGATCGTCGCATTGACGGCATTCCGCGTCGCGTCGATCCGCGCGACCATCCCGGCGGCGCTGCACACGACCCACACGGTGTCGCCCTGCGTCGCGATCTCGGTCGGCCCGGACGGCACCGGAATGCGCGCCACGACCGCGCGCGTCGCCGGGTCGACACGCACGAGAGCGTCGTCGATGTAGTCGCTGACCCACACGGCGTCCCCGGACGCGGTCACCGACCAGGCGTCGAAACCGAGCGCGACGGTGTCGGTGACCACGTTGCGGGCCGGATCGACGCGCACGATCGCGTTCGCGTCATTCGCCACGGCCCAGATCGCGTCGGCGCCCGCGGCCACGGCGCTCGGCGCGTCGCACGCCCGCAGGCCGAACGAGCCGGTCGCGTAGGCGTGCTCCGACGACGGAGCGCAGCCGGCCGCGAGAAGGCGCTGCGGGTCGGCGACGCGGATCGTCGCGACGAGGGCGCCGGTCCTGGCGTCGATCCGCTGCACGATCCCCTCTGCGGCGCTCGCGATCCACACCGATCCGAACGCGGGCACCGGACGGATCGCCCGCTCGCCGACGATGATCGGCCCGAGCGGCGCGACGGTCGCCGGTACACATTCCGCGAGCAGCGCGACGCTCAAAAGGACAGCGGCGACCCGCACCACCGAGCGCCTAGCGATCCAACAGCGCCAGCGCTTCACCGAGCGCGGTGATCGAATGTTCGGTGATCGGGCTCACGACGAGGATCGCTTCGTCCGCGCCGGCAGCCGCGAGAGCGCGAAGCCCTTCGGCGATGCGCGGCATCGGTCCCTCGAGCGGCGTCACCCCGGGCGGGACGGCCCGTTCACCCGACCCGCCGTCCAGCAGCACGAGAACGCACGCGCTGCGCTGGATGTCCTCGGGCCGGCGTCCAGCGGAGATCGCGGCCGCGTCGATCTCGCGCGAGCGCGACGCGAAGCCGGTCGGGGTGTTGCCGTAGCCATCGAACCAGGTGTTCCAGACATCCGCGTACGGCAACGCGATCGAGAGCATCCGGGGCGAGTTGCTGCCGATCATGATCGGCGTGCGGCCCGCGGGCACCGGAAGGAGCACGGCGTCCTCGACGTCGACGAAGCTCCCGCGGAACGTGACCCGCTCGCCCGCGAGGAGCCGGCGGATGACCCCGAACGATTCCTCGAACCGCGAGACGCGATGGTCGAACGGGATCCCGAACGAGCGGAACTCGGCATCGTTCCATCCAGCTCCCAGACCGAGGACGAGACGCCCGCCGCTGATCTCCTGGACGGCCGCAGCGCGTTTGGCCAGGAGCGCGGGCGGCGAGAACGCGGTGCACGCGACGAGCGGACCCAGCTGCACGCGCTCCGTGACCGCGGCCAGCGCGGCCAGCACGCTCCAGGCCTCCCACGGTCCGCGCTCCGGACGCCCGTCGCCGCGGTACAGGAGATGGTCCCCGACCCATATCGAATCGAAGCCCGCGGCTTCGGCGGCGCGGCCCATGGCCGCGTACTCCGGCCAGCGCACCACGCGCTCCACCTCGGGCAGCTGGATCCCGACCCGAAGCGGTCTCACCGATCGCACTCTATCGACGCCGCGAGTCCAGACCGCGTGGGAGCGTCACGCGCGGCCGCGCTCGGACAGGTAGTGGTGCCAGAGCAGGCGTGCTGCCGTCGCCCGGTGCGGCCGCCACACCTCGGCGCGGCGCGCGAGCGCGACGGGGGTCGGTCGCGAGCGCAGCCGCCATAGCTGACGCGTCGCTTCGAGCAGCGCGAGGTCCGCCGCAGGGAAGACGTCGTGCCGCCGGAGCGCGAACAGGAGATAGCACTGCGCGGTCCAGGGGCCGATGCCTCGTTCGGCATCAAGGGCGTTGGCGGCCTCGGCGTCGGGGAGCGCCGCGATCCCACCCAGATCGAGATCTCCCGCCTCGAGCCGCGTCGCGAGCGCCGCGAGATAGGCGGCCTTCTGGCGGGTCACGCCGATCGCGCGCAGGCCCGGCTCACCGAGGAGCGCGATGGCCGCGGGCGTGACCGTCCCAGCCGCGGACACCACCCGCGCGTACATCGCGCGGGCCTGCGCGAGCGACACCTGCTGCTCGAGCATCAGGAGCATGAGCGTCTCGAAGCCTGGATCGCGCGGCCAGAGCGGTGGCGGCCCATGGCGATCGACGATCCGCTCGAAGCGCGGCTCGATGCGGCAGAGCGTGCGGACCGCGCGGGCCAGGCGGCGTTGATCCAGCGGCGCGGAACTCACGATGGCTCGGCTAGTGTGGCGCCCTCATCAAGACAGCGCTCCGCTGGAGGAAGATCGTGTCCGTCATCGACTGGCTGCTCGACTCGGACCCGGCGATCCGCTGGCAGGCGATGCGCGACCTGACCGATGCGCCGGCCGACCAGGTCGCAGCGGAGCGTGCCCGCGTTGCCACCGAGGGCTGGGGCGCGCGACTGCTGGCGCTCCGCCGGGAGGATGGGCTGTGGGATACCGGCACCTCGGATCCGGAGTGGATCTCGCTGCTCGCTCTGGCGATGCTCAGCGACATGGGCCTCGACGCGTCGAGCGGCGAGGCGCGGAACGCGATACGCCTCGTCCGCGACAACGCGACGTGGCACTCCCGGGGCCCATGGCACGGCACACCCGTGTTCGCGGGCGAGGTCGAGCCATGCATCAACGGACGCGTGGTGGCGGTCGGCTCGTACTTCGGCCAGGACATGGCAGGCCTCGTCGAGCGGCTGCTCGGCGAGCAGATGGCCGATGGCGGGTGGAATTGCGAGCAGGAGAATGGCTCGACCCGTGGGTCGTTCCACACGACGATCAACGTCCTCGAGGGCCTTCTCGAGCACGAGCGCTCGACCGGCGGCTCGGCCGAGGTGACCGCGGCGCGTGAGCGAGGGCAGGAATACCTGCTCGAACGCCGGATGCTGCGCCGGTTGTCGAGCGGCGAGCTGATCGATCCGGCCTTCACGCTGTTCTCGTTCCCGACCGGCTGGCACTACGACGCGTTGCGCGGGCTCGACTACCTCCGCGC
>DATCPY010000119.1:0-6802 GCA_036569845.1 Candidatus Limnocylindria bacterium | reverse complement strand
GCAACGAAACGCAGGGAGGTCCGCAGATGCGCCGCTTCATCCTGACCCCGATGCTCACGCTCGTGCTCGCAGTCGCCCTTGGCGGTGCCGCGCTCGCGGACCCCACGGTGCCGGTCTCGATCTTCGCTGGTACGTACTTCGGCATGTCCGAGGACCAGAGCGCGATCGCGTGGCAGATGCCCGACGGACATCTGCGCTGGGAGATCAACGACGTCCCGATCTCGAACTACGGCGTCAATGACACGGCGCTCGCCGCCTCGGTCGGCTTCGACAGCCCGCAGGTGCTCGTCCTCTACGGACGGATCCGCGGCACGTACTTCGGGGCCTCGCAGGACGGGTCGGTCATGGGCTTCCTCATGCCCGATGGCATGATCCGCTGGGAGCTCAACGGCATCCCCGAGGGCCTCCGCTAGTACCGAAATAGCCGGATCGCCCGGTCGCTCGCCGGCTTTCGGGCGCTTTCCGGTCATACCCGCGGCGCGTGTCCTCCGTTAGACCGTGTGACAGCCCAAGGCATCGTCACATCTAACGGAGGGGACGCATCTTGTTCAGATTCATCGCCAGCGCCGTCGTGGCGCTCGCACTCATCCTCAGCTTCAGCACCCCAGCATCCGCCGACACCGGCGGCACGATCACGGGCACGCTCAAGGATGCGAACGGCAACCCGGTCGCCGACGTGTGCGTGTGGCTCGGCCCGGTCCACCTCGCGACCAACTGCACGCTCACCGACGCGAACGGCAACTACACGATCAGCGGGCTCCCGCTCGGTCTGTCGTGGCCGATCACGTACCACAAGCCCCCGATCTTCAACGACCTCGACATGGGCAGCATCCCGGTCCTCACCACCACTCCGGTGAGCGCGAGCGCGACGCTCCCGACCGCTCCCGGGCAGGTCCTGCCCGGCCCGACGCTCTCGTGCTCCATCGCGCAGGCCGGCACGGTGACCCAGACGCTCTACCTGCCGAACGTCACCAAGACCTTCGGTGGCGCCTCCGGGTTCCAGACGCCGTTCATCGTCCAGAACACCGGCGTCACGGCGACGATCTTCGAGATCACCTTCTACAAGTTCTCTGACGGCTCGTGCGTCACCCGGCGCGCGTCCGCCTCGATCCTCCCCGGCGCGTCGTTCGCCGACGTGCCGAACAACGACACCGATCTTCCCGACAACGCGCAGTTCTCCGTAGTCGTCCGCAGCTTTGGCTCGACCGCGGTCTCCGTGGTGAACCAGCACAAGGGCACCGTCGAAGCCGACGCGTACTCCGCCGCATCGACCGGCGCGACGACGGTCTACCTCCCGAACGTCGTGCGCAAGTTCTTTGGCTTCCACTCGCCGGCGATCATCCAGAACCTCAGCCAGATCCCGACCACCGTCACCGCGACGTACGTGAGCTTCGACGGGTCGGCGCCGGCAAAGAGCTTCACCCGAAACATCGGGCCCGGCCAGTCGCAGTTCATCGAGCCGAACTCCGATGACCCGACCGTCGGCGCGCCCGGCCTCGTCGACGGCAAGCAGTACGCAGTCACCCTCACCTCCGCGCAGCCGATCAGCGTCGTCCTCAACACCCACAACGACGACGCCGGAAACCTGGCCCCGTACTTCTACAGCGCCAACGGCATCACCGCCGGCGCCGCGAGCGTCTACGGCGCGTACGCCGTGAAGAACGCGAACGGCAGTCGCTCGAGCTCGATCGTCGTGCAGAACCTGGGCACCGCCCCGGTCACGCCGACGCTCACCTTCACGCCGCTCGGCGGCGGGACCGCGCAGACGATCACCGCGCCGAGCCCGATCGCATTCGGCTCCTCGTGGGCCTTCGATCCCCGCTTCACCGTCGGCACGAGCACCGCCTGCTCGACCCCGACCAGCACGTGCCTCGGTGACGGCGAGTACAGCTTCGTCGCCTCTGCGAGCGGCGGCAGCATCGCCGCCGTCGTCAACGTCATCGGCCCGGCCTCGGCCATGGGCTACAGCGCGAGCGCGACCCCGGCGGCGAAGTACTTCCTGCCGAACGTGCTCTCCAACTACGGCGGCTGGAACACCCCAGTGTTCCTCCAGGGCGTCAGCGCGACGAGCGCGACGCTCACCTGGACGCCGTTCACCGGCGGCGCGCCGGTCTCGCAGTCCGTCAGCCTCCCGGCCGGCGGCGCGATGCGCATCGATCCGCAGACGGTGCCCGGCCTCACCGCAGGGCTCCAGTACTCCGTCGTCGTCGACGCGGGTACCTCGACCGTCGCTGCGATCGTCATGGAGCTGAACAGCTCCGGACAGGACAACGCGATGATCTACGGTGGCTTCCCGGCCCCATAGACTCGACCGAATTCGACCAGCGAGGGCGCCGGTGAAGAGCCGGCGCCCTTTCGCTGCCAGCAGATGAGGAGCGTGCGTGCGGAATATCTCGTGGAGCGATCGCCGGATCTGGGTCTCGACGATCATCCTGCTGCTCATCGCGCTGCCCCTTGGCTTCGCGTTCTACGGCAGCCGTCAGGGGCCGCCTGCGGCTACTCCGACGCCCTACCCGCCCCCCACGGTCGAGGGCCTCTGGCGGATCGAAGGCACGGTTATCGACGAGAGCCAGAAGCCGATCGAAGGCGTCTGCCTCGCCATCGGCCCGGTCGGGTGCCAGCCGGTGAGCCCGAAGTCGGACAAGGACGGCCGCTTCTACTTCGACCTGCCCGTCGCGAACGTGGACTACGACCTCCACTTCACGAAGGCCGGCTATCAGCAGTTCGACGTGCGGATCCATCCGAATGGCCCGAGCAACTTCAATTACGTGCTGAAAAAGGGCTAGGGAACTCGAATACCGGGTGACGGTTCCGTCATGTATTGCACCGACGGACGGGACACTATTTCACGCTCACCGGCGATGCGTGTTGCGCAAGCGACAGAATTGGCAGGGCTCCCAAATGGTCAGGTCACAGTCGGTCCTCAGAACGGCCGTCATCTTCGCGATGGGTCTGCTCATGCTCGGATCTCTCGCCCAGAGCGGCGTCCAGGTCAGCGCGGCTCCGCTCGCCGCGCCGATCAACCAGTGCAACAACGACGCGGCAAGCAACGTGGGCGGCCAAGGGATGGCCTGCACGGTCACGGTCGTGAACTACGTTCTGGGCAGCGGCGCGATCGATCCGTCATCGCCCTCGACGGTCACCGTGACGAGATGCGTTGGCGCGGCCGGTCCGGTCGCCGCGGGTGCCGGTACCTGCACCACGACGACGTCGATCTCAGCGCAGCCCGTGCTGTCGATCACCCAATGCGACGGATCTTCCAATGGCGGCGGCGGCGTGCTGATCTGCACGGTCACCATGACGAATTACTTCGCGAGTCCTCCTCTTGCGCCGACTGCCGCGACGGTCTACCAGTGCATCGGGTCCGTTATCACCGGCCCAGGCGCGCCGGGGACCTGTACGCCCGTGAACACGCCCGGCGTGACGTCGGTCGCCGCTGCGACCGTCGGGCAGTGCAACGGATCCGGTAACGGCGGCACGAGCGTTGGATTCATTTGCGCGGTCGCGACCGGTTCGACCGCAACGTCGAGCTTGCCCGTGAACATCGATCAGTGCAACTTGTCTGCGAATGGCGGCGGCTCGCTGGTCACCTGCCGTGCGACCGTCAATTCGGTCATCACAGCGACCTCAGGACCGACCCCGAGCCCAAGTCCGGTGCCGACCGCGGGTGCGATCGCACCCGTCGTGACGCCGGCCCCGACGCCCACCGCGACGCCGACGCGGACCACTTCGCCGATCACTTCGCTCCCGTCGACGAGCACACTCGACCCGTCCACCCCGGTCGCCCTGATCGGAATCCTTCTCGCCGCGCTTGCGGCGCTGATCCTCCGGTCCCGGAGGCCCGCCCGGTCAATCCGCTGACTCGCATCACGGGGGCGTGACTTCGCCGTCCTTCCCCCGTTGATGCGAGCGATGGCGTTCAGTAGGCTTCGCCGGTGAGCGCGCTGCGGCTCTCGTTCGCGGCCATTCGGCCGGACGCGGCCGGCGGTCAAGGCGTGGAGCTGGCCGGCGCGCCCTCCGACGCCCAGGTCCTGGCCATGGCGCGCGAGGACGCCCATGCCGCGCTCGAGCTCGTGTACGGCGCGTACAAGGTGCGCGTGTACACGTTCCTCCTGCGCTTCACCTCGGACCCCGAGCTGTCTGATGACATCGTTCAGGAGACGTTCACCAAGGCGCTCACCTCGTTGCCGGGCCTCGGGCGCGAGCAGCGCGTCCTGCCTTGGCTCTACCGCGTCGCGCACAACGCCGCGATCGACCAGATCCGGCGGCGCAAGCGCTTCCAGTGGCTGCGGCTGCCGCAGGTCACCGGCACGCGCCACGAGCCAGCGTCGGCCGATCGGCACTCCGCCGTACCCGAGCGCGAGCACATCGAGGCGGTCCTTCGGACCATCGCCCCGGAGAACGCCGCGGCGCTCCTCCTGCACGCCCTGGAGGGCTATTCCTACAAGGAGATCGCCGAGATCCAGGGCTGCAGTCTGACCGCCGTCCGGAGCCGGATCGCCCGAGCCCGGGAGGCGTTCCGCCTGGAGTACGCGACAACCGAGCCACCCCGTTCGTCATTGGGGTAGGTGGTAGGACTCCCGCACTGCTCCGCTGAGACCCTGTCTGCGCTCCTGGACGGCGAATTGACCGTCGCCGAGCGCGCCCAGGCCCGTACCCACCTGGATTCCTGCCTCGACTGCGGCGCCCGCTTGGTCGCTGCCCGCCGCCTGGACGCGGACCTCCGCGACGCCGGCCGGCTGTCCTGCGCCTCGATCCTCCCGCTGCTGTCGGCGATCGCCGATGACGAGGCGACGACGGGGGAGCGCCCGCTCGTCGCCGCCCATATCGCCGATTGCCCCGACTGCCGCCTCCTGGGCAGTGCCCTCAGGACGCCCGACCGGCTCGTAGCGTCGCTCCCGGCCGCCAGGCCCTCGGCGCAGGTCGACGCATTCGTCGCCGCGCTCGCTCATCCCCGTCCGCGCGCGGCGTTCCGACCGGTCACCTTCGCGTTCCGCGGCGCCGGCGCGATCGCACTCGCGGTGCTCATCGCGATCGGCTCGACGCTGTTCCAGGCCGGCGCCCCCTCCGCTGATCAGGCCCAATCGACCGAGGTCGCGATGGTCGCGGCCATCCAGCGCGTCGTGTTCGACACCCGGACCAACACGCTCTATCTCCTCGATGCCC
Organism: Candidatus Limnocylindria bacterium; assembly: GCA_036569845.1. Classification (GTDB taxonomy): domain Bacteria; phylum Chloroflexota; class Limnocylindria; order P2-11E; family P2-11E; genus UBA4735. The sequence goes on along the minus strand of DATCPY010000119.1, from coordinate 1,636 downwards.
AGCGGGCCGAGGTGAGCGCGGTCGACGCGACGACCCAGATCGAGCAGGCCCGCGTCTCGGTCGGTGGACGACCGACGGCCCTCGCGCTGAGTCCTTCGACAAATCGCGTGCTCGTGCTCGACGCCACGTCGAAGCGGCTGACCGAGATCGACACCACCAGCCACACGATCGTCGCGACCTCGACCCTCGCGGTGACCGGCACGCCGACGAGCCTCCAGGTCGACCAGACCAGCGGGAAGATCGTCGTTGCGTCGGTGAGCGCGGCTGCCTCGAACGCCACGCCCGCGGCCGTCGTCGGCGGGGGCGCGACCGGGCATGTCTCATTCATCGACCCGGTCAGCAAGCAGGTCGAAAGCGTGCGCGCCGTCGATGTCGCGCCGCAGCTCGTCGTGCTCGACGCGAAGGGCGCGCAGGCGCTGCTGCTCTCCGCGCGCGAGACCACGTTGGTGGACGCGACCACCTACAAGTCCGTGGATCAGCTGCCCGGCGGCGTCGCGGCCGCGTTCGACGTGACCGGCACGCAACTCGCGGTGCTGTCCGCCGACGGCGAGACGAGCAAGGTCACGTTCCGCGGCGCGGGGCTGCCCGCGTCTCTGGCGCTCGCGGGCCGGCCGGTGGCGCTCATCGCCATGCCCGGCGGCGGGTTCGCGGCGCTCGTGGATCGCGGCAGCGCGGGCGAGATCGACGTCATCGACCTGACGGGACACGTGCTGTCGACGTCCGCGGTCGTGCTCGCGGGCCACAGCCTTACCTACGACGCGGCCGCCGCGCGATTCGCGGTGGGCGGCGACAACGGCCAAGCCCTCGCGTTCAGCGGTTCGAGCACGGTCGCGGTGACCGCGCCTCCCACGACTGCTCCCTCGACCCAGCCCTCCGCGACAGAACCCGCAGCCACCGCGTCCGCCAAGCCGAGCGCGTCGGCGCCGTCGTCAAGCGCCCCGGCTGTGGCGATCGCTGGGCCCTCGGGGATCCCACCGGCCGCGCAGCTCAGGGCTGACGGCACATACCGCCTCGGGCTCACCGACAACCGCAGGCCGACGCTCATCGCAGGCTCCGGTCGCACGTTGTGGTTCCTCGACGAAGCGAGGCGCTTGGCGACGATCGACACGACGACCGGCGCGGTCACCGACGTCGCTCAGCTATCTCCTGACGGCACGTTCACGCGCCTGCTCATGGGCACCGCCCACGTGTATGCGATCGATCAGGGCAAGGGCCGGATCTCGGTCGTCACACGGAGCACCGGTCGGCTCGAGACGATCGGGTTCCCGTTCGTGACGACGGCCGCCGGCTTCGCGATCGGCACCGATGACAAGCTATGGATGGCCGGTGGCGAATCGAACAGCGTCCTGGCGCTCGATCCGTTGACGAAACGGGTCGCGGCGATCAACTTCCAGACGTCCTCGATCAGCGCGCTCTTCGTCGATTCGGCCGCGCGGGTGTGGTACGCGGACGATGCGAGCGGCGGCATCGGGTATTACGACCAGACGAAGCAGTCGATCGTGACGGTCTCGACGCCGCGGCACGCGTCCGTCACCTCCCTCGCGATGGACCGTGACGGAACCCTGTGGGCAGGGACGCAGGCCGGCGAGGTGGTTTCGGTCCGGCTCGGGGTGCCAAGTCCGCAGGCCGGGTCGGC
>DATCPY010000118.1:0-21343 GCA_036569845.1 Candidatus Limnocylindria bacterium | reverse complement strand
GCGCAGGCTCACCACGATCTGCTCGCTCGGACCGATGGCCACCTTGAACCATGCGTCCCGCGGCGTCGCGATGTAGTCCTGCACCGGGCCGCCGCCGCCGTCCAGCGCATAGGCGGTCGGCCAGGTGCTGTTGTGCAGGTTTGGCAGCGCTGGCGGGGTCGAAACCTGGCCGGTACCGCTGTCATTCGTCACCGCGGTCGCGGTGCAGACGATCAAACGGTTCTGGCTCGTGTAGCGAAGGCCGAACGTGGTGTTCGGGGCGACGCTCGTGAATCCGTAGCTCCCGTCGGGCGCCGCGGTCGTCGTGGCAACGACCGAGGACCCACTGAGGAGCTCGACCGTCGCATACGGGAGCACGACACCCTTGCAGCTCGCGATACCGATGAGCCCGACGACCGCGGTGATGGTGGCGGACGCGCTGTTGTTGTCCCCGTTGGGGTCCGGCTCGGTCGCGCTGACGTAGGCCGATACCGGGTAGGTGCCGGCCGCCGCCGGTGTCACCGGCACGGACACGCTCGCGGTCGCGCCGCTGGCGAGGCCACCGACCGTGCATTCGACGACGTAGGAGCTCGGGACGTAGATGTACACGGCGTCGAAGTTCTGCGGCAGCGTCAAGACCGCGCAGTTCGCGCCGAGGGTACCGAGGGTGAGGCCACTCGCGATGTTCAGGTCGATGAGGACGCCAGTGGCGGCGTCCGGTCCGCCGTTCGTCGCCGATGCGGAAAGCGTGACGGTGGTACCCGGAGCCACGGTGGCCGGCATCGCCGCGAGGGTCGCGGAAAGGTTCGCCGACGCCGACTCCAGGGTGATCTCGAGCGTGTCGCTGCGCGCGAAGTTGTGCGCGACGTAATAGATCTCGTGACCCGCCGACACCATCGGGCTGTCGGTGGTCGTCGCGAATCCAGCGCCCCCAGCCGACGGGTACGTCTTCCACGCGCCCGAGAGCGTTTGGTCGGAGTTCACCGCGATCCAGTTCAGCGTGTTCGTCTGGTTCCCGATCCCGCCGGCGATGTACAGGAAGCCGTTGTTGAAGGCCGCGGCATGCGACGCGATGCCCTGCGAAACCGGCATCTGGATCGGGTCGGTCGACCACGTGATCGTCCCGTCCGCGAGGACGTCCGCGCGGAACACCGTCCGGGTCACCTGGCCGCTCGCATCGAAGCCGCCCGTGACGAGCGCGCGCTGTTGGATGCCAACGGTGACGGCGCCGCGGCGGGCGGCTGGCAGGCTGGCCTCGGTCCGCCACGTTCCGGCGGCGGCCCCGTCGAGGGCGCTGAAGTCGATGCTCTCGACCGTTGCGAGCGCGGCCTGGCTGGTGGTGCCGAAGCCGGTCTCGCCACCAACGAGGTACAAGCGCCCGGCCGGTCCGGGAGAGAAGATCCCCATGCCCCCGCGGGCGGACGAGAGCGTTGTCGCAAGAGTGGTCCAGGCACCGAGCGATCCATCTGCGTTCACCGCGGCCCGCTCGATCGAGCTTCTGGCGCTCCAGTTGTTGTTCGTGTTGCCGCCGCCATAGCCGCCGAAGACGTACACGTAGCCGCCGTGCGCGATCGCGGCGGGGTAGAGCCGGCTATCGGTCATCGCGGCGGCCGCGGTGAAGCCGGCGAGCGATCCGTTGGCGTTGATCGTCGACCGGTAGACGGTGTTCACCGAGTCGGTGACCGCTCCGCTGTTGGCGGTCGACGTGAAGCCGGCGCCACCGATGTCGTAGACGAATGCGCCCGCGTTCACCGCGGTCGAGCCGAAGCGCGTAGCCGGCAGATTGGTGCGGCTCGTCCAGGTCAAGACGTCACCCGTGCTCGCGGCCGCCGTCGACGAGATCCGGCTGGAGCCGAGGAGGTACGACGGTACTTGTGCGGCGATCATCGCCACGGCAAGGACAGCGGTCAGCCAGATCCGCGCGGACTTTCCCACCTGTCTCCCTGTGCGCCAAGCGTCCGACTTTGCGACGACTAGTACGGACGCACTAGGACTATAGGAGGAGGCTCGCGTCGTTCAACACTTTGCTGCCCGCTTTTCGGGCGTTGTGTTGATGACGTTACGGACTTGCTACCGCCCGCAGCGTCCGGAGCGGTGAGAAGACCAGGAAGGCGAGACCGGCGAACGAGCCGACCACCGAGATCCAGATCGCGGTCCGGATCCCCAGCGCTTCGGCGAGCGCCGCGCCAGCCAGCGCGCCGATCGGACCGACGCCCTCGAGGAGCACATGCAGGGTCCCGTTCACCCGGCCGAGTAATCGCCGCGGCGTGACCTGCTGGCGCACGGTCAGCTGGTCGATGTTGCCGATCGTGGAGAGCCCGTCGCCGAACAGCTGCGGGATGAACAGAAATCCCGCCGCGACGAACGGCGGACCGCCGGCGAGCGGCGTCAGCACAGAGAGGACCGCGGCGGCGGCGCGGGTCCACACGATCGTCGGGCCGTAGCCGAACCGGCGGGTCAGCGGACCAACGATCCCGGACGCCGCGAGCGAGCCGACCCCGCCGGCCGAGACGACGATGCCGAGCAGAAACGGCGACAGCCCGAGCTCGTTGAGCGCGAATAGGCCGTACAGCGAGTAGTAGAAGTTCCCGAACAGCGCGCCGGTCACTGACGCGAGGGCCATCGGCCGCAACAGGGGATGATGCGCGACGGCGGCGAAGCCCTCAGCAAGCTGGCGCCGCAGGCCCGCCGGTCCTTCGACGTGCTCGACGTGCTGCTCGGGGGCGCGGATAAGGCCGATGGTGATCGCAGAGAACACATACGAGATGGCGTCCACCAGCATCGCCATCGGCGCGGTGATCAGCTGCACGAGCCCGCCGGCCAGTCCGGGTCCGCCGATCTCGGCGATCCCGCCGGTCATGCTGATCTTCGCGTTGCCCTCGAGGAGGCGCTGCTCCGGTAGCAGCCCCGGCAGATACGTGCGGTAGGCCACGTCGAACACCGAGCCGAGGGCGGCTTCGACGAACGCGACGACATAGAGGAGCTCCATCCGCAGCGTGCCGGCCACCGCGGCAGCCGGTATCGATAGAAGGAGCAATGCGCGAACGACGTCCGATCCGATCATCAGCGGGCGGCGACGTGAGCGGTCGACCAAGGCACCGGCGAACAGCCCGACGAGCAGCACAGCCGTCGATGCCGACGCGACGAGGAATCCGACCTCGAACGCCGTCGCGTGAAGCGTGAGGATCGCGGTGAATGGAAGCGCCGTTCGGGTCACGACCGAACCGAACTCGGAGACGGTCTGCCCGGTCCAGAGCTTCATGAAATCGCCGTGTCGCCACAGCGACCGTTCGGTCACATCCACGGGACGCGCAGCGTGACACACTTCTCGTGATGGCGGTCAAGGACAGCTACCGGGCGAACGATCCGCTCGGACCCCAAGACCCAGCGGCGAAGGACGAGGCCGACCCGCCGTTCTCCTGGCGGGCCGCGCTGGAGATCATCCAGGCGCTCGCGCTCGCGGTGATCATCTCGGTGGTCCTGAACTTGTTCGTCGTGCAGGTCACCGAGGTCCGCCAGCGAAGCATGGAATCGACGCTGCTCCAAGGGGATCGGGTCCTCGTGAGCAAAGTCGACTACCGCGCCGGAACGCCGCAGCGCGGTGACATCGTCGTGTTCCAGCCGACCACCGATTCGACGATCCCGTATGTGAAGCGCGTCGCTGCCGTGGCCGGCGACACCGTCGACCTCAAGGACGGCAACCTTTATGTGAACGGCACGAAGACCGACTACCCCGGCGCGCACGGCGTGACGACACCGCAGTCCCCGGCCCTGGTGTTCCCGTTGAAGATCGCGGCAGACGAGTTCTTCGCGCTCGGCGACAACCGTCAGGCGTCGAGCGACTCGCGATCGTTCGGGCCGCAACCGGACGACCGGATCATCGGGAAGGTCATCTTGCGGTTCTGGCCGTTCGACCGACTGCGCTTCTTCGAATGGTGATGCGGGCCTAGCCGATCCGGCTCCCGAGCTCGCAGTCCGCGTCCGGCTCGAGCAACGTGACACGCTTCGCGGCGTCGATCGCGCCAAGCGTGAGCACTTCTGAATCGAAGGTCGCGATGCGCCGGGGCGGGAAGTTGGTCACGCACACGACCAGCCGGCCCTGCAGCTGCTCCTTCGAGTACCAGGGGCGCACGGCCGCGGACGAGCGGCGCACACCGTGCGGGCCGAAGTCGATGGTGAGCTTGTACGAGGGATTGCGCGCGGCCGGGAAGTCCTCGACCTCGACGATCCGGCCGACGCGCATTTCGATCCGCTCGAAGTCATCCATGGTGGCCATCGCGTCCGTATCATCGACCTCGTGGCCGACGTCTTCCACCGGCCGACCGGCTGGCGGATCCTCCCGGAGCGACGCGTCTTCGAGATGACGTGGGACGACGCCCAGGTGTCGGAGTACGCGTGGGAGCCCTTCCGCCGCGGGTGCCCGTGCGCGTACTGCGCCGGGGAGGGCGCCTATAAAGGGAATGTCTCGGCCGACACGACGTTCACTGACAAGCAGACCGAGCTGAAGGAGGTATACGCGGTGGGGCGGTACGGGCTGACCCCCGAGTGGGGTGACGGCCACGACACCGGCATCTACACGTTCAAGATGTTGCGCCGCGCCGCGGGACTCGAATGAAATTCTTCACCAAGAAGGCGGACCTGCCGCCCGGCAAGGCCGAGCGCGTGCCGCCGGGCCAGTACCTCACCGAGAAGTGGCCGGTCCTGCACTACGGCCCGGTGCCGACGTTCAACCCGAAGACCTGGGACCTTCGGGTGTTCGGGAAGGTCAAGAACGAGCTCCGCTGGACCTGGGACGAGCTGCAGGCCCTGGACAAAGAGGTCAACACCCAGATCACCGCCGACATGCACTGCGTGACGACGTGGTCCCGCCTCGATCAGAAGTGGGAGGGCGTTTCGTTCGCGAAGATCGTGGAGCTCGCGCAGCCGACCGACGAGGCGAAGTTCGTGATCGCACATTCGGAGTACGGCTTCACGGCGAACATCCCGATCGAGTACTGCCGGCGCGACGACTGCCTCATCGCCCTTCGCGCGAACGGCGAGGCGCTCACCGCGGAGCATGGTCAGCCCGCGCGCTTGGTGGTCCCGCGCCTGTACGCGTGGAAGAGCGCGAAGTGGCTTCGCGGGATCGAGTTCGCGGCGACCGACAAGCCGGGCTTCTGGGAGCGCAACGGGTACCACAACACCGGCGACCCCTGGAAGGAAGAGCGTTACTGGGGTGACGGCGACTAGCGGAGCGCGATCACCATCCGGCGCCCGGCTCGGGCGCATCCGACCCGTCGTAGTGGACGGTGATGAACTTCAGCAGTGATGTGGTGTCGACGCTCTGCAGATTCAGGCGCCAGTCCCACGCCACCGCGGTGACCTTCGCGTCCTTCAGGCCGGTGTACGGCTCGAGCAGGATCTTTGTGAACCGCGTCTTCGCCGTGTCGGTCACGAACTGCTTGAGCTGGGCGAGCTCCGTGGTCGACAGTCCGTTGTGGACGATGACGATGCCGCCGTGCTCGAGGTTGTGGGTCGTCGCCTCGAAGGGCACCTGCGTGTCGTAGATCCCGCCCTTCACCGGCGCCGCCGGCTGGGCCCAGTGCGAGCCCGAGCTCGGTGGGAGCGCGCCGGTGTACGTGACCGGCTGCGCGGCGGGCACGTGCGTGTTGCCCTGATCGGCCTCTTTCACCCCGCGGGCCGGATCGTCCGATGGGACGGTGATCGGGGTCGGCGTCGGAGAGGGCACGACGGTCGGGGCGACCGAGAGGAGCCCAGCCTGCCGCAGGCCGAGCAGCACGACGATGAACAGCACGATGACGCCGATGCCGATGAGCACGTTCCGGCCGCCACCGCTGCCGCGCGACGGCTGACCGCCGCGCTTCTCGCGCTGGCGGCGGCGGAGCTCGCGTTCACGCCGCTCGCGGCGCGTCGTCACGGTCATCGCGATCGAGTTTACGGTCTTTAGACTCGGTGCAGATGAGCGTGCGGGTGCGATTCGCACCGTCTCCGACCGGATCGCTGCACATCGGCAGCGTGCGCACGACGCTCTACAACTACTTCATGGCCCGCCAGAACGAAGGCGGGAAGCTCATCCTCCGCATCGAGGACACCGATCAGGACCGTCTGGTGCCTGGGGCGATCGACAGCATCTACGACGGGCTGCACTGGATGGGCATCCGCTGGGACGAGGGGCCGCGCGAGGGTGGCGCCTTCGGCCCGTACGTCCAATCCGAGCGGCTGCCGATCTATCAGGAGCATGCGGCCCGGCTCGTCACGGACGGCGCCGCGTATCTCTGCTTCTGCACGAAGGAGCGGCTCGCGCAGATGCGGGCGGCGCAGCAGGCGCGCGGCGAGATCACCCGCTACGACCGGCACTGCCGCAACATCCCGGCGAGCGAGGCGGCAGCGCGCGCGGCGAGCGAGCCACACGTCGTCCGGCTGAAGGTCCCCGAGGACGGGACGATCGCGATCGACGACCTCGTGTACGGGCACGTCGAGTGGCCGCTGCGGTCGATCGAGGACCAAGTGCTCCTGAAATCCGACGGCTTCCCCACCTACCAGCTGGCGGTCGTCATCGACGACCACGTGATGGAGATCAGCCACGTGTTCCGCGGCGAAGATTGGCTGCCATCGACGCCCAAGCATCTCCTCGTGTATCGCGCGTTCGGCTGGGAGGTCCCGCCGCACGCGCACCTGCCGAATGTGCTCGGCCCCGATGGGAAGAAGCTCGCGAAACGGCACGGCGCCACGAAGGTGGAGGAGTTCCGCAAGGAGGGCTACCTGCCCGAGGGGATGACGAACTACCTCGCGCTCATCGGCTGGTCATCGGGGACCGAAGAGGAGATCTTCACCCTCGACGAGCTCGTGCAGCGCTGGCGGATCGATCACGTCCAGAAGGCCGGCGGCAAGTGGGACCGCGACCGCCTGAACTTCTTCAATGGGCTCTGGATCCGAAAGCTCTCCGACGCAGAGCTCATGCATCAACTGGAGCCGTTCCTCCCGGCCGAGTGGGACCGCGGGCTGGTGCGCGAGGTCGTCCCGCTGATAAAGGAGCGCATGGCCACGCTGGCCGAGGCGAAGGAGCAGATCGCCTTCCTGTTCATCGACCCGCTCGAGCATGACCGGACGATCCTGGTACCGAAGAAGCGCGAGTCGCACGACACCGTCACCGCGCTCAGCCGCGCGACGGTCGCGCTCCGGTTCCTCGAGCCGTTCACCCCGGACCGGATCGAGCAGGCGATCGCAGCGGTGGCGGAGGATGTCGGCTGGACCGTGCGTGATCTCACGATCGCCATCCGCGCGGCGGTCACGGGCCGGCGGGTCGGACCGCCGCTTTACGGTTCGATCGTCCTGCTGGGGAAAGAGCGCACGCTCGAGCGCCTTGAGGCCGCGCAGGAGCTGGTCGAGGGAGCGGGTCCCTAGTCCCAGAAGCTGGACGCGGGCAGCTCGCGTTGAGGGTGAGGACGGCGCGGCCGACCGGCGATCGGCAGCACGACGGTGAACGTCGCACCGAGACCGCGACCGGCGCTTGACGCGACGAGATCGCCGCCGTGCGCCTCGGCGATGAGCTTCGCGAGGTAGAGGCCGAGGCCCATCCCGGGCACGTTCGCGGTCCGGGCATCGCGAATGCGCCCGTACCGGGTGAAGAGCACCTGCATGTCGTCCGCGCTCAGCCCGACGCCGTGATCGCGCACTTCGACGCGCGCCTCGTCCGCGCCGGCGGAGACCTTGACCATGATGCCGGCGCTCGGCGCCGAGAACTTCAGGGCGTTCTGCAGCAGGTGATCGAACAGCTGGCGGAGCCGCTCGGGATCGGCATGCACCTGCACCGGCGTCGACGGCGCGACGATCGTGGCGCGGTCATGCGGCACGCGCTGCTCCGTGATCTCGAGCACGAAGGCCGCGAGGTCGACGGGCACCATCGTGAGCGCCATCTTCCGCGTGTCCATCTGATCGAGCGTCAGGAGATCGTTCGCCAGGCGGGTGAGGCCGCGCGCGTGGCGGCGGACCTGATCGAACGCCGCGCCCTGGGCCCGATCGAGCTTCATCGGATCCGCGAGGAGCGGCACGGCGACGTCGATGCTGACCACGGACTCGCGCAGCTGGACGGCGAGGATCATCCGAGCCTGCTCGCGGCGAAGCTCTTCCATCCGCAGGCGCCGTTCGCGGGTCCGAGCGGCCGAGACGGCGATCGCGATCCCGATCAGCGAGCCGACGAGTGCGGCCGCGCTGACGCCGGTCGCGAAGGTCTGGGATGCGGCAAAGGCGACGGCGGTCCACAGGACGCCGGCGACGAGCGCCACGGCCAACCCGCTGGTGCGATCGAGCCACCATGCCGCGGCCACGACCGCAAGGAATAGGACGGGCGCCGTCTGGATGGCGTCCGCCGAGAGCCATTCGATCCCGACCGCGAGCGCGACCACGAGGGTGATGCCAAGGCCCAGGCCGGCGCCGTGCGCGGATGGGAGGCGCGGCGGCTCGAGGACCGGAACGGCCGGGAAATCCTCGGGCGCGGGCGCCTGCGGCGGAGCCGGAAGCTGGGTCTCTCCGGTCGCCGCGCGGATCAGGGTCATTCCCAGGTGATATCGGCGGCAAGCGCCGGGGCCGGCGGTGCCTTGAACGAGGCGCGAACCTCGATCGTGTCGGCGCTCGCGACGGATGCGCTGCCGATCAGGCTGACCGCGATGACGACCGCGATGACGAGTGCGCGAACTGTCTTGAACATGGCTGTCCCCCTTTTGCTTATCGCGCCGTGGATCGCACGGCGTCGACTGCGCGCTGGTACACGGTGAGGTGCTCGAGCTCGCTCGTCGGTGACACATTGAGCTCGCCGATGAAGGCCTCGACGATGGCGGGATCGAACTGCGTGCCGGAGCACGCGCGGAGCTCGGCGACCGCCGCCTCCGGTGTGACCGCCCGACGGTACGGGCGTGGCGTCGTCATGGCCTCGTACGCGTCCGCCACGGCGATGATCTGCGCGGCGCGCGGGATCGCGTCTTGCTTCAGGCCGTTCGGGTAGCCGCGGCCGTCGAAGCGCTCGTGGTGCGCGAGGATGAGCGGCCGGATGTGATCGAGCTCCGGCATCTGCGCGAGGAGGCTGGCGCCGATGATCGGGTGGGCGCGGATCTCGGCCCACTCGCTGTCCGACAGCCGATCAGGCTTGTGGAGGATCGCGTCGGAGATCGCGATCTTGCCGAGGTCGTGGAAGAGCGCCCCGAGCTGGACCGCCTCGATGGCGATGTGGTCGAGGCCGAGGCGCTTGGCCACCGCGACAGAGCGGTAGATCGTCGCGGCCAAGTGGGCCGTGCCGGTGGAGCTCTTGGCCTCGAGCGACCCGAGGAGCGCACCGACGATCGAGATGTGCGCCTCCGCGAGGTGCATGTTGGATTGCTCGAACAGCCGGTTGAGCTCGGTCAGCTTCGCGTTCTCGGCGTGCATCTCGTTGGAGCGAGCGACGTACAGCTTGAAGGAGTACCAGGCAACGCCCAGTGGCAGGACGAAGACCGCGGCGCCGAAGACGCCCAGCGCCTGGTACGCGAGCGCGAGCGCCGCGCCGTTGACCGCCGTGGCGAGGTAGTTCACCGGCATCCAGCTGAAGTTCTGACGCCAGACCGCCTGGTACTTGGCCTCCGAGGTCAGGGCGATCACCCCGGCCGTGAGCGTCGAGTTCACGAGGAAGTACACCGCGGCCGACACGGCGACCGCGATGACCGTGCTCGTCAGGTCGGTCGGCGACGTCTTGCCGCCGACCAGGCCGTAGGTCGTCGCGGCGCAGGTCGTCGAGATCGACAGCTGGCCGAAGTTGAACGCCGCCTTGCGGATGGGCTTCGGCTTCGGCGTGAAGGCGTTCACCGCGGCCACGACGACGTTCACCCAGAGGGCCACGCCGAGACCGAAGAGGACGTACGCCGCGACCTTGATCGCGAATGACATGGAGATGGCGCTCGAGCGGAAGAGCATGACGGGATTGCGTTGCGCGGCCGCGGCGAGCCCGAGCAGCAGCACGAACATGAGCGGATCGAGGCTCGCGACCTTGACGCCGAGCGATCCGGCAACGAGGAACCCGGCGCCCACGGCGACCACCGCGAAGATGTAGATGTCTGCGAAGATCTTCTTCATACGCACCCCGTCCCTGTCCATTTAGTTCACCAGGCTCCAGCCGCCGGCACCGCTACCGCCGAGCGGCGCGGCCGAGGTCTCCCAGGTGATGTCTTCCCAGGTGATGTCGTCCCACGTGATGTCCTGCCAGTCGAAGGCTTCCCAAGTGATGTCCTCCCAGGTGACGTCGTCCCAGGTGATGTCGTCCCAGGTGATGTCCGCCCAGGCCAGGCCGCGCGAGTCGACGCCGCCGTGGAACGACGGGTCGCGCCAGACGATCGGCTGCCCGTAGACCTTCGCGAAGACCGCTTCCGCGAACGCGTTGCTCGCGGCGTAGCGCGTGAAGCCCATCGAGGGGGCCCTCATCGTGAGCGCGGCGAACGCGTCGACCATTCCGCCACCCTGGGCGGTCGCCGGCACGCCGGCCAGCGGCCGGGCCGTGCCGACGAGCTGCCGCTTCACGGTCATCGGGCTCGCCGATGGATTGCGCTCGAGGTACAGCGCGGCGACCCCGGCCACGACCGGTGCGGCCATCGACGTCCCCGACATAGAGAAGTACTGCGCGTCCGCCGCGCCCGGCGCCGTCACGCGGCGCTCGGGGTAGGCGATGTCGATCGCGCTGCCCGCGGAGCGGAGGCCGATCATCTTGCGGCCCGGCGCGATGAGGTCCGGCTTGGCGATGCCGTCGAACGGGGTCGGCCCGCGCGACGACCAGATCGCGACGCTGTCGTCGAGCAGGCTCGGCGTCGCGCCATCGTCCGCCGCGCCGACGGTGATCACGAACGGGTCGTCCGCCGGGCTCGTGATGGAGCTCGGACCGGGGCCGCTGTTGCCCGCGGACACGACGACAGTCAGGCCCGCGAAGCTCAGCATCTCGGTCGCGGATGCGAGCAGATCCTGCTGGTAGCCGCTCAACGCCGGGCCGCCGAACGACAGGTTGGCGACCTTGATGTTGTAGGTGGCACGGTTGGCGAGGACCCACTGCATGCCGGCGAAGATCGTGGAGAGCTTCGCGTGGCCGAACGAGTCGATCACCCGGACGCTGACGATGTTGGCTTGCGGCGCGACACCGGTCCACGCGCCGTTCGACGACGTGCCGTCCCCAGCGATGAGTCCGGCGACATGCGTGCCGTGACCACCGGGGTCGCCCATCGACCGCTCGCCCGTGAAGTCCGCGCGCGCGACGACGCGGCCCGCGAGATCGGCGTGATCCGCGACGCCGCTGTCGATGACCGCCACCCCGACGCCCTTGCCGGAGACGCCGAGCGACGACCACACCTGTGGGGCGTTCACCGCGAGCATCCCCGCTTCGGTCGCCGACGCGGCCGCGTCGTCAGCGTTCCATGACACGCTGAACAGCTCGTCGCGGAGGATGCGATCGACGTTGGGCACCTTCGAGAGGGCGAGGATCTGGGCGCCGCGGAGCGTGCCGGACGCGCCGCCCACGATCGAGAGCGTGCGTCGCGGGCCGTCGTTCGAGCTGGCGAGCGCGTCCTCGGCCTTCTTCACGCGGGTCCGGTTGTCGGAGCTCTTTCCGAGCGTCGCCGAGCCACGGACGATGACCGCGAACAGCGCGTTCGGGTTCGCCTTCGCGTCGGCGAGCAGCGCGGGGTCCACGATCGACGCCCGGCTCTTGGACGCGGCTGCGAGCGGAGTCGTCCCGAGGAACAGCGCGGCGGCGACCGCTCCGATGACCATGCGCGTGACGAGCCTCGAACCCACCCGTGACCTCCGTACCATCCCCTGGTCGCCGCTGTGTTGTACCGGGAGAGGTAGGCCGGGTGACACCCCGTTCGGGGGATTCGCCTACACCGACACGCCGTTGGGACGGGGTCCTACGCCGGGCGGTGAGGGTCCCTCATCAAATCGGATGACGCAGGACCCCTGCGCTCGATGGACCTAGCGGTTGCGCTCCGACCGGACGAAGAAGAACGTCCCGATGACGATGCAGACGACGAACGCCGGCACGATGACCGCGAGGTTCGCGGCCGGATCCTGCAGCACGACGTGCCCGTAGTCGGGCGAGCCCGAATAGAACACGCCGCGGACGAAGTCGACGGCGTAGCGCAGCGGCGCGATGCGGGACGCGATCTCGAGGTACCACGGCATGACCTGGATCGGCGTGAACACGCCGGCGAGGAAGAACTGCGGCAGGAAGATGAACGGGAACACCTGGTTCGCGGCGCGTTGGTTGTTCAGGAAGGCGAGCACCAACACGCCGAACGCGCCGCCGAAGAACGCGACGATCAGGCCGGTGCCGATGAGCGCGACGAGCTGGGCCAGCGAGATCGGGATCCCGATCACGAGACCGAACGCAATGATCGCGAGCGCCTGCGGCAGCGCGACGAGGGTCTCGCCCAGGATCCGCCCGGCGATGATCGTGTAACGCGACACGGGCGAGATGAAGAGCTCCTGGCTGAAGTCGTTCTCGCGGTCGATGACGAGCGAGATCATGCCCATCGCCGTGCTCTGGAACAGCGTCTGGGCGTACACGCCGGTGAAGGTGAGCGTCAGGAAGTCGAAGCCCGGCGCGCGCCCGAAGTTCGCTGCGAGGGTGCCGCCGAGGGCGCCGATGAAGATGAACGGGAAGATGACCGTCGTGATGAGGCGAGCGCGGTCGCGGAGCAGCTTCGTGAGGTCGCGTTGCGCGAGCGCGAGGATCGAGTGAAGCTCTGCGGCGGCGATCACGATCGCGCGAGCACCTTGATGTATGCATCCTCGAGCGACGGCGCGACGGTGCGGACCGTGGTGAGGGGCGTATCGATCGCCTTGAGGATCGCATGCGCCCCGGTGCCGTCCAGCGGGATCTCGAAGAGGGGGGTCTCCCGGTGATCGATACCTCGCGCGACGAGCTCGCGGCGCAGCGCGTCGCGATCGGCCGCGTCCACGACGAGATACTCGGTGGTGAGATCCTGCTTCACGCCCGCGGGCGTGCCTTCGACGACGATCTTTCCCTTGTCGAGGATGCAGATGCGGTCGGCGTCCTCGGCCTCGTCGAGATAGTGGGTCGTCAGGAACACGGTCGCCCGGGTCTCGGCGCGCACCTCGCGCAGGTAGTCCCACAGCGCCCGCCGGCTCGGGGCGTCCAAGCCTGCGGTCGGCTCGTCGAGGAACAGGACGCGCGGCCGGTGCATGAGGCTGCGCACGATCTCGAGCTTTCGCTTCATCCCGCCAGAGAACGTCTTCACCGGCTTGAACATCTCTCGCTCGATGCCGAGGATCGCCGACAGCTCGCGCACCCGGTCGCGGTACGCGACCGGCATCAGCGGGAAGAACGGCCGGTACGGGAAGAGGCCGTACAGGATCGCGTGCAGCCGCACGTTCTCCTCGGCCGTGAGGTTGAGGTCGAGGCTCGGTTTCTGGAAGATGATCCCCACAGCGCGGCGCACGGCGCTCTGGTCGGTCGCGAGATCGTGGCCGCCGATCAGCGCGACGCCGGATGTCGGCGCGAGCGTCGTGGTAAGGATCGAGATCGTCGTCGTCTTGCCCGCGCCGTTGGGACCAAGGAGTGCGAAGAGCTCCCCCGCTCTGACCGAGAAGCTGATCCCGTCGACCGCGTTCTGCTCGGCACCCTTGTAGCGCTTCACGAGGTCCGTCACGACGATGGTGTTCACATCGAGCGGCGGTTCGACCGCCTCGCGCGATCGCGTCGCGAGCATCAGGCGGCCCGGGCTGCGGCCAGGGCCTCCGCGAGGGTGAAGCGGCCCATGTAGATCGCGCGGCCGACGATGACGCCGCGCAGTCCGCGATGGCGGAGCCGCGCGAGCGCCGTGACGTCGTCGACGGAGCCCACGCCGCCGGAGTAGATGAGATCGCCACCGAACGCGCGGGCCACGGTCTCGGTCGACGCGAGGTCCACGCCCTGCAGCGTCCCGTCCACGGACACGTTCGTGTAGATGAGCGTCGCCACGCCCTGGATGGCGAGGTCGCGGGCGAGATCGGTGGCCTTCACGTTCGAGGTCTCGATCCAGCCCGATGAGGCGACGAGGCCGTTGCGCGCGTCGACGGCGACGGCCATCCCGTCGGCGTGCCGGTCGACGAGACGGCCGATCAGCTCCCTATCGCGGATCGCCGCGGTGCCCACGACGATGCGCGACACCCCCGCTTCGGCGAACGCCTCGGCGGTGTCGAAGTCGCGGATCCCGCCGCCGGCCTGGAGCTTCACCGTGAACCGGTTCGAGATCGCCCGGATGTGGTCGAGGTTCGCGGGCGTCCCGGTGCGGGCGCCGTCGAGATCGACCACGTGCAGCCACTCGGCGCCATCCGCGACGAGCCGCTTTGCCGCCTCGAGCGGCGAGCGCGCGACCTCTTCGACCGTGGCGAAGTCACCGCGGGTCATCCGCACCACCCGGCCGCCGAGGATGTCGATCGCGGGATAGACGATCACGCGCTCATGGTACGGACGGGAGCGCGGCGATCAGCCGGTCGACGCTGCCGCTGAGGCGGTAACGCTCGCCGAGGACGCGCGCCCGCTCGGGATCGCGCGGTGCCGTCGGGATGGTGCCGTCCCCGCCGCGCACCGGAGTGTCCGCGACCGGCGCCACGACCCGGCGTGCGGCCTCGAGGTAGTCCGCGGAGCGTTTCAGCTTGAGGCGGATGGCCGGATCGAGATCGGACGCGGCGATCGCCGCGTCGAGCGAGCCGTAGCGGCGCAGCACGCTGCTCGCGGTCTTCTCCCCGATGCCGGCGACCCCGGGCAGACCATCGGACGGATCGCCGCGCATGAGGGCGTAGTCGAGGTAGCGGTCGCCGGGGATGCCGTACTTCGCGGTGATCCACGCCTCATCGACCTCCGCGAGCTCGCTCACGCCGCGGAGCGTGTACAGCACCTTCACCCGCGGATCGCGCACGATCGCGAAGAGGTCCCGGTCGCCGGTGACGACCTCGACGCGCTCATCGGTCCGGGCCGCGAGCGTGGCGATGACGTCCTCGGCCTCGAACCCGTCCGCCTCGGCGTACGAGAGCCCGATCGCGTCGAAGATCTCGAGGATGATCGGGAACTGCAGGCCGACGTCGTCCGGCGGGTCGTCGGGTCCTGCGACGCGGTGCGTCTTGTATGTCGGTAGCGCCTCGACGCGGAACGCCGGACGCCAGTCGTTGTCGAGCGCGGCGAAGAAACGTCCCGGCTTGCGATCCGGCAGCAGCCGGCTCACGTAGTTCAGGAAGCCCATCGCCGCGTGGACCTTCGTGCCATCGGGCGCCAAGAGCTCCGGAACGGCGTGATACGCGCGGTATAGGAGGCTGGCCGCGTCTAGAAGAAGGAGCGGGCCGCGGTCGGCGACCGCTCAGGCCCTCGCCGGCGCTTTGGCGAAGACGGCTTCGATCGCGGCGATGACGCGGTCGTTCTCGGCGTGGGTCCCGATCGAGACCCGCAGGCACCGCGCGCACCCGGGCCACATCGAGATGTCGCGGATCAGGACGCTGTGCTCGAGGAATTTCGCGTGCACCTCGGCCGGCTCGCGATCGGCCAGCCGAAACAGGATGAAGTTCGTGACCGACGGGAACACTTCTACGCCGGGAGCGCGCTGGAGCGCGCTATAGACGCGCTCGCGCTCGACGGCGCATTCGGCGATGCGCCGCTGCACGTCGTCGTCGCGCTTGGCGATCTTCGCGCCGACGACGGTGGTGAGCGGGCTGACGTTGTACGGCAGCTGCACCGCGCGGAAGATGTCACCGATCCGCGGGTCGACGATGAGGAGGCCGAGCCGCAGGCCGGCCGCGGCGTGCACCTTTGAGAACGTCTTGGTCACGATGAGGTTCGGGTGCGTCGCCATGTGCGGCACGACCGTGTTGCCCGCGAAGTCGCTGTACGCCTCGTCCACGAGCACGACGGTCTCCGGGTACCGCTCGGCGACGGCCAGGATGATCGTCTCGTCGATGAGGTTGCCGGTCGGGTTGTTCGGCGTCGTGAACGCGACGATGTTCGGCGTGGTGCGAGCCATCGCCGCGAGGGCGCCGTCGAGCGTCACGTCGTACGGCAGCCCGACCTGCTCCTCGATCACGGTGCCGCCGGCGATCTGGGTCAGCCGCGCGTGCATCGAGTACGTCGGTTGGAACAGCAGCGTCGACCGCCCGTGACCGCCGAACACGAAGAAGACGTTCAGCAACACCTCGTTGCTGCCGTTGCCGAAGATGAGCTGCTCCGGCTTGATGCCGTACCGCTTCGCGAGCGTCGCGCGCAGGTCCGCCGTCGCGGCCGCGGACGGGTAGCGGTTGAGCAGGATGTCGTCGAGCTCCTGGGGCGTGAGGTAGAGGCCGGCGGGATTCGGCTCGGGCCATTCATTCGCGTTGACGCGTACGTCGGCCACCAGCTGTTGGGTGCGGTATGCGGGGAAGGTCTCGAGGTCCGCGCGTGGACGCGGGAGCCGGTCGCCCATTCCGCATAGCCTGACACAAATGCGACGGATCGCCGTGCTGTGCGGTGGCGTGGGCGCGGCGCGCTTCCTCGCCGGCCTCGTCGAGGCGGTCGATCCGGCCAGCGTCACGGCGATCGTCAACGTCGCGGACGACGATGAGTTCCACGGCCTGCAGGTGAGCCCCGACATCGACACGGTCCTCTACACGCTCGCCGGCGTCGTGGACGAGGCCCAGGGCTGGGGCCGCCGCGACGAGACCTTCAACGCGCAGGACGCCCTGGCGCGATTCGGGGACGAGACCTGGTTCCGGCTCGGCGATCGCGACCTCGCGGCGCACATCCATCGCACCCGGCTGCTGCGGAGCGGCATGTCACTGAGCGACGTGGTCGACGGGATGCGCACGGCGCTCGGCATCCGCGCGCGGATCCTACCGGCCACGGACGCGCCGCAGCGCACCGAGGTCTTGACCGATGGCGGCTGGATCTCGTTCCAGGACTACTTCGTGAAGCGCCGCACCGCCGACGTGGTCCGAGAGCTTCGGTTCGAGCCGAACGCCGCCCCGACGGCGCACGTGCGGGCCGCGATCGCAGAGGCCGACCTCATCGTCATCGCGCCGAGCAATCCGTTCGTGAGCATCGGGCCGATCCTGGCCCTATCCGGCGTGCGCGACGCGATCGCTGCGGCACGCAGCAAGGTCGTCGCGGTGAGTCCGATCGTCGGCGGCGCCGCGATCAAGGGGCCGGCCGGAGCGATGCTCGCCGCGCTCGGCCACGAGGTCTCCGCGCTCGGGGTAGCCCGGATCCACGCCGGCATCGCGAGCGCGTTCGTGATCGACGATCAGGATCGCGCACTCGCCCCGGCCATCGAGGCGCTCGGGCTGCGCGTCACCGTGACGCCGACGATCATGCGCGACGCCGCGTCTCGCGCGGCGTTGGCGCGGGCGACCCTCGCGGCCGTCGCCGCGCCGTGAAGATCACGATCGTGGTCCTCGCGCGCGACGCGCGTACCGCGAAGCAGCGGCTGCGCGGCGTCCTGAGCCCGGCGGGCCGCGAGCGGCTCGCCCGCGCGATGCTCGACGACGTCGTCGCCGCAGCCGTCGCGACCGGCTGGCCGGTGCTCGTCGTCACCAACGCGGCCTCGCTCGCCGCTCGGGCGCGGACCAGCGGCGCGAGCGCGATGGTCATAGCGGCCCGGGGCACGCGCGACGGCGCGCAACGGGGCGTGACCCGTGCCGGGCGCAACGGCGCGGACGCGGTCCTGATCGTCGCGGCCGATGTGCCGCTGCTGCGCTCGAGCGATCTGCGGCGCGTGGCCGCTGCCGGTCGCCGGTCGGCCGTCGTCATCGTGCCGGATCGCCGGGGGTCAGGGACAAATGCGCTGTATCTGCGGCCACCGTCACGCATCGCGCCGCGATTCGGCCGCCGCAGCCTCGCGGCGCACCGGCTCGCCGCGGGGGCCGACGGCCGCGTGCTCCGGATCGGACGGCTCGGCCTCGACATCGACACGCCCGCGGATCTGCGCGCGGTCCGGCGCGCGAAGCGAACAGCCGGCCCGCGCACGCGCGCGGCGCTCGACGCGGGCTAGGGATCGGGCAGCCGCACCTCGACGTTCACGGGCTTGATCAGCAGCAGGAGGTTCTTCGCCGTCGGGCTCACGTCGAAGACCAGGTGGTTCTGCACGAACTGGCCGGGCGAGTACTTCTGGGCCCAGACCAGCCCGGCGGACTTCGCATAGACGTCGCTCGTCGGCGCGAACGCCAGGCCGCGTGCGCCGTTGGCATCGATGAGGACGAAGTCGCCCGTCGAGAGTGGCGCCGCGTCGGGGTTCGTCTTCGCGACGGTGATGTGGACGATGAGGAATCCGCCGGAGGCCGCCGGTAGCCCGCCGAGCTTGAGCGACCGCTCGACCGACGTGATCGTGTACGTCCACTCGGGGCCCTGGATCTTGGTCCCCATCGCCGCGAAGCTGAGCGGCGGCGGCGTGGCGTTGCTCGCGACCTTCGGCTGGAGGTAGCCGTACGCGCTCAGGAGCGCGGCGCCGATGAGCACGGTCACGATCGCGATGCGAAATCTCCACAGGAACGCAAGCAACCGCGACCTGAATGGCTCGTCCTCGTACTCCTGTGCCGCCTCGGCCGCCTCCTGTGCGACCTCACGCTCGCGCACCGGAGGCTGGAAGCGCATCGGTACGCCCGCGCCCGCCTCGGCGTGCAGCGCGCTCTCGGGCGAGACATGTTGCTCGCGCCGGAGCCGCTCGATCATCAGCTGCTCGGCGAGCTCCTGCTGCTTCAGCTTGTCGACTTTCAGGATGAGGTTCACGTCCGCCGGCGTGAGCGTTTCCTCCGCGGTGTTGACGGGGCGGGCGACGTAGACCTCGCGATGGACCTTGCGGCGTTCGATGAACTCCGCTTGCGGACCGGTGTACGGCGCCTCGACGGGCGACAGAGGTGTCGGCACGGCAGTCGCTTCCGGCGCGGGTTGCGGTCGCGGTGGTGGCGTCGCACCGGCGGTGGCCACCGGCTCGCGCGCGCTCATGGAGAAGACGGAGAAGTCGGCCTTGTTGATCCCGGCGATGCCTGGCCGGACCGCGTCGGTCAGCGTCCAGGGGGACATGTCGGTCGATCGAATGGCGATGAGCTTGTCGTCGGCCCGAAGCTCGCGTTTCCCGACGGTGAGCGCATAGAACGGCCCGAGCTCGGGCACCTTCGGCGGCTCGTCGCCGGCGTAGTCGTAGAACCGGACGATGATGTCGCCCCGAGGGGCGCGGATGCGCATGTGATTCCGCCGGACGCCGCCGGGCTCGTCACCGAGCGCGCGGCGGAGCTCGAGCTCGGCCTCGAGCCACCGCTCGACGGAGCCCAGACCCATCATGTCGTGCTCGACCTGCTCGCGGTCGCCGATGATCCGGTTGTGGCGGATGATCAGAAGCTCGAACGGCCCGAGGGGCGGCAGCTCTCTCTCGATCGGCTCGCCCTCGTCGAAGAATTGCAGGTAGACGCCCGTTTCAGTGCTGATCATTCCGGCCAATCAGCCTAGTCAGACCGCTCCAAACCGCGTACCCCTGTCGGGGGAGAGCGGAGACGCGACCCGGACCGTGATGCGATAATCGACCCTCAGCCGGCGCTCTTTGGGGAGTGGCCAAGCGGTAAGGCAGCTGATTCTGGATCAGCCAATCAGAGGTTCGAATCCTCTCTCCCCAGCAGATCGGCATATTGCTTCGCAATCATGCCGATCTGCCTCGGAGCTCGACGATTGCCCCATCAACTGATTTCCCGAACGACGATCTAACTCCCACGTTCTTGCGATCTCGCAGGAGCGCGTCCATCGGACTCGGACCCCGCCGCCGTTCGGACAGCGGGCCTTGATGGGCGTACCGCCCGATCATCTTGAGGTCGCTCCAGCCGCCAACACGTCTGGCGCGTAGCGAAGGGGCCGCCCCGAGCAGGGGCGGCCCCTCTAACTCGCCGCGAGCGTGCTCACTAGTTCCAGGTCGGTTCAAAGGTCGTCGGGCACACTGCGCCGTAACCGCCCCCTACCGCATAGACACGTCCGGCCGCCGGCCCCGCGTACTGCCAGATCACCTCAAGCTCTGGGGAGGGGTAGTAGGCGAGAGTCATCTTCAGCCATACCGCGCCGAATCCACCGCAGGACACGTAACTCCTGCTGACGACGGTCAAGGAAAATTCCCTCGCGATCACGGCATCGGCCGCCGCGAACGCCATCGTCTCTGTGTACGTGGTCTCGTTGCCCGGCACGCCGAGCGGCACGCAGAGCTGATACGTCATCCCTCCCACGCCCGTTTCGTGGGTGCACGACGACGCCGCAGCCACCGTGATCGCCCCGCTAGTGCCGGAGAGCCCACCAGTAGTCACGGTGAGCATGGTCGAGCCGGGGGCGCCGAACACGACGCTCGTCGTGCTCACGCCGTTCACGAAGCTCCCGCAGGTGACGGGAGTCAGCGCAAGCGCCGCGGTATTGGTGTAGGCGCACGCGGCGTTGTACGAGGTCAGCGTGTTGTGGCTCGCGTCCTGCGCGGTCGCAGTGAGCGTGACGCCCTGGTCGACGGTCGCTGCGGCCGGGAACGTGACCGCGATGTACGTGAGCACCGCCGTCAGCACGCAACGGAACGCATTGTCAGAGGTCAGCGCGACAGTCCCGGGCTGACCAGTGAAAGTCGTGCAGGGTGCTCCCACAAGCAAACCAGCACCGGTCGCACCGGTGTCACCCTTCGGCCCCACGCACGCCGGGTCGCTCGACAGGCACGGATCGCCCTTCACTCCGGACGCGCCGCTCGCTCCGGTTGGCCCCGTCGAACCTTGCGGTCCACTCGGACCGGCAGCTCCGGATGCACCACTTGCCCCTGACGGGCCCTGCAGGCCGATCGCGCCGCTGGCGCCAGATGCGCCGCTTGCGCCGGTCGGTCCCGCCGCACCGGTGGCGCCTGTTGCGCCCGTTGGTCCCGTGGCTCCGGTCGCGCCCGTGGGTCCGGTCGCACCGGTGGCCCCTGAGAGTCCCGTCGCACCAGTGGCGCCGGTCGGTCCGGTGTCGCCAGTCGGACCCGTAGCGCCGGTCGCGCCGTTGGTCCCGTTCGTTCCGTTGGCGCCGGTCGCACCGGTATCACCCTTCGCGCCGGTGGCGCCCGTCGGGCCGGCCAGGCCCTGCGGGCCGGTCTGGCTCCAGGAGATCGAGAGCTCGTCCTTCCTGCAGTCGAGGGAGCTGGTCACGACCCGAAGGTTGCCGTTCACCTGGTTGTAGCAACCTTGGATACGGCCATCGGAGCCGGGGATACCGCCGGTCGCGATCACCACGCTCGTGCTTCCGATGAGCAACGCGAGGACACCCACGACGACCGTACGGAAGGCGCCGGCGCGGCGAACACGAGCGACCATAGGGGGACCCCTCCTCACGCGAACCCACACAGTACAAGGC
>DATCPY010000117.1:0-13573 GCA_036569845.1 Candidatus Limnocylindria bacterium | reverse complement strand
GGCGAGATCGCGTACCCGGTGAAGAACTTCCGGTTCACCCAGTCGTATCACGAGGCCCTCGACGGCACGCTCGGCATCGGGTCGGAGCTCGCGCTCCTCGTTCCTGGCGAGCAATTCGGCCTGCAGGTGAGCTCGTACCGCGTGCCGGCGCTCCGCCTTGCGGCGTTCACCTTCACCGGGGCGACGCAGTACTGATGGGCACCGACGCCCGGACCGTCACGAACGACGGGTCGACGCAGAGCGTCGCGCGCGAAACCGTCGCCGTACTGGACTACGGCGGCCAGTACGTGCAGCTCATCGCCCGGCGCGTGCGCGAGTCGCGCGTGTACTGCGAGATCTTCCCGCACGACGTGACCGCCGCGGAGCTTGCGGCACGCGGCGTGATCGGAGTGATCCTCTCCGGTGGACCGGCGAGCGTGTACGAGAAGGACGCGCCGCTCGTCGATCCCGCGATCCTCGACGGTCGCTTCCCGGTCCTCGGCATCTGCTACGGCATGCACCTCATGGCGCACGTGCTGCCCGGCGGCCTGGTCGTCGCCGAGGGCAAGCGCGAGTTCGGACCGGCGACCGTCGCGATGCAGGACCGCTCCGGCATCTTCGACGGGCTCGCTGAGGCCGAGCGCGCCTGGATGAGCCATGGCGATTCGGTGCGCACGCTGCCGGATGGATTCCACGCCGCCGCCAGCACCGACCGCCTCCCGGCCGCCGCGATGAGCGACGGCGCGCGTCGCTTCGGCGTGCAGTTCCATCCCGAGGTCGCGCACACCCCGCACGGCGCGGAGATCCTGCGCAACTTCGTGCTCCACGTCTGCGGCGCGAAGGGCGACTGGACGCCCGCGGCGTTCGTCGAGGAGTCGGTCGCCGAGCTCAAGCGGGTCATCGGCGATCGGCGGGCACTGCTCGCGCTGTCGGGCGGCGTCGACTCGGCGGTCGCGGCCGCGCTCGTTGCGCGCGCGATCGGCGACCGTCTCACCTGCGTGTTCATCGATACCGGCATGCTCCGCGAGCGCGAGGCCGAGCAGGTCGTCGCGACGTTCGGTCCGCGGCTGCGTCTGGTGCCGGTCGACGCCGAGGCCCGATTCCTGTCGAAGCTCGCGGGCGTGACCGATCCCGAGCGCAAGCGCGCGATCATCGGCGAGGAATTCATCCGCTGCTTCGAGGAGGAGGCCCGGCGCATCGGCCACGTCGATCTCCTCGTGCAGGGCACGATCTACCCGGACGTCATCGAGTCGCGCGCGAAGGACAGCAAGACGAGCGCGCGCATCAAGACCCACCACAACGTCGGCGGGCTGCCCGAGATCATGTCGCTCGAGGTCGTCGAGCCGCTGCGCCGGCTGTTCAAGGACGAGGTGCGCCGCGTCGGCGCCGAGCTCGGCATCCCCGAGGACATCCTGTGGCGGCATCCGTTCCCGGGTCCCGGCCTGGCTGTGCGCGTCGTCGGCGAGCTCACGAAGGAGCGCCTGGACATCCTTCGCCGAGCCGACGCGATCTTCCTCGAGGAGCTGCGCGCGGCCGACCTCTACAAGAGCGTCGCGCAGGCGTTCGCGGTGCTGACCCCGGTCCAGAGCGTCGGCGTGATGGGCGACTTCCGCACCTACGGCTTCCTGGTCGCGCTCCGCGCGGTCACGACGGAGGACTTCATGACCGCGGACTGGGCCCGCCTCCCGTATGACCTCCTCGCGCGCATCTCGACGCGCATCGTGAATGAGGTGAGCGCGATCAACCGCGTCGTGTACGACATCTCGTCCAAGCCGCCCGCGACGATCGAATGGGAATAGCGGCGGTGGCGGGATGAAGTGGCTCAACGACGGCGAGCGGATGCGCAAGCTCATCGCGGCCCAGCGCGCTCAGCGCAGTCCGGGCCGCGCGCACGCCGGCGCCGGGATCAACGCGCTCGTCCTGGGCGGCGGCGGGCGCGAGTACGCCATCGCCTGGCGGCTGGCCCGCTGTGACAGCGTGAACACGATCGACGCCATCCCGGGCAACCCGGCGATGTCGCTCTTCGCGCGGACGCTCGACATCCCGACGGATCAAGCCGGCCGGCTCGAGCAGCACATCGCAGCTTCGTCCATCGACCTCGTGATCGTCGGCCCCGACCAGCTCATCGCGTCCGGCATCGGCAACGTGCTGCGACGGACGGGCGTCACGGTCGTCTGTCCGTCGCGCGAGGCCGCGCAGCTCGAATGGAGCAAGGCGTTCGCGAAGGACGCGTTGCGGGAGGCCGGCGTCCCGACCGCGTCGTTCCGGACCTTTCCG
Source organism: Candidatus Limnocylindria bacterium (assembly GCA_036569845.1). GTDB lineage: Bacteria > Chloroflexota > Limnocylindria > P2-11E > P2-11E > UBA4735. The sequence goes on along the minus strand of DATCPY010000117.1, from coordinate 11,317 downwards.
GACGCGCAGGCGGCGCGCGGCGGATTGAGCGACGGGCCGGTCGTGGTGAAGGCCGACGGTCTTGCGGCCGGCAAGGGCGTGGTGGTCGCCCGCGATCGCGCCGAGGCCGATGCGGCGTTGTCGCAGAGCGCGATCGGCGCCGGTCGCGTGCTGCTCGAAGAGGTCCTGACCGGCGAAGAGGCGTCGCTGCATGCGCTCGTGGACGGCGAGACCGTCGTCGCGCTCCCGCCCGCACGCGATCACAAGCGTCTGGGCGATGGCGACACCGGCCCGAACACCGGTGGCATGGGCGCCTGCTCGCCCACGCGCGTGCTGCCGGATCGCGACGCGCAGGCGCTCGCCGATCGGCTGATCGCTCCGGTGGCGCGGCTGCTCGTCCAGCGGGGCACGCCGTATCGCGGGGTGCTGTACGCGGGGCTCATGAACACCGCCGAGGGCTGGAAGGTCATCGAGTTCAACGCGCGGTTCGGCGATCCGGAGGCGCAGGTGATCCTGCCGCGCATCGGCGGCGACTTCGCGAAGCTCATGCAGGCGCTCGGTGAGGGGCGGCTCGCGGCGTACGTGCATACCAATCCGGTGCGCTTCAGCCAGCGGGCGTACGTCGACGTCGCCCTCTGCGCGGAGGGGTATCCGGCCATGCCGCGTCTCGGCGATCCGATCACGATCGGCGACCTTCCCGACGACGCCTGGATGTTCCACGCCGGCACCCGCCGGGCGGCGAACGGCGGCTACGTCACCGCCGGCGGCCGCGTGCTCCATGTCGTCGCGCAGGGCGACACGCCCGCGCACGCCCGCGATCGCGCGTACGCGGCCGCGGAGCGGATCACGTGGCGGGGCAGGTTCTATCGTTCGGACATCGCCGCTTCGGAGGGCCGGGTGCAGGTCACCGCATGAGCGCGCAGGTGGCGATCGTCATGGGCAGCTCGAGCGACGCGCAGATCATGACCGTCGCCGAAGAGACCCTCAAAGGGCTCGGCATCGAGTACGAGACCCGTGTTCTCTCGGCGCATCGGACCCCCGATGAGGTGCGCGAATGGGCGAAGGGCCTCGCGGGCCGCGGCGTGAAGGTGATCATCGCGGCGGCCGGCGGCGCGGCGCATCTGGCCGGCGCGGTCGCGGCGCATCAGACGCTCCCGGTCATCGGTGTGCCGCTCGCGTCGCCGAACGCGATCGCCGGCGGGCTCGACGCGCTCCTTTCGACGGTGCAGATGCCGCGCGGCGTGCCGGTCGCGACCGTCGCCATCGGCGAGGCCGGCGCGGCGAACGCCGCGATCCTCGCCGCCGAGATCCTCGCGCTGGGCGACGAGGCGCTCGCGTCGCGCATCCAGACCATGCGGCAGAGCATGGCCGCGCGGATCCTGTCGCCGTGACGCTCTCGTCGCGGTTCGACGCGATCTCGCCCCTCGACTCGCGCTTCTATGGCGGCGACCCGCAGCTGTACGCCGCGCTGCATCCGTATCTCTCCGAGGAGGGGCGCGTGCGCGCCCAGGCGAAGGCCGAGGCCGCGCTCGCGCGTGCGCTGGCCGAAGAAGGCATCGCGCCGGCCGGCGTGGCTGACGCGATCGCCGCCGCGGCCGATCGCATCGGGGCCGCCGAGGTGTACGCCGAGGAGGCGCGGATCGGCCATGACGTCCGGGCGCTCGTCAACCAGATCCGCGCCAAGGTCCCTCCCGACGCTCGTCGCTTCGTGCATCTCGGCGCGACGTCGATGGACGTGGTCGATACGGCGAACGCCTGGCGCTACCGCGAGGCCGTCGAGCGGGTCGTCATCCCCCGGCTCGGCCTCCTCGCGTCGCGGCTCATCGCGCTGGCCGAAGGCGAGGCCGATACCCCACAGGCTGGTCGCACGCACGGCCAGCATGCCGTCCCCATCACCTTCGGCTTCGCTGTGGCGGAGTACGTCAGCCGCATCGGCGGCCGGATCCTGTTCTTGCAGGCCGCGGCGCGCGCTCTCCCGGGAAAGCTCTCCGGCGCGGTCGGCGCGTACAACGCGCCCTCGCTGTTGGCGAAGGACCCCCGCGCGCTCGAGCGGCGGTACCTCGCGCATCTCGGCCTGGTGCCGGCGAGCCACTCGACCCAGATCGTCGAGCCCGAAGCGTGGAGCGATCTCGCGCACGCCTGCGTGACGGCGCTCGGCGTCATGGCCAACCTCGCCGACGACATGCGCCACTTGCAGCGCACCGAGATCGCCGAGATCGCCGAGGGCTTCCAGGCCCAGCAGGTCGGCAGCTCCACGATGCCGCAGAAGCGCAACCCGGTCTCGTTCGAGAACGTGAAGAGCATGTGGAAGGCGTTCATGCCCCGCATCATCACGACGTACCTCGATCAGATCAGCGAGCACCAGCGCGATCTGACGAATTCGGCGTCGCAGCGATTCAGCGGCGAGCTCATCGCGGCGACGGCGTACGCGGCCACGCGGCTGGGCGCGTCGATCGACGGCATCCACATCGACCGCGACCGGATGAAGGCGAACGTCGGCCTGTCGAAGGGCGGGATCATCGCCGAGGCGCTCTACGTGCTGCTCGCGAAGCACGGCCATACCGATGCGCACGAGGCCGTGCGGCGGCTGACGCTCGAGACCGAGCGCAGCGGCCGGCCGGCGCTCGAGCTCGCCGCGCTCGATCCGGAGCTGAAGCCCGTCCTCGCCGCGCTTACGCCCGAGGAGCGGCGCATCCTCGATCAGCCCGAGGAGTACCGCGGCCTGTCCGCGGACGTGGCCCGCGATGTCGCGAAGATCTGGCGTACCAAGCTCGCGGGGGTGCTGCCGGAATGACATTGACCGAGAGCGCGATCTCCGGCGCCACGCTGTTCCGTCACGGGAAGGTGCGCGAGGTGTACGAGGCAGGGCCGGACCGGCTCGTGATGGTCGCCTCCGACCGGCTCTCGGCATTCGATGTCGTGCTGCCGACGCCGATCCCAGACAAGGGTCGCGTCCTCACGCAGCTCTCGAACTTCTGGTTCGGCCGGACGGCGAAGATCGTGCCGAATCATCTCCTCGAGACCGATCTCGCGAAGTTCCCGGCGCCGTTCGCGAAGCACCGCGAGCTCGCCGGGCGTTCGGTGCTCGTGAAGCGCGCGGAGCGCATCGACTACGAGTGCGTCGCGCGCGGCTACCTCGCGGGCTCGGGCTGGGCGGAGTACCGCAAGACCGGCACGGTCGCGGGCGAGCGCCTCCCGCCGGGGTTGCTGGAGTCGGCGCGGCTGGACGATCCGATCTTCACGCCGGCGACGAAGGCGATCACCGGGCACGACGAGAACATCTCTCGTGCGCAGCTGGCCGCGGCGCTGGGCCGCGATCTCGCGAAGCAGCTCGAGGACGTGACCATCGCCCTGTTCCGCCACGCGCACGCCTACGCCCTCGGGCAGGGGCTCATCCTCGCGGACACGAAGTTCGAGTTCGGCCTGCTCGACGGGAAGCTCATGCTCATCGACGAGGCCCTCACCCCCGATTCGTCGCGCTACTGGGACGCCGCGACGTACCGGCCGGGCGGCGCGCCGCCGTCGTACGACAAGCAGTTCGTCCGCGACTTCCTCAACGCGCAGGGCTGGGACCACGAGCCGCCCGGGCCGGCGCTGCCCGATGCGGTCGTGCGTGGGACGACCGACCGCTACCGCGACTGCTACCGGAAGCTCACCGGCACGGACCTCGCGTGAGCGCGTATGTCGCGACGATCCGCATCAGGCCGAAGGCCGAGATCCGCGATCCGCAGGGCGAGGCGGTCGCGGGCGCGCTGCGGTCGCTCGGCATGGAGATCGCGGACGTGCGTACCGGCAAGGTCATCGTCGTGCGGTTCTCGGCCGAGGGCTTGCCCGCGGCCAGCGCGGCAGCGAAGAAAATGGGCGACGAGCTGCTGGCGAATCCGGTGATCGAGGAGTTCGACGTCGAGGTGGGGGCCGAGTGACCGAGACCCTTCGCTGTGGCGCCCTCGCGTACGTATGGGTCGACGGCTGGGGGCCGGCGGCGGATCCTGTCGCGTGGCCGCACCGCGGAGTCGTCACGCTCGCGTCGGGCGACATCGCGATGTACGAGGCCGGTGCGCCGCGGATGCAGATCATCGCTCCTGACGGCACCTTGCGAAGGACGGTCGGCATGCCCGTGGCCGAGGCCCACGGCATGACGTACGACCGGTCCACCGGTAGCGAACGGCTATGGCTCGCGGACGCGGCGAACCAGCTACGGCTCGACGCCGGCTACAAGTTCCCGAAGACGTGGGATGCGTCGACCGTCGTGGCCGTGTCGATCGAGGGCCGCGAGCTGCAGCGCATCGCGCGCCCGGACCACGAGGCCTATCGCGAAGGTGACTACCGGCCGACCGCCGTGGCCATCGTCCCCGGCAGCGGCGACGTGTGGGTAGCCGACGGGTACGGGCAGAGCCTCGTGCATCGCTTCACCGCGGAGGGCGCGTACGTCGGGACGCTCGACGGCACTGAGGGAGCCGGACGGTTCGACACCTGTCACTTCGTGTACACCGACCTCCGCCGCGGCGAGCCCGAGCTCTACGTCTGCGACCGGACGAACGCGCGTATCCAGGTGTACGGCGCCGATGGTCGCTACCGCCGGCTCATCGACACGGGGTCGCTCGTCGCACCAACGTGGATCGCGGCCGACCAGGACCGGCTCGTGCTCGTCGAGTTCAAGCCGCCCCAGCTCACCATCCTCGACCGCGACGATCGGGTCATCGGGCATCTTGGCCTCAACGCCGACGCGCCGTCGCGCCCGGGCTGGCCCAACGACAAGGACGCCGACGGCCAGCGCGTTCGCTCACAGGCACTCGTGCCGGGACGCTTCAACAGCCCGCACGCGGTCACCGTCGGCCAGGACGGCTCGCTCTACGTCACGGAGTGGCTCATCGGGGGACGGACAACGAAGCTGCGGCGGCTCGCATGAAGATCGCGGTCCTGCGGTTCCCCGGCACCTGGAGCGAGAACGATTTCGCCCACGCGCTCTCGCTCGTCGGCGCCGACGCGGAGATCCTCTGGCACGCCGACGCCGACCTCCGCGGCTACGACGCCGCGATCGTGCCCGGCGGGTTCGCCTACGGCGATTACCTCCGCGCGGGCGCGATCGCCGCGATCTCGCCGGCCGCGGCCGAGCTGCGGCGTGCTGATAAAGAGGGCATGCCGATCCTCGGCTCGTGCAACGGATTCCAGATCCTGTGCGAGATCGGGCTCCTGCCGGGCGCCCTCGTCCGCAACCGCCATGGCGAGTTCCGCTGCGACTGGGTGCACATGCGGATCGAGAGCGATCGCACGCCGTTCACCGGTGGACTGCGGGGCGAGGTCGTGCGTATGCCGATCTCGCACGGCGAGGGCTGCTGGGTCGCGGACGAGCTCACCCTCGCCCGCATCGAGGCCAACGGTCAGGTGGTGTTCCGGTACACCGACGCGCGCGGCGCGGCGACACCGGACGGGAACCCGAACGGAAGCACTGCCAACATCGCAGGTCTGGCGAACGAGGCCGGGAACGTGGTCGGTTTGATGCCGCACCCGGAGCGCTGCAGCGAAGAATTGCTGGGTGGGACCGACGGCCGGCGTGTCCTGGAGGCTTTGACCGCCTCCCGACACACCGGCATGGCCCCTGCTTCCGTTCAATAGGCACATGGATCTCTTCGAGAAGCAGGCCCAGCTCACCCAGCTCTTCCAGACCTCGCCGGTCGACGTCGCGTACGCGAGCGGCTCGGCCTCGGCGCGGAAGCTTGCGGGCAGCTTCAGCGATCTCGACGTCGGGCTCCTGCTGCTCGACAAGATCAAGACCGCCGAATACTTCGACTACCAGGTCTACTTCGTGAGCGAGCTCTCCAAGGCCCTCGAGACCGCTGACCTGGACGTCGTGATCCTGAACAACGCCTCGCTCCTGCAGCGCGCGCAGGTGATCAACACCTGGTCGTTGCTGTTCCAGCGCGATCAGCGGCGCCGCGTGCAGTTCGCCGCGCGCACGACCATGGAGTACCTGGAGTTCAAGAAGTACGACGAGCTCCAATCCAAGGCGCTCGCCGAGCGCGTCCGCGGCGAGCGCTTCGCCGTCGACGAGGAGTTCGTGCGTACGCGCCTTTTGCGCCTGCGCGAGTACATCGGGCTGCTGCACGACCTCCGCGGCGTGGATCGCGTGAAATTCAGGGGCGACCCGAAGATCTACGGCCTCGCGCAGTGGTACCTGCAGCACGCCGTCGAGCTCACCTTCGGCACCGGGGCGTATCTCATCGCCGCGCTCGCGCTCCCGCAGCCGGAGGCGTATCACGACATCCTCGATGCGATCGCCGCGCACGGCATCATCGACCGGCAGCTGGCGTATCGTTTGGAGCACCTCGCGAACCTACGCAACCTGCTCGCGTACGACCGAGAGCAGACGGACATCGATGAGGTGTACGGCCACATGCAGACCCGACTCGACGATCTCGCCGCATTCGCCGATCAGATCGACGTCTTCCTTGGAGACGGCACCGCTTCATGAGCGTCACCCCGATGACCTCGGGGACGACGACGGCGCAGCCTAAGTTCCAGCTTCCCCGCGACGTCGGCCTGGCAGACGGCGAAGCCGAACGCATCCGCACGCTGCTGTCCCGCGAGCCGAACGCTCTCGAGTGGGGCATGTTCGGCGCGATGTGGAGCGAGCACTGCGCGTACAAGCACAGCAAAGCGCTCCTGCGAACGCTTCCGACCACTGGCGCGCGCGTGGCGCTCGGCCCCGGCGAGAACGCCGGCGCGGTCGACCTCGGCGACGGCCTCCTGTGCGTGTTCAAAGTGGAGAGCCATAACCACCCGTCAGCCGTCGAGCCGTATCAGGGCGCGGCCACCGGCGTCGGCGGGATCCTGCGCGACATCTTCGCGATGGGCGCGCGCCCGATCGCCGTGCTCAACGGCCTGTTCTTCGGCCCGCCCGAGGACGAGGCAACGCGCCGCACGGTCCGCGGGGTCGTCGGCGGGATCTCCTTCTATGGGAACTGCGTCGGCATCGCCGACGTCGGCGGGCACGTCACCTTCGCCCCCGGCTACGCCGACAACCCATTGGTCAATGCCATGTGCGTGGGTCTGGTGGAGCGCAGGGACCTCCGGTCCGCGGCGACCGCGAAGCCGGGCAGCGCCGTGTACCTCGTCGGCTCCGACACCGGACGCGACGGGATCGCCGGCGCGTCGCTCCTCGCGAGCTTCGAGCTCGGCTCGGCCGACGATGCGAAACGGCCGTCGGTGCAGGTCGGCAACCCGTTCCTCGAGAAGCTTCTCCTCGAAGCCACCCTCGAGCTCGTCGCTGTGGACGCGGTCGAGGCGATCCAGGACCTCGGCGCCGCGGGCCTCACCTGCGCTTCGAGCGAGGTGGCCGCGAAGAGCAACGTCGGCATGCGCATCGACGTGGACCGCGTGCCGCGACGCGCCACCGGCATGATCCCGTATGAGGTGATGCTCAGCGAGTCGCAGGAGCGGATGCTCGTCATCGCGCGTCCCGGTCGCGAGGCCGACATCGAGCGCGTCTTCGCGCGCTGGGAGCTCCACGGCGAGCGCATCGGCGAGGTCATCGCGGCCGAGCGCCTCGAGATCACCAGCGGCGGCGAGCTCGTCGCGTCGCTGCCGCCGAAGGCCCTCGCCGACGAAGCGCCCGAGTACGACGTGCGCGAGTGGGCCGCAGCGCCCGCCGAAGCGGCGCGGACCGAGACACCAGCCGTGGACGAACCGCTGCAAAAAATTGGCCTTGAGCTGCTCGAGCTGCTTGGCTCGCCCGACGTCGCATCGCGTGCAGTCCTCTATCGCACCTACGACCAGATGGTCGGCACCGACACCGTCATCGGCCCAGGCGCGGGCGCAGACGCGGCGGTCATGCGGATCAAGGGCCGGACCGATGGGATCGCGATCGCGCTCGACGCGCAGCCGCGCACCGCGTCGCTCGACCCGTTCGTCGGCGCTGCGGCCGCGGTCGCGGAGGCGACGCGCAATGTCGTGTGCGTCGGCGCCGAGCCGCTCGCGATCACCGACTGCCTCAACCTTGGCAACCCCGAGCGCCCAGAGGGCGCATGGCAGCTCGAGCGCACGGTCGCCGGCATCAACGCGGCGTGCGAGGCGCTCGGCGTGCCCGTCGTGTCGGGGAACGTGTCGCTGTACAACGCGACGCATGGCCGGGACATCTGGCCGACCGCGACCATCGGCGCCGTCGGCCGGATCGCGGACGTCGCGAAGCACATTCCCGCGCGCACCGGCTCGGTGGGGGATCTCGTGCTGCTCGCGGGTAGCGCGCAGGTCTCGCTCGCCGCGTCGACATACGCCGCGCTGCATCCGAACTGGGGCGACGTCGGCGGCACCGTGCGCATCGACCTCGCGCTCGAGGCGCGCCTGCAACGGTTCATCCTCGCGGCGCACGCGCGCGGCGCGATCCGCGCGGCGCACGACCGCAGCGACGGCGGCCTCGGCGTCGCTCTTGCCGAGCTCGCCATCCGCGATCGCATCGGCATGAAGGTCACGCTGCCGGCGGTCCGCGGCATCGACAAGCGCGTCATGCTCTTCGGTGAGGGATCGTCGGGCATCGTCCTGGTCATCCGCACGGCCGACGAGCTCCTCGTGCGCGCGATCGCGACGGAGCATGACGTGCCGCTCTGGACGCTCGGCACCATCGGTGGCGACATCCTCGAGATCGCGCCCGTGCTCGGCACGCCGGTCGAAGCGCTCGTCCGCGCGCATCGCGACGGCCTCGCCGCTGCCCTGGGGAGGGCGAGCTAGCCGTGTGCGGCGTGTGCGGCATCTGGTCACCATCCACCGCGGATCCGAGCGAGGCCGCGCGGCTCATGTTCTTCGCCCTCTATGCGCTGCAGCACCGCGGGCAGGAGTCCGCGGGCATCGCGGCCACCGACGGGCGCGATCTCCGCGTCGTGCGCCGGATGGGCCTCGTCGGCCAGGTCTTCGCCGAGCCGGATCTAGGCGCGCTCAGCGGTCGCGCGGCCATCGGCCACACCCGCTACTCGACGACCGGTTCGTCGCGGATCGAGAACGCGCAGCCGATGGTCGTGCGCGACGAGCTGCTCGGCGAGCTCGCCCTCGGCCACAACGGCAACTGCATCAACGCGCGCGAGCGGCGCGACGAGCTCCTCGCGCAGGGCGCGCAGTTCGCGACCTCGAGCGACACCGAGGTCGTCGCGCAGGCGATCGCCTCCGCGCCCGGGGGAAACTGGGACCAGCGCATCGTCGCGGCCTTGCCGTCGCTCGCCGGCGCGTGGTCGCTCACGCTGCTCACGCCGACCGCGCTCTACGCGATCCGCGACCCGCTCGGCGTCCGGCCGCTCTGCCTCGGCCGCAAGGGCGACGCGTGGATCGTCGCGAGCGAGAACTCCGCCCTCGAGACGATCGGCGCAGAGACCGTGCGCGACGTGCGTCCGGGCGAAGTGCTGCGCATCGACGATCGCGGGCCCGTGACCATCGCCGATCTCGCTGCGCCGCGGACCGGCCTCTGCGTCTTCGAGCACGTCTACCTCGCATCCGCGTCCAGCGACATCGGCGGCCGCTCGGTGTACGCGACGCGCGAGCGGATGGGCGAGATATTGGCCGAAGAACATCCTGCTGAGGCTGATGTCGTCATCCCGGTCCCCGACAGCGCGATCCCCGCCGCCGTCGGCTACGCGCGGCAGAGCGGGATCCCGTTCCGCGAAGGGCTCATCAAGAACCGCTACATCGGCCGGACGTTCATCCAGCCGACCCAGGAGCTCCGCCGGCACAGCGTCGCGCTGAAGTACAACGCGCTGCGCGACGTCCTCGACGGCAAGCGTGTCGTCGTCGTCGACGACTCGATCGTCCGGGGATCGACGAGCGGGCCCATCGTGCAGCTGCTCAAGCGCCACGGCGCAAAGGAGGTCCACCTCCGGGTGTGCTCCCCGCCGATCCGGCATCAGTGCTTCTTCGGCGTCGACATGGCCCGGCGCGACGAGCTCATCGCGTCGCGCATGGATGAGGAGGCGATCCGCGAGCATGTCGGCGCGGATTCGCTCGGGTACCTGTCGCTGGAGGGGATGATCCGCGCGACCGGCGCGACGCGCGGTGAGCTCTGCACCGCGTGCTTCACCGGCGACTACCTCGTCCCGGTGCAGCTCGAGCTGACGAAGGACGTGCTCGAGGCCGTCAGCCTCGAGCGGACGCGGCCGGAGGCCGCTGCCATGAAGGCATGAAGTACCAGGACGCCGGCGTCGACATCTCGCGCGCCGAGGACGCCCTCGCGCGGATCCGCGACAAGGTCCGCGCGACCAAGCGGCCCGAGGTCATCGGCGACATCGGCGCGTTCGGCGGTCTCTTCCGGCTCACCGGCACGGACACGGTGCTCGTTGCGACGACCGACGGCGTCGGCACCAAGCTCGAGCTCGCGCGGCTCCTCGATCGCCACGAGGGCGTCGGCACCGATCTCGTCCACCACTGCGTGAACGACGCGCTCGCGATGGGCGCCGAGCCGCTCTTCTTCCTCGACTACTTCTCCACCAGCAAGCTTGACCCCGAGATCTTCTCGCGGGTCGTCGGCGCGATGGCGGACGCGTGCCGGGCCCACGGCTGCGCGCTCCTTGGCGGCGAGACCGCGGAAATGCCGGGCATGTACGCCGACGGCGCGTACGACCTCGCCGGGTTCCTCGTGGGTGGCGTCGCGCGCGATCGGATCCTCGACCCGGCCGCGGTGCGCGAGGGCGATGTCCTCATCGGCCTGCCGTCGAACGGCCTGCACACCAACGGCTTCTCGCTCGCCCGGGCGATCGTCACGAAGCGCGCGCAGTCCGAGGAGCGCGACGCGCGCGCAACGCTCGACGCGCCGCGGCCGGAGCTGCGCGGCGGGACGGTCGGCGACGCGCTCCTCGCCACGCACCGCTCCTATCTCGAGGAGGTGCGTGCGCTGCGCGCGGCCGCGACGGTCCGCTCGATCGCGCACCTCACCGGCGGCGGATGGGAGGGCAACCTTCCGCGGGCGTTGCCCGCGGGGCTCGGTGCCGTCGTCGATCGCGACAGCTGGATCGTGCCGCCGCTCTTCCGGATGCTCGTCGAGTGGGGCGGCGTCGCTGATGGTGAGGCCTTCGAGGCATGGAACATGGGCATCGGGCTCGTGGTCGTGATCGCGGCAGCGGACGAGCGCGCGGCGCTCCGCGCCCTGCCCGATGCGATCAGCATCGGCACGGTCGAGCGCGCGCGGCCGGATGCACCGCGAGTTCGCTGGGCAAGATGACGCTCCGCGTCGGCGTCTGCGTGAGCGGGCGCGGCACGAACCTCCAGGCGATCCTCGACGCGACGCGCGACGGCCGGCTCGACGCGACGGTCGTGTACGTCGCCTCGAGCCGCAAGAGCGCGCCCGCGCTCGAGCGGGCGAAGG
>DATCPY010000116.1:0-3223 GCA_036569845.1 Candidatus Limnocylindria bacterium | reverse complement strand
GCGCGCGCAGATCGAGCAGCGTCTCGTTGACGTCGAAGGCGATGACGGTCATTCGGCGGAGAGGGCGAGATTCGAACTCGCGAGTCTTTCGACTACTGACTTTCCAGGTCAGCGCCCTAGGCCACTAGGCGACCTCTCCCGGGGAGCCGGCGGAGAGGGGGGGATTCGAACCCCCGTGGCTTTCGCCAACCGCTTTTCGAGAGCGGCACCATCAACCACTCGGACACCTCTCCGCCACGAAGTTTAGCTGGCGAGGTGCTGCTTCAGGAACGCGGTGATGCGCGGCCACGCCTGCTTGGCGTCCTCAGCGCGATACACGTCCGCGCGCTGCTCGTTCAACATGCCGTGGTCGCCGTCGGGATAGACGATCTTCTCGAAGGTCGCACCCGCCGTCTTCAGGTCTGCCTCGAGCTCCGGCAGCGCGTGCATCACGTGGTCGTCCTTGCCCCCGAAGATCCCGAGGACGGGAACGCCTTTGAGCTTCGCGTAGTCGGGCTTCTTGCGCGGCGGGACGCCGTAGCAATCGACCACCGCGCCAACGACGTCCGACGCGACCGTGCCGGTCAAGAGGGCCAGCATGCCGCCCATGCAGAAACCGATGACGCCGACCTTCTTCGATGACGTATTCGGATGCGACGCGAGATGCTGGGCGGCACCGCGGGCATCCTTCGCGGCCTGCTCGAGATCGAGCTCCATCATCAGCTTCTGGGCGTTGTCCGGCTCACCGATGTTCGCGCTCTTCCCGTGATAGAAGTCGGGCGCGAGGGCGTTGAACCCCTCACGCGCGAGCATGTCAGCCACTCCTTTTACCTGCGGGATGAGCCCCCACCACTCCTGGATCACCAACACACCTGGACCGCGGTTGGTGCTCGGGCTTGCCAGGTAGCCGCTCGCGGTGCCGCCGTTGCTCTTGAAGTCGATCACTTCGAGACCCTCTCTCCGATCACATTTCGTAGGACGCCGACCCGCTCGATCTCCAATTCGACCGTGTCGCCGGGCTTGAGCCACTCGGGGGGCGTGCGACCCATCCCTACCCCCTCGGGGGTGCCGGTCATGATCACGTCACCAGGGTGGAGGGTCAGGCCCGCCGACAGCTCGGCGATGATGCGGGCGACCGAGAAGACCATGTGCTTCGTGTTCGAGTCCTGCTTGGTGTCGCCGTTGACGCGCGTTGCGAGGTGAAGGCTTTGCGGGTCTGAGATCTCGTCCTTCGTCACGATCCACGGCCCGAGCGGCAGGTGTGTATCGAAGTTCTTTCCTTTGAACCACTGGCCGCCATGCCACGTGCGCTGGACGTCGCGCACGCTCACGTCGTTGGCGATCGTGTAGCCGAACACATAGTCGAGCGCGTCGCGCTCGGCGATGTCCCGGCCCTCGCGACCGATGACGACCGCGAGCTCGACCTCGTAGTCGAGCTGATCGGAGATCGGCGCCGGGTGCCGGATCACCGCATCCGGTCCGATGATCGCGAACGGGTTCTTCGTGAACAGCGCGGGATGCGCGGGGATCTCCTGCGCCGCGTCGGCGGGCCGGAACGCCTTGCCCTCCGCGAAATGCGCGGCGTAGTTCCAGCCGACGCAGAACACATTGCGCTTCGGCACGATCGGCGCGAGCAGCCGGACGGCGTGAAGCGGGAGCGCCGGCGCCGCGGGAGCCCAGCCGGCGCCGCGCTGGATGAGCTCGACCATCTCGACCGTGTCTCGGAGCGGCAGGACCGTCTCGCCCTGGATGACGCCGGTGAGCGGACCCTCGCCCTCGTCGAACGTGCAGAGCTTCACCGCTCCGTATTCTGGACGTCATGCGGGTCACGCGTTTCCACTATGCATGGGTCGTCGTCGCGATCACGTTCCTCGCGCTCCTCGTCACGTCGAGCGTGCGCGCGGCGCCCGGCATCCTCATCACGCCGCTCGAACAGGAGTACGGCTGGGACCGGGCGGCGATCTCGGCGGCCATCGCCGTGAGCATCCTGACGTTCGGCCTTGGCGGTCCCCTCTCCGGCACCCTGGTCGCCCGCTTCGGTCCGCGAAGGGTGATCCTCTTCGGCTGCTCGCTCGTCGCCGTGGGATTGTTCGCGATGCTGTCGCTCCACGATCTCTGGCAGTTCTTCACCTTCTGGGGGATCGTGGTCGGCCTCGGCACCGGGGCGGTCGGCAACGTCCTCGGCGCGACCGTCGCGCACCGCTGGTTCCGCACGCATCGCGGGCTCATCCTCGGCGCGTTCGGCGCGGCCACGTCCACCGGTCAGCTCGTGTTCATCCCGGCGATGGCGACGCTGACGGTGAACATCGGATGGCGCGCGGCCATCGCGCTGCTCCTCGTCGTCTCGGTCGCGGTGCTCGCGCCGGTCGCGATCTTCATGCGTGACAAACCGGAGGACCTCGGGCTCACGGCCTTCGGAGAGCAGCTCGTGCTCACGGATGCGGAGCGGGCGTCGGATACGCGCAACACGCCGCTTCGTGCGGCTCTGCGGACGGGTGACTTCTGGCTGCTCGCCGGCAGCTTCTTCATCTGCGGGTACACGACCAATGGGCTCATCGGCACGCATCTCATCCCGCACGCCATCGAGCACGGATTCACCGAGGTGACCGCCGCGAGCGCGGTCGGCCTCATGGGCGCGATGAACATCATCGGGACCCTCGGCTCGGGCTGGCTGTCGGATCGCTACGACAACCGCAAGCTCCTCGCGGGCTATTACGCGTTCCGCGCGCTGTCGCTATCGCTGCTGCCGCTCGTGTTCGACGTGCAGGGCCTGTACATCTTCTCGATCGTCTACGGCCTCGACTGGATCGCGACCGTGCCGCCCACCGCGAACCTGGTCGCCCGCATCTACGGCTCGGCGTCGCTCGGCACGATCTACGGATGGGTCTTTTTCAGCCACATGCTCGGCGCGGCGATCGCGGCGTACGCGGCCGGGTACTTCCACACCGTGCTCGGCGACTACCACCTCATGTTCATCTCCGCGGCGCTGTTCGGCGTCGTCGCCGCGGGTCTCGCCCTCCGCATCCAGGCACCCGCGCGCCCCGCCACCGCCGTCGCCGCGGCCTAACATCTGCAACGCGTCGCGCTGGGGGTGCTGACAAGATGGCCGTCATGACAAAGGGCAAGGTCACCGCGGGAAAGGCGAAGGGCATCGATGCCTGCGCCGACGATCGCGGGGTCATCCGCGCCGCGGCGATGGACCAGCGGGGCTCATTGAAGAAGGAGATCGGGAAGCAGGGGGGCC
>DATCPY010000115.1:0-7176 GCA_036569845.1 Candidatus Limnocylindria bacterium | reverse complement strand
CTCGGCCGCCGTAACGCTTTGGGGACGCCCGTTCACCAGAATGCCTCCAATGAGTGCCCGGGCGTCCACCGTGGTCCCGGCGGCGGTCAATCTCAATACGCTCCAGGACGTACCCGGCGGGCGCCTCCTTCGGACGGTCGTGGAAATCGTCCGCATTGTTCGATTCGGCGAATGGCTCGGCCGGGCGTCTCGATGAGAGTCGCGGTCGTCCTCGTCATCGCGACGCTCGTGCTCGTGCCGTACAAGGTGTGGCTCCTGCTCAACGGTCCGGCCGCGCTCGGCTCGGACCTGATCGATCCGGTCCTCTACCGCCTCGGCAGCATGGCCTTCGGGCCGGTCGGGCTGCTGATCGCGATCTACCGTCGCGCGAACCGGATCGGGTGGATCCTCATTGCCTTCGGCTTCGTCGCCACGGTCGCGCCGATCGCTGACGATGAAGCGCAGGTCGTCAGCAACTCGCTGGTGGCACTCGCTTTGGTCGGCATGCGGGATATCGCCTGGCCGCTGTTCCCGCCGCTGTTCGGCGCGCTCGTGCTCCTCTTTCCGGACGGACACCTGCCGTCGCGACGCTGGCGATGGCTCGCCTGGGCGCTCTTCATCTGGCCGATTTCGTTCGTCGCGATAGCTGGGCTCGCGCCAACCGCGCAGTTCGGCAGTCGGTCAATCCCGAACCCGACCGGCGGCGCGCCTGGCGCGCTCGGCCAGGTCGCAGAGACCCTACTTCCGGTGATGGCGATCGCCCTGATCCCGATCGGCGTCGGCGTCCTCGCCGCGGTCCTGTTCCGGTTCCGACGCGCGTCCGGCGTCGAGCGGAAGCAGCTCGAGCTCGTCGCCTACGTCGCGCTGCTCACCGCGGTGATCGCGGTGCTGAGCGGCCTGGGCGCACCCGGGCCCTGGCCGCATCTCATCCCCGTCGCCGAGTTCACCTTTCCGATCGCCATCGTGGTGGCCGTCCTGCGGTACCACCTCTACGACATCGACCTTTTGGTGAATCGCGCCCTCGTCTATGCCGGGCTGTCGCTCGCCCTTGCGGGGACGTACTTCTCCTCGGTCCTCCTGTTCCGCTCGCTGCTCCAACCGCTGCTCCCTGGCTCCGGGCTCTCGGTGGCGCTCTCGACGCTCGCGGTGATCGCGCTCTTCGCGCCGTTGCGCCGATGGATCCAGTCAGCCGTGGATCGGCGCTTCTATCGACGCCGGTACGACGCCGGGCGCACGCTCGACGCATTCAGCGGCCAGCTCGCGAACGAGGTCGACCTCGACGCGGTCCGGGGCGATCTTCTGACGGCCGTCGGCGACACGATGCAACCGGTGCACGTGAGCCTGTGGCTCCGCCGATAACCTGCCCCGCTCGGTTGAACGCGCGCCCGGCGGTCGCCCAGAACCCAGCCGACGCCGCTGCCATCGCCCGTCCGGCCCCAGGACCAACTTCGCCTTGGGTTCTTCAAGCGCCTGGTCACACCACCGGAAGGGGGCCTCTCGGGTCGCTGGTGTAGCAGCCGGTGTAGCAATACCCAGACACAACGTGAATGTTCCGGGCATGTGCTGACTCGACGTGCCCAATGATTGGCCTCTCCTGACGCCCCGGGGCACCTCGAGAGACAGCCCTGTGCGGACCTTTAATCCCTTGGTCGAGGGTTCGAATCCCTCGCCCCTCACCAGCGCCTACAGGCGCTGCGTGCGGTCGCTTGACTGGGGCTCGGCCGGGGCCGGCGCAGCCGGGCCCGGCCGCACGGAGGACACCGGCGTTGCTGCGGCCGGACGGGCTCCGAGGTCCGGCATCACGATGGGCTCGCGCTCGTCGGCCGGCCCGAAGACGTAGCGGTAGGAGAGGCCGCCGAGCGCGGCGCCGATGAGCGGCCCGATCCAGTACACGTACCAGTTGTCGAGGTAGCCGCTCACCACGGCCGGCCCGAACCATCGCGCTGGGTTCATCGCCGCGCCGGTGAGCGGTCCGCCGATGAGGATGTCCGCGGCCACGACGAGCCCGATGCCGAAGCCCGCGATCCGCGGCGCGTTCGGCGACACGGCCGTCCCGAACACCGCCCACATCAGGAAGAGCGTGAGGACGGCCTCGATGACGATCGCGAGGCCCGGGCCCACCGCGGGGTTCAAGCCCGGCGTGCCGAGATGCGTGGCGGTCGCGGAAGCGAGGAACGGCTCGAAGAAGAGACGCAGCCCGAGGCCAGCGAGGAGAGCGCCAATGAGCTGCGCCGCCCAGTAGGTGAGCACCCGAGGCCAGGGATGCTTGCGCGCGATGGCGAGCCCGAACGTGACCGCGGGATTGAAGTGACCGCCGGAGATCGCCCCGAACGACGAGATCGCGATCGCGAGGGCGAGCCCGTGCGCGAGCGCGATCGCGACGAGACTGGTGCCCGGCACCGCCGACATTCCCGCGGTCACGATGGCGCCCGCTCCGATCACGAAGAACATGAAGGTGCCCGCGATCTCCGCGAGCAGCGCACGGGTGTGTTCGGTCACCGTTCCTCCACCTCCACCGTTCGGAGCGCAATGCTAGCGTTCGGCCGGTGAGCGATTTCAAGCCGGTCGAGGCGAACAAGGCCCGCATCCTCTCCATCAAGGTCGCGCCGGCCGACACCGCGTTCGACGACGCGAACCTCGAGTGGGTCGAGATCGCGGTCAACCTCGACAGCGATCTCGGCAACTGGCGCGTCCAGCACATCCGGCCACTGTGGAAGGTCGAGATCGCGAGGCCGATCGAATGGGAGTGGATCTACACCTTCGGCTCTCCCGCGTTCGTGCGGTCGGGCGAGATCTACCGCATCCATTCGGGCTCGCGGATCCGCGCGGCGATGCACCCACTGGCCGACGACCTCGTGTCCGGCCGCAAGCACGTGTACGTCGCAGGCCCCCTCGGCGGGGCGCGGCTCATCTGGCAGCGCGGCGACTACGTGCGCCTCGTGGATGCGTTCGGCACGGTGATCGACGAGGTCATCGTCTGGCCCGCCGACGCGCCGGCCGCGGCGCCGGCTACGCCCGTCGGTACTCCTTCGTCTGGAGCGCGAGCTTCCGGATAGCGTTCTCGAGCACGGTCACCCCGATGCCAGGACCGGTCGGCACCTTCATCGTCCCGTCCTTCTCCACCGTGAACGGCTCACCGATGATCTCCGTCTCGAAGTAACGCTCTGACGCGCTCACGTCGCCGGGCAGGCTGAAGTTCGGCAGCGACGCGAGATGGACGTTGTGCGCGCGGCCGATGCCGAACTCGAGCATCCCACCGCACCAGACCGGGACCTCCGTGTCCGCGCAGATGTCGTGGACCCGTTTCGCCGATGCATGACCGCCGACGCGGCCCGGCTTGATATTGATGATCTTCGTCGCGCCGATCTCGATGGCCTTCCGCGCGTCCTCGCTCGTGTGGATGGACTCATCGAGGCACACCGGCGTCGCGATCTCTTTCTGGAGCGTCGCGTGATCGACGATGTCGTCGTAGGCGAGCGGCTGCTCGATCATCGTCGGGTGATACGCGTCGATCCGCTTGAACAGCGGCAGGTCGGCGAGGGTGTACGCCGAGTTCGCATCGAGCATGAACTTCAGGTCGGGGAAATGGTTGCGCACCCCCTCGGCGACGTGCCCGTCGGCGCCGGGCTTGATCTTCAGCTTCACGCGCTGGTAGCCACCGGTCAGCTCGCGCTCGATCGTCTCGATGAGCGCCTCGACCGTCGGATGGATCCCGATCGCCACGCCGCAGAGGATCCGGTCGCGCGTGCCGCCGAGCAGCTTCGAGAGCGAGATGCCGTCGCGCTTTGCGAACAGGTCCCAGATGGCCATCTCGATCGTCGCCTTGGCCATCCGGTGCTCGCGGATCCAGGCCAGCTTCGCATCCGTCTCGGCCGGACCGCCGAGGTCCTCGGCCAGGAGCTGGGGCAGGATGACCTCATCGAGCGCGTACCAGACCGTCTTCGGCGTCTCGCCCGAATACCACGGCTGCTCGGGGGCGACGCTCTCGCCCCAGCCGACCGCGCCCTCGCTCTCGACGCGAGCGAGCACGTGGGTCTGATGGGTCTCGCGCGAGCCGCTCGTCTCATACGCCCGCTTCAGCGGCAGTCGGACGACGAACAGCTCGACCCGCTCGATCTTCACTCCTTTGACTGGGGCTCGCCCGGGGCCGGCGAAGCCGGGCCCGGGCGTACGCGCTGTGGTTGTGGCACCAGCAAGTACGCACCCCTCCCGCCGCCGCTTCGCAGGAATTCGACGGCAGCGTAGCCCTGCGCGAACGCGCCTTCGAAGGCGCCCCGCGCGGCGGTGCGCCATGCGAGCGCGAGCGCGGGGTCCTGCCGCTTGAGGGCCTGGAAGTCCGCCGGGATCTCGGCGAGCAGATGTGACTCGCCGCTCGGCGGATCCTGCAGGACCGGGCGGCTGCCGTCGGCCCGCAGGAGGTAGCGGATCCCCTCTTGCTCCGCGCCCTCGAGCGTCGGTGACTGGTCCTCGCCCCGCAGGCGCTTGTAGGTGCGATCCATTCCGATGGGCCACTCGACATAGAAGCGGTCCGAGGGCAGGCCGGCGTTCAGCTTGTCCGGCATCGCGCCGTAGAAGTCACGGTGGTATTCGCGCGCGTACGCGCCAAGCTTGCCGAAGTTGAATCGCGCGTTCAGCGCTTCGAGCGGGTCCATCGTCCAGGCCATGATCTCGATGCCCTGATCGAGGCAGTGATCGCGCTGCGCCTCCTTCAGGGCGATCGCCAAGCCGGTGCCACGATGCTCGCGGCGCACGGCGAGCATGTGCGAGTGGTGGCGGAAGTGGAAGTCGTAGATGCCGAGGAAGCCGAAGACGAAGCCGGCGGGACCTTCGTCGCCGTCGACGTAGCCGAGCCCGACGAACCCGCCGTTGTGCACGATCGCCAACATGAGCTGCGCCGGCACGGCCACGTCCCCGCTCCAGACCTCGTCCTGGATCGGGACGGTGAGCGCACACGCGGCGATGTCGGTCGCGGTCTCGACCCGGCATGACACAGCGTTCCCCAGTATCGGGCCCCGCAGGCCGTCGGCTATGCTGCCGCCGCATGGCGGACAACATCGAATTCCTCAAGCACGTGACGCTGTTCCAGGGCCTCGATCGGAAGTCGCTCGAGGCCATCGCGAACGCGGCCGTCGAGCAGAGCTACACCGTCGGACAGGACATCGTGCGTCAGGGCGACACCGGAGTCGGCGCGTTCATCATCAAGAAGGGCCGGGTCGAAGCGTTCCAGGACCGCGGTGGCCACATCCACAAGCTCTCCGAGATGAAGCAGGGCGATGTCTTCGGGGAGATGGCCATGCTCGACGAGTTCCCGCGAACGGCGACCGTGCGCGCCCTCGAACCCACCACCTGCCTCGGCATCCAGCGCTGGCACTTCCGCGGCATCCTCGAGAGCCACCCCCAGATCGCGCTCGCATTGCTGCCCGTGCTCACGAAGCGGCTTCGGAATGCCGAGCGCGAGGACGAGGCGAGCGCGAAGCACTAGCCATGGCCGACGCTCGCGCCACCAGGCTGAAGGCGGTCCCGCTCTTCGCGCACTGCGATGCGAAGCAGATCGACTTCATCGTGACCCAGGTCGAGGAGATGGATTTTCCCGTCGGCCGGGTCCTCTGTACTGAGGGAACGCACGGCGGCGATTTCTTCATCCTCGAATCCGGCGCGGCGGATGTGACACGCGGCGGCAAGAAGATCGCGACGATGCAGCCCGGCGACTTCTTCGGCGAGATCGCGCTGGTCGACGGCGGGAAACGGACAGCGACCGTGACCACGACCGTCCCGAGCCGCTGCTTCGTGCTCGGGCCGCGGCAATTCCAGAACGTGCTCCATCAGAACGTCGAGATCATCCACGCCGTGATGAAGGCCCTCACCACGCGGGTGCGCGAAGCGGGAGCCGCGAAGGCCGACTAGGCCGCGCCCGGTACGCTCTCGCCCATGTCCGGCATCGTCGAGTGCGTTCCGAACGTCAGTGAGGGCCGTCGGCTCGACGTGATCGACGGGCTTGCGAACGCGATCACCGCGGTGCCCGGCGTGCGGCTCCTCGATCGAACCAGCGATCCCGACCACAACCGCTCCGTCTTCACCTTCGCCGGTGACGCCGATGCCGTCGAGCGCGCCGCCCTCGCGCTGATCGACGCGACGTACCAGGTCGTGGACATGCGCGGTCACAAGGGCGAGCATCCCCGGCTCGGCGCCGTCGACGTCGTTCCCTTCGTGCCGCTCGCCGGGGTGACGATGGAGGAGTGCGTCGCGATCGCGAGGCGCGTGGGGGAAGCCGTCGCGTCGCGGCACAACGTCCCGGTCTTCTACTACGCCAAGGCCGCGATGCGCCCGGAGCGCGTCCGCCTTCCCGACATCCGCAAGCCGGAGTACGAGGGCCTCGCGGACTTCCTCGAGACCACCCACGTCCCCGACGCGGGCCCCCGCACGCTCCATCCGTCCGCCGGGGCGATCGTCATCGGCGCGCGGCCTCCGCTCATCGCGTTCAACATCGAGCTCGACACGACGGACCTAAAGCTCGCGCAACGGATCGCCAAGGAGATCCGCGAATCGTCGGGCGGTCTCCCCGCGGTGCAGGCGAAGGGCTTCATGCTGTCGGACCCGGCCCGGGCCCAGGTCTCGATGAACCTCCTCGATCACACCGTCACGTCGCTGCCGACGGTGTGGAACGCGGTCGAGTCGCGCGCGAGCGCTGCCGGCGTCGCCATCCTGCGCGGCGAGCTCATCGGGCTCATCCCGCTCGACGCAGCGCTCGCGGCAGCGGCCGACATGCTCAAGCTCGACGGCTTCGCCCGCGATCGCGTGATCGAAGCGCGCTTTCTTGAATGAGCGGCCGCAAGCCGATCTCCTCATCCGCGGCGCGCGCGTGCTCACGCTCGCGCCGTTCCGCATCGAGCAGCCGCGCGTCGGGCCGGCCGCCGGGGACGTCGGGGCCGTCGATGACGGCTGGGTCGCCGCACGAGACGGCGCCATCCTGGCGACGGGTCGGGGCGATGGCTGGCAGCAGTTCGAGCTGACGGCGAACGCCGTCGAGCGGCAGGCCGGGGGTCGCGTCGTGATGCCCGGCCTCGTCGATCCGCACACGCATCTTTGCTACGCGGGCGAGCGGTGGGACGAGTTCACGACGCGGCACAGCGGCGCCGACTATCTCGCGGTCCTCGAGCGCGGCGGTGGGATCCACGCGACCGTGCGCGCGACCCGCGA
>DATCPY010000114.1:0-1834 GCA_036569845.1 Candidatus Limnocylindria bacterium | reverse complement strand
CCCGAGGTGATCGATCGCGTCCTGTCCATCGACGGCCGTTTGGACCTCATATCCCTCGTCGTCGCGCAGGACCATCGAGCACATGTCGCGGATGCTCGGATCATCGTCGACGACGAGAATGCGCTGCCGGGTGATCATCGCGTCACTGCGCCACCGTATGGCGCGCGGACCCTCGGTCCATGGCTCGGATGGGTCATCTTCGCGCGATCCTACGCGTGCATTGTCCCGTTAACCGATCGACACATGATCTATGCGCGAAGGGAACTCCGTGCGGAGTGCGGGGGCAACGCGTTGGCCGAGCAGATCGATCGCCTGCATCAGCTTCTCGTGTGGCAGCGTCGCCGCGTTCATCATGAACGTGATGCGCGAGATCCCGCCGAGCGCCTCACTGTGCCGGATCACCTTCGCGACGATCTCGTCGGGCGTGCCGATCAGCAAAGCTCCGTCGGGCGTCAGCTGCGCGTCGAACTGGGCGCGGGTGGGCGTGCCCCAGCCGCGTTCCTTCCCGATGGAGCCGAACGCGCGGGCGTAGCCGGGGAAGAAATCGTCGGCGGCCTCCTTCGCCGTTTGCGCGATGTAGCCCAGGGCGTGGACGCCGACCTTCAAACGATCGGGCCCGAAGCCGGCCAGGCGGCCAGCCTCGCGATAGAGATCGACGAGCGGCCGGAAGCGCCGCGTCTCGCCGCCGATGATCGCGACCATCAGCGGAAGGCCGAGCGCGCCGGCGCGGGCGAACGATCCCGGAGTGCCGCCGACGCCCAGCCAGATCGGAAGCGGATCCTGCAGCGGCCTCGGGTAGACGCCCTGTCCGGTGAGCGGAGGGCGGTGCGTGCCCGACCAATGGACGAACTCGTTGTCGCGGATCTCGAGCAGAAGCTCGAGCTTGTCGGCGAAGAGCGCGTCGTAGTCCTCGAGCTTGTAGCCAAAGAGCGGGAACGCCTCGATGAACGAACCGCGGCCGACGATCATCTCCGCGCGGCCCTGCGACAACAGATCGAGCGTGGCGAACTCCTGGAAGATACGCACCGGATCAGCGGCGCTGAGCACGGTGACGGCGCTCGTCAGGCGGATCCGTTTCGTGCGCGCCGCGGCGGCTCCGAGGATCACCGTCGGTGCGGAGTCGAGGAACTCCTTCCGGTGGTGCTCCCCGATCCCGAACACGTCGAGGCCCACCTGGTCGGCGTGCTCGATCTCGTCCAGCAGGTCGCGCAGCCGATCCGCGGGACTGCCGACCGTCGTCGTCTCGCCCATGGCCGCCGCGAAGCTGTCGACCCCTATTTGCATGTGCACTTGTCTGAACAACGATCTGGCCGGAAATTGTTCCCGGACCGCAGCGGTCGCCCGACGGTCGGTAGACTGCCGAACGCGTGGACACCCTCCCCGACGTGATCGCGGCCCGATTCCGCGCGTGGCACACGATCGCGCTGCGATGCGTCGACGGCGTGACCGACGAGCAGGCGCGTTGGCGGGCGCCACGCGGTCCGCAATCGCTGTCCTGGCAGCTCTGGCACATCGCGCGATGGGACGATCGATTCGCGGAGATCGTCGCAGGACAGGCCGGTGCGCTGAGGCAGGAGCTTCCGCGGGCGCAGGTCTGGACGCGTGACGACGTTCGGGTGCGCTGGGGCTGGCGCGATCTCGATCTCGGGCGACGTGACGCCGGCACCGACCTCACCGACGAGCAAGCTGCCGCGCTGCCATTTCCCGGCATCGCACTGGTTCGCGACTACGCGTCGCAGGCGTTCCACTACGCCGAGTCGGCCGTGTCGGCCCTCAGGCCGGACGTGATGCTCCAGCCCGCCGGTCAGGACGTCGAGAGCTGGGCTTCGAATGC
>DATCPY010000113.1:0-5770 GCA_036569845.1 Candidatus Limnocylindria bacterium | reverse complement strand
TTGTTCGCAACGAGATCGAGCTCCCAGAAGCGCTCGCGTCGCTCCTCGGCGAAGCCTCGTGCCCCAAGCATTGCCAGCAACGCCGCGTCGTCCTCCCAGGCCCACGTCGTGAACCGCTTCGTGCCGCCGGCGCGCGAACGCTCCTCGAAATGGGCGTAGAGCGCATCGAGCCGCTCGGCGGTGCGGACCGCGGGCAGCAGGGCGGCCGCCACGCGGCCAAAGCGCTCGGGCATCTTGTCCCAGGGCGCGTGGCGCGTGAACGCGAACCCGACCGGCTTGCCGTCACGCGTGACGATCCAGCGCTCGACGACGTTGTCGGTCGCCTCGATCGTCCACCAGTGACGCAGCAGGACCGGGTCGTCCGGAGCGTCGGGCCGAAGGGCCGTGTACATGTCGGAGACGAACCTCGCGTCGTCCAAGGTCGCTGGTCGAAGCTCGAGGTCTGCGATGGTCATGTGATCCTCCGCAACATCTTGTCGCGCGCCACTTGGCCGAGCTGCTGCCCGTACTGCATGATCTCGCGCCGGCCGAACTTCGAGGCCCCGAGCTCGCGGTCGCGGAACGTGTATGGCACCTCGACGACCTTCCGGTGGCGACCGCGCGCGATGACCTCGAACCCGATCTTGAAGCCGATCGGATTGAGCTTCACGCCCTCGACGACCGAACGGCGGAGGGCGAAGAAGCCGCTGGTCGCGTCGCGGACCGGGACGAGCACGTTTCCCATGAGGCACGCGACCCGCGAGACGACGCGGCGCTTGAGCGGCCAGTCTTCCACGCCACCGCCCGCGACATAGCGCGAGCCGACCGCGAGGTCGGCTCCGTGCTCGATCGCGTCCACGAGCGCCGGCACCGTCTCGGGCGGATGCGACAGATCGGCGTCCATGACGACGATGATGTCGCCGCGCGCCGCGGCGAATCCCGCGACGACCGCGCTCGCGAGACCGGCTTTGCCCGCGCGGCGTACGACATGCACCGGGATGCGCGGCGCGAGCGCGGCCGCGATGTCGGCGGTGCCATCGGGCGAGCCGTCGTCGACGATCACCAGCTCCCACTCGCGTCCGGCAAGCGCGGCATGCAGCCGTTCGGCGAGCCCGGTCACCGAGCCCGCTTCGTTGTAGGTCGGGACGACGACCGAGAGCATCTGCGGCCTACTGTACGGAGGCCGATGCGGGTCGTTTTCGATGCGCGCCATCTTCAGACGGTGAGCCGCACGCGCGGCATCGGACGTTACTCGCGCAATCTCCTCGCGGCCTTCGCCCGCAACGCGCCCGCGGATATCTCGTGGACGCTCCTCGAGCTGCGCAATTTCGCGCCCGCGGATGCTTCACCGCTGCCGCCGCATCGCACGCGTGCAACGTACCGCCTGCGGCGTCCCGAGCTCACGATGCTCGCGCTCGATCCGGTGCTGCTGCCGTTCGAGCTTGCCGGTCAGGGCGATCTCTATCACTCGGTGCAGCTCGGGCTGCCGGCGATCCGCCACACGCCGGTGGTGCTGACGATCCACGACCTCGCGCCGCTGCACTGGCCATCGCATTACCTGAAGCTGCCGTACGCGCGCGTCGGGCATGCCTGGCAGTACGCGCTCGCGCAACGCGCCGACGCGATCATCGCGGTGTCCGAGGCGACGAAGGCCGACGTCATTGCCCGGCTGCGGATCCCCGCTGAGCGCATCCGCGTCATCCCGGAGGCCGTGGATGCCTCGTTCCGTCCGCCGTCGCACGAGACCGGCGCCGCGGTCGCCCGCGATCGATTCGGCGTGCCCGGTCGCTACGTGCTGTACGTCGGGCAGTTCGACCCACGGAAGAACATGGCTGGGCTCTTCGGCGCGTTCGCGCGCGCCGCAGACCGCGATCGCGACCTGCGGCTCGTCATCGTGGGGACGCTCGGGAAGCTCGCCGGGCTGATGCGCGACGCGCTCGCGCGATCGCGCGTCGATCCGGCCCAGGTCGTCGTCGCCGGCGGCGTCGATGACGGAACGCTCGCGGCTCTGTACGCCGGCGCCGAGTGCCTGCTCCACGCGGCGTGGCTCGAGGGCTTCGGGCTGACGGCGCTCGAGGCGCTCGCCGCGGGCACGCCCGTCGTGGGGTACCGCGCCGGGGCCGTCGCCGAGGTCGTCGGCGAAGCCGGGCTGCTCGTGGACGAGCGCGAGCCGGATGCGCTCGGCGGCGCGCTCGTGACGTTGCTGGACGACGCCGCATTGCGGTCCGACCTTCGAGCGCGAGCCAAGCCGCGGGCCGCCCGCTTCAGCTGGGATCGCGCCGCCGAGGACACGCTCGCGGTCTACCGAACTCTTACCTAGCTCTTAGCTCGCGGCGCTACCATTTGCCCGAGCCCGCATTGCGGGCTCGCAGCACGTTCAGGGGGAGATCGCGTGGCACGTCGCATCCCACTGCCCCGGCTGACGCAACGCCAGCGCGAGGCGCGCTGGCAGCGCGAGCGCCGCCAGCAGACGATCATCATCGTCGTCTTCACGGTGCTGCTGTGCAGCGCCGTCGGGCTCATGGTGTGGTCCGCGACCAACCGCTACTACGACGCGAACCTCAAGCCCGCGGCGATGATCGACGGCCACCAGTTGCCGTACCGCCTCTACTACCACGAGCGCGACTACGAGCTCGTGAAGTTCTATTCGGACAGCGGCGTCCCGGTCGGGTCCGAGAACGACCCGCAGCTCGCGCAGCAGAAGTCGGACTACGACGGCATCGCGGTGAACTCGCTCGTCGAGCAGGCGCTGCTCGACGCGATGGGGCGGCAGGAGAGCTACGCGATCTCGGACGCCGACCTCCACGCGACGTACGAGGAGTCGTTCAGTCAATTCAACTCGCGGCACATCCTCGTCGCGATCGACGCGACGGCCACGGACCAGGCGGCCGCCGACGCCGCGGCGCTCGCGAAGGCCCAGGACTTCGCGACGCAGCTTCGGGCGGATCCGAACAACCAGGACCTGTGGAACACGCTCGCGAAGAGTTCCGACGACACCGGCTCGAAGGACGCCGGCGGCGAGGTCGGCTGGGCCGGCAAGGGCCAGCTCGTGGCGCCGTATGACGAGGCGGCCGCGAAGCTGAAGGTGGGCGAGATCTCCGATCCGGTGAAGTCGACGTTCGGGTACCACGTCATCCAGGTCAAGGAGCGCCGCGCGGCCGCCACGAACCCGGTGATCCAGCGGTGGCTCGCCAACGGCTTCGGGATGGACGAGATCCTTCTGCACACGCGCTATGACATGCTCCGAGACCACTTCACCGCGCAGGCGCAGGCCCAGTCGGCCACCTCGCCGACCGAGCAGATCCACCTGCTCCACATCCTGATCAGCCTCCCATCCCCGACGAGCGGCGTGCCGACGGATTTCACCGACGCCCTGAAGAAGATCCAGGACGCCAAGGCCGCGATCGACAACGGCACCGACTTCGCGGAGGTCGCGAAGAAGTACAGCGAGGACACGACCGAGGCGCCCAACGGCGGCGACGCCGGATGGTTCGCGCGCGGTCAGCTCGACAGCGTGTCCAAGGAGACCGAGCTGTTCGCGCTCGCGCCGGGCACCGTGAGCCGGCAGTTCTCATCGAACGGCCAAACGGAGTTCTACAAGGTCGTCGAGAAGGATCCCGCGCGCGCACTCACCGACGAGCAGAAGACGAAGATCCATGACAGCGCGTACGCGTACTGGTTCGACAAGAATCGCAGCGTGCACGACGTCCGCAAGCTCGTGCCGGGCTATGAGTTCCAGCCCTAGCGAGCTGCTCCGCGCGGTCCTCGCGGTGTGGCCGGGTGGCGTCGACATCGTCCCTGCCTCCGCGCTGGACCGGCACTCCTTCGCCACGATCCGCGCGGTCGTCATCGCGCTCGACGCGCCGATCGATCGCGCGTTGCTGCTCCGCCATTACCCGGCCGCGACGCTCGATGCGGCCGGCACGATCGACGGCTTCCTCGTGCTCCCGCCGCGCGATCCGTACGCCGATCTCGCCGCGCCGGGCACGGTGAGCCGGATCGCCGAGCGACTGCGCGCGCCGGGCGGCTGCCCGTGGGACCGCGAGCAGACGCACGCGAGCCTGCGCCCGCACCTACTCGAAGAGGCCTACGAGGCGCTCGAGGCCCTCGACCGGGGCGATCTCGACACGCTGCGCGACGAGCTCGGTGATCTCCTCTTCCAGATCGCGATCCACGCACAGCTCGCGAGCGAGAACGGCGCGTTCGATATGGCCGACGTGACGCGCTCGATCGGCGAGAAGCTCGTCCGCCGCCACCCGCACGTCTTCGCCGGCACGAGTCTCGAGGGCACGGACCTGCTCGTGCAGTGGGAGCAGATCAAGCGCGACGAGAAGCCGCGGACCTCGATCCTCGACGGCGTGCCGCGCTCGCTGCCCGCGCTGTTCGCTGCGGAGCGGCTGCAGGAGCGCGCGGCGCGGGTCAAGCTGCGCCCGCCGCGGATCGAGCTGCCGATGGACATCGACGATCCTGAGTTCTTGGGCGAGCTGCTGTTCGGCCTGGTCGCCGAAGCGCGCGAACGCGGCTTCGACGCCGAGACCGCGCTGCGTGAGGCGAACGAGCGGTTCGCGGCGCACGTCGGCCGCGTGGAGCAGCGCGCGAGGGCTGACGGTCATGAGCTCGAGTCGTATGGCGACGCGGAGCTGCGGGCGATGTGGGAGGCGACGAATGGCGAAGTTCAAGCGGCCTGACGGCCGCCTCTACGACGCGCTGCGTCCCGTGACGATCGAGGTCGGCGTCTCGAAGTTCGCCGAAGGGTCCGCGCGCATCGCGTTCGGCGACACGATCGTGCTCTGCCTCGCGACGCTCACCGATAGCGTGCCGCGATTCCTCGACGGCAAGGGCACCGGCTGGATCACCGCCGAGTACGCGATGCTCCCGCGGAGCACGCCGGAGCGCAGTCAGCGCGAGAGCATCGCCGGGCGCCCGGGTGGGCGCACGTTCGAGATCCAGCGGCTCATCGGGCGCGCGCTCCGCACGACGATCGACCTCAAGGCCTTGGGCCCGCGGAGCGTCACCGTCGACTGCGAGGTCCTCCAGGCCGACGGCGGCACGCGCACCGCCGCGGTCACCGGCGGGTACGTCGCGCTCGCGCACGCGCTGCGCAAAATGTCGCCGAGCCCGCTCATCAATCAGGTGGCCGCGGTGTCCGCGGGGTTCGTCGACGGCGAGCTCATGCTCGACCTCGCGTACGCCGAGGACTCCATCGCCGACGCCGACGTGAACGTGGTCGCGACGGCGAAGGGGGAGCTCGTGGAGGTGCAGGGCACCGCCGAGAAGAAGCCGTTCTCGCGCGCCGACTTCGATCGCATCCTCGCCCTCGCGATGAACGGCATCGACCAGCTGATGGACGCCCAGCGCCGCGCGCTGCGGTGACCCGCACGCTCCTCCTCGGGACGCGCAACGCCGGCAAGGTCGCGGAGCTGCGCGCGCTGCTGAAGGGCCTGGACCTGGAGCTCGAGACGGTCGCGGATCTCGCCGACCCGCCGCCCGATCCGCCCGAGGATTCGCCCTCGTACGCCGAGAACGCGATCTTCAAGGCCCTCGCGTACGCGCGGGCGACCGGCATCGACACGATCGCCGACGACTCGGGTCTCGAGGTCGACGCGCTCGGCGGCGCGCCGGGCGTGCGAAGCCGCCGCTACTTCGGCGAGGACGTCTCGCCGGCTGATCGCAATCGGATGCTGCTCGGCCTCCTCGACGGGGTCACCGATCGGACCGCGCGGTTCGTCGCGGTCATCGCGCTCGCCCAGCCCGACGGCCGCGTCGAGACGTTCGACGGCGAGGTGCGCGG
>DATCPY010000112.1:0-9081 GCA_036569845.1 Candidatus Limnocylindria bacterium | reverse complement strand
CCGAGCGCGGCCACGGGATCAATGGATAGCGGACGGTATCGGCCACCTCGGGCCACCCTAGTGAGTCGTGCCGGAGCCTGCAGGGCCGCGACCTCAATGACCAGAACGGGCGCAACGACCGAATCGCTGTACGTGCTGCCGCAGTGGCGTCATGGTGTCCGGACGGTGCCGGAGGCTGGCGTGGCGGTCGAGCTCAGCGGGGTCACGAAGCGATTCGTGGCACCCAGCGGCAAGTCATTCACCGCGCTGCGGGATCTCGACCTGACGGTGGCCGCCGGCGAGTTCACCGCCGTGGTCGGCCCGACCGGTTGCGGCAAGTCCACGACGTTAGCGCTCATCTCGGGCCTCGAGGCACCGAGTGCCGGCACTGTCAGCGTTTTCGGCGAGCCGGTGACGGCCGTCGGCCGCGGCGTCGGGTACGTGTTCCAGCGTGATGCCGTGTTCCCCTGGAAGAGCGTCCTCGATAACGTGGCGATGGGCCCGCGCTTCCGCGGCGTCCGGACGGACCAGGCGAACAGCGACGCGCGCCAGTGGATCGCCCGCGTCGGGCTCGACGGCTTCGAGCGCTATTACCCGCACCAGCTGTCCGGCGGCATGCGCAAGCGCGTGGCGCTCGCCCAGACCCTCATCAACCACCCACGGATACTCCTCATGGACGAGCCGTTCAGCGCGCTCGATGTGCAGACCCGCGCCCTCATGGAGAACGAGCTCCTCGACCTCTGGGCCTCGACCGGCGCGTCCGTCGTCTTCGTGACGCACGACCTCGAAGAAGCCATCGGCCTCGCGGATCGCGTCATCGTGATCACCGCGGGGCCGGGGACCGTGAAGGGCACGTACCGCGTCGACCTTCCGCGGCCGCGGAACATCGCCGAGATCCGATTCCAGCCGCGGTTCATCGAGCTCTACGAGGAGATCTGGAACGATCTCCGCGATGAGGTGCTCGTCAGCTATGAGCGTTCCAAGCACCGCGTCGCGTCTTAGCCCGTCGGCCCGGAGCGATCCGGCCGCCGACGACTTCGACGCTGCGAGGGCGCGCGCCCGCGGCAGGCGCCGCATCCTCGTGCAGGTCTTGCGCGTCGCGCTGGCGATCTTCATCGTCGGCAGCTGGGAGCTGACGACGCGCCTGGGCTGCCATGGTCCCGACAGCGGCACCTGCGTCGTCGATCCGTTCTTCTTCGGTCAGCCGTCGGGCATCTGGAGCCAGCTCGTCACCTGGGTCCAGAAGGGCACCGCCCAAGGGCCGCTATGGGAGCAGATCGCCACCACGCTCGAGGAGACCGTCCTTGGCTTCGCCATCGGTGTGATCCTCGGCATCATCTTCGGCGTCGCGCTCGGCCGCAATCGTCTGCTGTCCGACGTGCTCGGCCCGTACATCAAGGCGATGAACGCGATGCCGCGGGTCGTGCTCGGCTCGATCTTCACGATCGCGCTCGGGCTCGACATCTCGTCGAAGGTCGCGCTCGCGGTGGTGCTCGTGTTCTTCGTCGTCTTCTTCAACGCATTCCAGGGCGTCCGCGAGGTGGACCGCGATCTCCTTGCGAACGCCCGCATCCTCGGCGCGAGCCAGAGCCAGCTCTCACGGCACGTGATCCTGCCGTCGGCGCTCTCGTGGATCCTCGCGAGCCTCCACACGAGCTTCGGATTCGCCCTGGTCGGAGCGATCGTGGGGGAGTACCTCGGTGCCCGGAAGGGCATCGGGCTGATGATCGCGACCGCCCAGGGCACGTTCAACGCGAACGGCGTGTTCGCCGCGATGCTCATCCTCGCGATCGTCGCGATCATCGCGGAAGCGCTCGTGACGCGGCTCGAGGGCTTCCTCATCAAGTGGCGTCCCAACGCGATCACCGAAGTGACCATCTAGCGGCACGAGAAAAAAAGGAGAAGGACATGCGGTTTCGGATCCCGGCATTCGCGCTCGTTATCACCCTGATCGCCGCGGCGTGCGGAGGCTCGGCGGGTACCCCAGGCCCGGCGGCCACCACCGCGGCAGGCACAGCGGCGGCCACCACCGCAGCGACCCCGGCGCCAGCGAAGGTCTCGATCATGGTGGGTGGGCTCAACAAGCAGATCTATCTGCCCAACAAGCTCACCGAGGCCCTCGGATACTTCGCGGAGCAGAACCTCACGGTCGACCTCATCGACGAGCCGTCCGGGAAGGACACCACGGTCGAGGTCGTCTCCGGCAACGTCGACTTCGGGTCAGGCTCGTACGACCACACCATCGACATCGCCGCGGCCGGCAAGTCGATCACGATGGTCGCCCTGCTCCTCCAGGAGCCGGGTGAGTTCGTCATGGTCTCGAAGCAGAAGGCGGACACCATCAAGTCGCCCAAGGACTGGAAGGGTGCCAGCGCGGGCGTGACCTCGATCGGATCCGGCACGCACACGCTCATGCGGGTCATGGCGCTGAAGGCCGGCCTCAAGATCGAGGATGTGAACTACGTCGCGGCCGGGGCAGGTGACACGTTCATTGCCGCTATGAAGCAGGGCAAGATCGACGTCGGCATCACGACCCAGCCGACCGTGCTGCGCATGCAGAAGACCGGCGACGGGCTGCTGCTCGTCGACCTCTCGAAGGTGGAGACCACGCGCGCCGCGCTCGGCGGCGACTACCCGTTCATCTCCGTCTTCGCCCGCGCCGATTACATCGCGGCGCACAAGGACATCACCCAGCGCGTGGTCAACGCGTACGTGAAGACGCTCAAGTGGATCGGCTCGCACACGCCGCTCGAGATCGCCGAGAAGCTCCCGGCGGACTACTACGGTGGCGACAAGGACGGTTACGTCCAGGCCCTCAAGGACTCCATGGGCATGTTCAGCCCGACCGGGAAGATGACCGCGGGCGCCCCGGAGTTCGAGCTCGGCCTGCTGAAGCAGTTCAACGACAACGTCATCAAGAACCCGAACATCGATCTCTCGAAGACCTACACCGACGAGTTCGTCAACGCCGCGAAATAGCCGTTCGTCGAGGCACGCCGGCCCGGCTCAGGCCGGGCTGGCGCTCCTCGCCACGTTCATGCTCGCGGCCTGCACGGCGAGCGCGCCGCCGGCGGCTCCGGCCGCGCTCGGTCAGCTGAAGATCGGCATCCTCGTGCCGTTCACCGAATCGGCGATCGACTCGGACATCGGCGCCTCGCAGCGCCGCGCGGCCGATCTGTACCTGAAGCTGAAGGGTGGCGCTCTCGCCGGCCGCGAGGTGCAGCTCGTCTACAACGACGAGTCGTCGCTCGACCCGGCGACCAACAAGGTCCGCATCCAGCAGTTCCTCGATCAGGATCACGTCGAGCTGCTGCTCGGCGGCGTGGGGACCGCTGCCGCCTACATGCTCCGCGACACCGCCGACGGCACGAAGATGGTCTACATCGATACCAATGCCTCGGCGAACGCGTTGACCCGCACGACCCCGGGTTGCGCGCCGACCTGCAAAAGCACGTACGTCTTCCGCACCGCGCCCTCGTCATGGCAAATGGGCGAGCCGCTGGGCGAGTGGGCCGCGAAGGCCGGACGAAAGGACTTCTTCGTGGTGAACGGTGACGACGCGTTCGGCGTCGAGTCGGCCGCGGCGTTCATCGACGGTCTCGCGAAGAACGGCGGCCGGGTGACCGGGCGCAGCGCGGTGCCGGCCAAGAGCGGCGCCGACTGGACGAAGCTCGTGGCCGCGATCAAGGCCCAGCCGACGAAGAACGTCTTCGCCGCGTTCATCACCGACGACGCGGAAGGCTTCATCGTCGCCTGGGATGTGGCCGGCATGCGCGCGGCCGGGTATGCCCTGGTCGGGCCTGGGGCGCTGGCCGAGGCGCCGGTCCTGGACGTCGTGAAGCAGGCCGCACTCGGCATCACGACGTCGTTCCCGTGGTCGACCGAGCTCGACAGCGCCGAGAACAAGGCGTTCGTCGACGCGTTCAAGAAGGCCTACAAGGACGACACCACCGGTCAGCCGCTCGCGCCCGACGGGTACGCGGTGGAGATGTGGAACACGATGCGCGTGCTCGAGGAAGCGCTCAAGGCGACCAAAGGGGACACGAAGCACGCCGACGCGCTCATCGCCGCGCTCGAGGCGGTGTCGTTCACCGGCCCTGCTGGAAGCTTCACCTTCGATCGGACCACCCACAACGGCATCGAGGACGTCTATATCCGCGAGGTGCGCGCGTCCGGAGGCACCCTCGTGAACGCGGTCGTCGACAAGGTCAGCGCGGTGAAGGACCCGGGGCAGTAGCCGACGTAGGCTAGCCGGAGCCATGCGTTCCCATCGCGCCCTTCTTTTCTTGCGCGTCGCACCGCGGTTATCGCTGCGCTGGCTGCGGCCGCTCTCCGTGTCCTCGCAGCTGCTGCTCTTGCAGGTCGCGCTCGTCGCAGCCACGGTGGTCATCGGTGCGGTCGCGTCGTACGCCCTCGTCTCGTCGCAGATCGACGACCAGTACAAGCAGCGTGCGCTCGCGATCGCCTACGCGGTGGCGGCCACGCCGGACATCGTCGAGGCGATGTCAGATCAGGAGCCGTCCCGGACGATCCAGCCGATCGCCGAGGCGATCCGCCGCTCCGTCGGCGCCGACTTCGTGGTGGTCGCGAACAAGGACGGGATCCGCTACTCGCACCCGAATCCTGAGAACATCGGCAAGCGCGTCTCCACGGATCCGAGCACCGCCCTCGCGGGCGACGTGTTCGTCGGTTTCCAGGAGGGCACCCTGGGCCGCTCGCTCCGGGCCAAGGTCCCGATCGTCAGCGGCGGCAACGTCATCGGCATCGTGTCGGTCGGCTTCCTGGACACCCAGCTCGCGCAGAAGCTTGCGCAGGCGCTGCCCACGATGACGCTCACGGTCCTGCTCGCGCTGGCCCTCGGCATCCTGGGTTCGCTCATCCTCGCGCGGCGCATCGATCGTCAGACCTTCGGGCTCGGTCCGCGCGAGATCACCGGCCTGCTCGAGCACCGGGACGCGATGCTGCACGGGATCCGGGAAGGCGTCCTCGCGCTGGATACGGCCGGCCGCGTCGCGCTCGCCAACGACGAGGCGCTACGACTCCTTGGGCTGCCCGCGTCGATCGAAGGCCACGCGCTCCGCGACCACGTTCCACCGGGCCGGGTCCGCGACGTGCTCGAGGGCAGCGCTGCGGGCGTCGACCAGGTCGCGCTCGCCGGCGACCGCACGCTCGTGGTCAACCGCAGGCCGGTGACCGTTCGCGGCTCGGACGTGGGCGCGGTGGTCACCCTGCGCGATCGCACCGAGCTCGAGGGTGTGCTGCGCGAGCTCGACACGGTGCGGGGACTAGCGCAGGCGCTGCGCGCGCAGGCGCACGAGTTCTCGAACAAGCTGCATGTCGTCGGCGGCCTCATCGAGCTCCGGCGCCTGGACGAAGCGGTTCGCTTCGTCGCGGAGACCTCGCTCGTCCATCAGGAGCTCGTCGATCTCGTGCAGGAGCGCATCGCCGATCCTGCCCTGGCCGCCCTGCTCCTCGCGAAGGCCACCCTCGCGTCGGAGCGTCGGGTCGAGTTCCGCCTCGCGGGCGACGCCCGTCTGCCCGCGGACATCGCCGACGTCCGAGATCTGATCACCGTGGTCGGCAACCTCGTCGACAATGCCATCGACGCCGCTTCCGGCTCCGAGCACGCGTGGCTCGAGGTCAGCGTGCGGGCCGAGCCGGACGGCGTGGCCGTGCGCGTGCGCGACTCCGGTCCCGGCGTCGATGAGCAGATCGGGGACGAGATCTTCCGCGAAGGGTTCACCACCAAGGGCGCCGGGACACACCACGGCATCGGTCTCGCGCTCGTGCGCCAAGTCGCGCAGCGAAGCGGGGGCTGGGTGCGCGTGGCCAACGACGGTGGGGCGGTCTTCACTGCGCTGATCCCGGTCGCCGGCGCATGAGCGCGCAGGACGGCGGCGGCCGGATCCGCACCCTCATCGTCGAGGACGATTTCCGCGTTGCGGAGATCCACCGGGGCTTCCTCGAGCGGCTCGACTCGTTCTCCGTCGTCGGGATCGCACACACCGCCCAGGACGCGCTCGACCGCGCCGAGCACGATCGTCCCGACCTCGTGCTCCTCGATATCTACCTGCCGGATCGCTCCGGCCTCGAGGTGCTGCGCGAGCTGCATGCGACCGGGCGGCCGCCGGTGGACGTGATCGCGATCACGGCCGCCAACGACGTGGAGACCCTTCGGTCAGCGCTCCAGGGCGGGGTCATCCACTACCTGGTGAAGCCATTCCAGTTCAACGCGTTCCGCGAGAAGCTCGAGAGCTATGCCGCACTTCGATCGCGTCTCCGCGAGGTCCGGGAGATGGATCAGCGAGAGATCGACGAGCTCTACGCCATGCTGCGTGCGGGCTCCTCGCCCGAGCTCCCAAAGGGTCTTTCGCCGGCGACCCTGGCCCTCGTGGCCCGCACGCTGCGCGAGAGCGACAGCGATCTCTCCGCCGAGGATGTGGCCGCCCGCACCGGCGTCAGCCGGGTCACCTCTCGCCGGTACCTCGATCGCCTGGCGCGGTCGGGACTGGTCGCGGTGACCATGCGCTACGGCAAGGCCGGACGCCCGGAGCACCGCTATCGCTGGGCTGACCCGGTGGCCGCGGGCGGCTCGTAGCGTCCGGCTCCCCGGTTGCCCAATTGGTAAGCCAGCGCTAACCTATCGGCGATGGATGACGCGCTGCGGGCGATCGCGGAGCCGAGACGCCGTGAGATCCTGCGCCTGGTCTGGCACGAGGAGCGGTCGGTCGGCGACATCGCTTCGCACTTCGACGTGACGCGGCCGGCCATCTCCCAGCACCTCCGGGTCCTCGAGGATGCCGGCCTGGTGACGCTCAGGCGAGACGGGAGGCGCAGCATCTACCGGGCGCGTCGCGGCGCGATGCAGGAGCTGCGGTCGTACCTGACGGCGTTCTGGGACGCCGAGCTTGCTGGACTGAAGGCGGCCGCGGAGCGCGCCGAGCGGGAGAAGAGGAGCCATGACCATCGACGTCGACGTCATTGAGCGCGTGATCGACATTGCGGCCTCGCCCGAGACGGTGTTCACCCTGCTCACAGACCCCGTGGAGTACATCCGGTGGAAGGGACGGGCGGCCGAGCTCGACCCCCGCGCGGGCGGCGCGTTCCACGTGTCGTTCAAGGACGCCGCGGTCCGCGGCGAATACGTCGAGGTGATCCCGAATCGCCGCGTCGTCTTCACCTGGGGCTGGGAGGCCCCCGGGGCCGCCGTCGGGCCGGGGGGCTCGACGGTCGAGATCGACCTCGAGCCGCGCGGCGCCGGGACGCGTCTTCGGCTCGTGCATCGCGGCCTGCCCGCAGCGGAGCGCGCGAGCCACGCCGAAGGCTGGGATTACTTCCTGCCCCGCCTGACGAACGTTGCCGAAGGGAGAGCCGTGCCCACAGACGTCTAGGCGCGCGTCCAAAGAGAAAGGGGTATTTAACAAATGGGCGATCCAGTCACCAACTGGGAGATCAACAGCGCGGATCCGGCGAAGGCCCGCAAGTTCTACGGCGACGTCTTCGGATGGAAGATGAACTTCATGCCGGAGAACAACTACACGTTCGTCGACACGGACGCCGGCGGCAAGGGCACCGGCGGGGGCATCGGGCCGCTGCGTGGCCCGAAGCCATTCATCACCTTCTACGTCGTGGTGAAGGATCTCAACGCGACGATGAAGAAGGCCACCGACGGCGGCGGAACGGTCGTCTTCCCGGTCACGAAGGTCGGGCCGACCACGACCATCGCGCTGTTCGCGGACCCTGACGGGAACGTCATCGGCCTCACCGACGGGAAGTAATAGCCTGAGCGCAGTGGTCTCACCTGAGCAGTTCCCCGATCCGGCCATCGATGCGACGCCCGCGAGCGGCGAACAGACCGCCGTTCTTGCGGGCGGCTGCTTCTGGTGCGTCGAGGCGGTCTACCTGCAGCTCGACGGTGTCCGTTCCGTGAAGTCCGGCTACGCCGGCGGGACCGCCGACACCGCCGACTACGAAACGGTCTGCACCGGCACCACCGATCACGCGGAGGCGGTCGAGATCCGCTACGACCCGGCGAAGCTGAGCTACGGGAAGCTGCTGAAGGTGTTCTTCTCGATCGCGCACGACCCGACGACGCGCGACCGGCAGGGTGCCGACGTCGGGCGCCAGTATCGCTCGGCGATCTTCTACGCCGACGACGAGCAGAAGCGGGTCGCCCTGGGCTACATCAAGCAGCTCGACGCGGCGAAGCTCTTCGATCGGCCCATCGTCACCGAGGTCGCGCCCCTCGAGCGCTTCTACGAGGCCGAGGCGTACCACCAGAACTACGCCGCGCGGAACCCCGGCCAGCCGTACATCGCGTCCACCGCGGCGCCAAAGGTGAAGAAGGTCCGCACGTACTACGCGGACCAGCTCAAGCCCGGCTAGAAGCCGAGCGGCTCGCGGACGATGATCACGGTGGTCCGGCCGGGACGGGGGTCCCGGTTCGTGATGAGGATCTGGCTCACGTAGCTGTTCACGCCCATGGCCGCGCGCAGCCGCTCGCTCTCGAGCTCGAGGGTGTGGTCGTAGATCCGGCGCAGGGCTGCATCGAGATCCTTCACGATCTTCTGTGCGCCGACGATGAGGATCACCTTGCCGGCGCTCGCGGCGTACGGACCGAGCTGGCTTCCGCTGTTGGATGCCGTGACGAGCTTGCCGTCCTCGGTCACCGCCGCGACGCTGCCGAGCATCACGTCGGGCGCCGCGGAGAGCCTGCGGATCTCGCGGCCCTGGGTCGCGCGGTCCATCGCCATGGTCCGCTTGCGCAGCCAGTCGATCCGCGGCGACGTCTCGAGCTCCGCGACGATCCCGGTCTCCTGAAGGGTCTTGGACGCGCCGCTGTGGACCTCGGCGCCATCGGGGATGCGCGCTAGCGCCTCGCGCTTGGCGTCCGCGGCGGTATCCACGACGACGGCCTCGATGTTGTTCGCCCGCAGCGCCGCGGCGGCACGCTCGATGTGCTCCTCCGAGGCGGGGGTGGTGAAGTCGGGCACAGCGGCGGGAACGCGCGACAGGACCGCCGTATTCCCCGGTCCGTCGCTGCAGCGAGCGGCTAAGGCTCGCGCGCGATCGGGTACTCCCCGAACAGCTTGACGTTCGATC
>DATCPY010000111.1:0-5507 GCA_036569845.1 Candidatus Limnocylindria bacterium | reverse complement strand
AGGGCCACGGAGAGGCCGCGGAGCGCGGCATCGCGGGCGATGCCCGCGCCGACGATCCCCCCGCCGATGACGAGGAGATCGACGGTGCGGTCGCCGAGCGACCGCACCGTCTCCTCGCGTGTGGCTACTTGTTCGCCTTGTTGTACTTGTCGATCGCGTCGTTCACCTCGGCGACCGCCGCGTCGAGCGCGGCCTGGCTCGTGGCCTGGCCGAGGAGCACCGACTCGATCATCTTCTGCGTGCGGGCGCGAGCCTGCGGCATCACGCCGAGGACGCACCCGTTGGTCGGGCGGTTCTGGGGCGAGTTGCGGATCTCGTTGGTCGCGGTGAGGAACTGCGGGTACTTGGCCGCCCAGTCCTTGCTCGCCGCTTCGTCGTAGGCCTTCTTCACGATCGGGTAGTACCCGGTGTCGTTCTGCCACTGCGCCTGGACCGCGGGGGACATCGCGTACTTGATGAACTCCCAGGCGGCCTGCTGCTCCTCCGCCGGACGGCTCTTCAGGATGTATAGCGAGGCGCCGCCGATGATGTTGCCGCCGGTCGCGGGCTTGCCGTCCGGGCGCGGATAGATCCCGGTGCCGACCTGGAACTTCGCGGTGTTGATGGAGCCGCGGAGCGACGCCGAGCTCTCGATATAGAACGCCGTCTTGCCGGCGTTGAACGCGTTGCTTGCGCCGCCGTTGTCGATGCCCGGGTTGTAGAAGTAGCCGCCGTCGACTCCGGCCTTCCACCAATCGAGGATCGCCTTACCCTCGGGACCGTTCCAAACGACCTTGGTCGCGCGGTTGTCACGGCCGTTGCCGTTGTCGCAGTAGAGCGCACCGGAGGTCGCCATGAGCTGCTCGAAGAGCCACCCGTAGATCGACGGTCCGAAGCCGTACTGGGTGGTCTGGCCGCTGGCGTCCTTCTTCGTCAGCTTCTTCGCATAGTCGGTCACCTCGCTGAAGGTGAGCGGCGGCTTCTCGGGGTCGAGCCCTGCCGCCTTGAACGCGTCCTTGTTGTAGAGAAGGATCGAGGACGACGCGTTCCAGGGCATGCTCTGCAGCTTGTCCTGGTACTTGTAGTAGTTGAGGACCGCCGGCTCGAAGTCGGACGTGTCGAACTTGTCGCGGTCGATGAATGCCTGGATCGGCACGGTCTCGCCCGACTGGCGCATGTACGCCTGGCCGATGTCGTAGATCTGGGCGAGCGCGGGCGCGGCGTTCGACGCGAGCGCCGTGTTCAGCTTGGACAGCAGGTCGTCGTACGTTCCCTGGAACACCGTCTCGACCTTGATGTTGCTCTGACTCTTGTTGAAGCCATCCGCGATCTTGTTGAGGGCGTCCGCGTTGACGCCGGTCATCGCATGCCACCAGACGATCTTGGCGGCCGGCTTGACGTCCTTGCCCGGAGCGAGCGCCGACTGATCTGACGAGCCGCCTCCGCCGCCCGAGCCGCCGCACGCCACGGCGACGAACGAGATGATGAGCGCGAGTGCCGTGAACCTACGCATCTATTCCTCCACGCCTACTAGCCCTTGACCGCTCCCGCTGTGAGACCACGAATGAGCTGCCGCTGTCCTGCGATCAGGAGAGCGAGGGTCGGTACCGCGACCATGATGACACCCGCCATGATGACCCCCCAGCGAGCGGACTCCTCGAAGCGTAGCTGCGCAACGCCGACCTGGGTCGTGCGCATGAGGGTTTGATTGGTGATGAGGAGCGGCCAGAAGTACTGGTTGTAGGTCGACAGGAAGCCGTAGATCCCGACGGTGGCGAGGGCCGGCCTGGAGAGCGGGATCACCATCGTGCGTAGGAAACCGAACGAGCTGGCGCCGTCGATCCGCGCGGCGTCCCACAACTCGCGGGGGATCTGCATGAACCCCTGGCGCAGCAGGAACGTGCCGAAGGCCGTGGCCATGAACGGAACGGCGAGGCCCTGGTACGTGTCGATCCACCCCAGCTGCCGAATGGTCAGGTAGTTGGGGATGATCGTGGCCTCCCACGGGATCATCAGCGTGCTCAGGAACACGAAGAACAGCAGCGAGCGGCCGCGGAAGACGAGGAACGAGAACGCGAACGCCGCGAGGCTCGCGGTGATCAGCTGGCCGATGACGACGGCGCTCGACACGACGAAGCTGTTCAGCAGGTAGCGCCCGATGGGGATCGTGTTGAGGACGATGTCGTAGTTCGCCAGGGTCGGATGGACCGGAAGGATCGGTGGCGGGAACTGCACGATGTCCCGCTCGGGCATGAACGAGTACGAGAGTGCCAACAGCAGCGGGAACGCCACGACGAGCGCCACGAGGCCGAGCGCCACGTACGCAACGACGCGGCCGGGACGCAATGGCCGCCGCTGTCGCGCGACCGCGTTACTGATAGTGCACCCGCCGCTCGACGACCTGGAATTGGATGACCGTCAGGGCGAGGACCAGCACGAACAGGATCACGGCCTGCGCGCTCGCGTAGCCGAACTGGAAGTTCTGGAACGCGTCGAGGTAGATGCTGTAGACGAGCGCGCGCGTCGCATCGACCGGGCCGCCGCGGGTCAACAGGTGGATCTGGGTGAAGGCCTGGAGGACCGCGATCGTGTCGACCACGAGCAGGAAGAAGAGGGACGGCGAGACCATCGGCACGGTGATGCGGGTGAACAGCCGTGCGCCGTGGGCCCCATCGAGATGCGCGGCCTCGTAGATCTCCTCGGGCACGCCCTGCAGTCCCGCGAGCAGGACGATGATGTTCGTGCCGAGGGTGAGCCAGACCGTGGTGATCGACACCGCGATGATCGCCGTGTTCGGCTGGATGAGCCATTGCGGGCCGATGATCCCGACGAGCGAGAGCACCAGGTTCAGCAGCCCGATGCTCGGGTTGAACAGCAGCAGCCAGACGAGCGAGCCAACCGAGGCGGAGATCGCGATGCTGCTCGACATCATCGTCCGGAAGACATTGATTCCGCGCAGCCGCTGGTTCAGCAGCACAGCGAGGACGAGCCCGAGGGCGATGACGAACGGGACCGTGTACAGGACGAAGAGCGCCGTCGCGAGCAGCCCCGAGTGGAAGACCTCCGACGTGAGGAGGTCGAGGTACTGGTCGAGCCCGGCGAACGACGAGATCGCCCCGCTCTGGCGGGTGTAGAAGAAGCTGAGGTAGATCGTGCGCCCGAGCGGGATGAACACGAACGCCGCGAAGAGCGCGAACGAGGGCAGCAGATAGACGAGGCCGATGCCGAGGCCGCGCGCGTCCCGGGCCGTCCAGCGCATCACGTCCGCGGCATCCTAGACGTGGCGCATCGTGACTGAACAGCGCCTGAATACGAGTTCGTCCGTAGCATGCCGATCGTGACACCTTCGCCGTCGTCGCGCGACCTGGCCCGCGCGTGGTTCGACATCGGCACGCAATCCGTCGGCGGCGGCACCAGCACGCTGTTCCTGATCCGACGCATCCTCGTCGAGCGCAAGGCCTGGATCACGCCGCGTGCGTTCAACGAAGCGTGGGCCCTCTCCCAGCTCAGCCCAGGCATCCATCTCGTCGCGCTCGCTGGACTGCTCGGCCGGCAGATGGCCGGCGCCCGCGGTGTGATCGTGTCGGTCGCCGGAATGATGGTGCCGGCCGCGATCATCACCGCGATCGCGACCGCGTTCCTCGGCCAGATCGCACAGCATCCGCTCACGATCGCGGCCCTCGCGGGCATCGGGCCGGTCGCCGGCGGCATGACGATCGGGCTCGCGCTGACGCTGGCCAGGCCGGTGCTGCAACGTGGCCGCTTCGCGCTCCTCGATATCGGGGTGATCGCCGCCGCGTTCGGCATCCTCCTGGCCGGTCTCGCGCAGACGATCGTCGTCATCTTCGTCGCCGGCGTGCTCGGGGCGCTGCTCCTCGGCCGTGAGCGGCCGACGTCGAGCGACGCGCCGATGAGCTGACTCGGCCGATGTGGGAGCAGCTCGGACTCTTTGTCATCTTCTTGAAGTCATCGGCGCTCGCGATCGGCGGGCTGGCGTCGCTCCCCCTCCTGCGCGCCGATCTCGTGCCGCAATACGTGACCGACGCGGGGATCGTGCAGGCGCTCGCGGTCGGCCGCCTCGCGCCCGGGCCGAACGGCCTGTACATCGTCAGCCTCGGGTACATCGTGGCCGGCTGGACGGGCGCGCTGTACGCGCTCATCGGGGCGAGCGTCGCGCCCCTCGTCATGCTGCCGGCCACCGCGCTCGCGCGTCGCTGGCTGCTGTCGACGTGGTTCGGCGGGCTCGTGCGCGGGGTCTCGCTCGCGACCGCCGGGCTGCTGCTCGCGACAGGCGCCACGATCGTTGCCGGAAGCGGCACGCAGCTCTGGCAGATCGTGCTCGTCGTCGTGACCGTCGTCGTGACCGCGCACGGAAGGCTGCATCCGGCGACGATGATCGTGGTGGGCGGCGCCGTCGGGCTGGTGCTGGGGCGCTAGGAGACCGCGGACTCCATCGCTCCGACGGACGCGGCAAGACTGGCGATCGCGGCGAGCGGCGCGGCATCGCAGGCCCGCCATTCGTGACGCTCGCGGGCGTCGAGCGACGCGTCCGGACACCACGCGAGAGCGCCATCCTTCGGATGCACCTGGCCGGAGTCGGCGGTGCACCACTGATGGTCGGCGCGGACGCAAACGTAGGAAACGAGCTCGCCCATGAGGACCCATCAAGCAACCGATGTGCCACGGCGAGGGTCCCTTCGGGCCTTCGCTTGGGGGCCGGGTGACGAAGATGTAACGGGGGGACTACTCTGGGTGCAGCGCGTTGCCCAAGTAAGAACGGAGTCGAAAGTGAACGGCACAGTCAAGACCCTCACGGATCGCGGATACGGCTTCATCGCACAGGCGGACGGCACGGACCTCTTCTTCCACCGCTCGCAGGTGGCGGGCGGCGGATTCGACCGGCTTCAGGTCGGTCAGGCCGTCACGTACGAGAAGGGCGTGAGCTCGCGGAACAACAAGGAAGAGGCGCAGAACGTCACACCGGCCTAGATCGCGCTAACGAAGCATTTGGCAGATCCCGGGCGCTGAGCCCGGGATTTGCTATTCGGCGAAGGTCGCGGAGGTCGATGAGCTGACGGACGAGCTGGACCGCTACCACCTGGTACTCACCCTGAATCCCGCCGAGCGCGTGCTACTGATGGAGCGCATCGGCCCGTGACCGCCGGCTGCATCTTCTGCCGCATCGCCGCCGGCGAGCTGCCGGGTCACATCGTGCATCGCGACGACCGGATCGTGGCGTTCCTCGACACGAGCCCGCTGTTCCTCGGTCACACCCTGGTCGTGCCACGCGCGCACGTCGCGACGTTGGACGACCTGCCGGCTGAGCTCGTTGGTCCGCTGTTCGAGATCGTGCGCCGCACGTCGATGGCGGTGCAGCGGGCCCTCGGCGCGGACGGCTCGTTCGTCGCGGCGAACACGCGCGTAAGCCAGAGCGTGCCGCATGTCCACGTGCACGTCGTGCCGCGGAACGAGGGCGACGGGTTCTTCTCGCCCCGGCCGATCTGGAAGCGCCAGTCGTATCAAAGCGA
>DATCPY010000110.1:0-11279 GCA_036569845.1 Candidatus Limnocylindria bacterium | reverse complement strand
GGGCTGCTGCTCTATCAGAAGCAGGACTGGAAGGGCGCGGTCGACGTGTGGACGGTGTACCTCGACGTCGGGGAATTCCATCCGGCGGCGCCGATGGTGCGCGCGCTCTATTTGGACGCGAAGAAGCAGCTCGGCCCCTAGTAGCGGAACACCGCGTGGTACCCGCCGGACGGGAACTCGATCGACGTGCCGTCAGGACCGACCAGGTAGACGTCGCCCTTGTCCTCCGCGCCGCCGACGAAGCCGAGGCCCACCGCGAAGTGGTTGCCATTCGGCTCCGGGAAGAAGCCACCGTACGCGAGACCGGTCGAGCCCCACGTCCGGCGCGCGGCCTTCCAATCGATGATCGCGATCGAGTTCGACCCGCCGGTCACGCCAAGCAGAAGCGAGCCGTCGCCGGAAAATCCATGCCCTTCGAAGTTCGGCAGCGTCTGTAGCG
This sequence comes from Candidatus Limnocylindria bacterium, assembly GCA_036569845.1. GTDB lineage: Bacteria > Chloroflexota > Limnocylindria > P2-11E > P2-11E > UBA4735. Next base: position 10,840 of record DATCPY010000110.1, on the reverse strand, counting down.
CGGTCGGGCTCTCCGCGGTGCGGATGGTCGTGGTCGGTGGGTCAGCATTCGTCGCGTGCACTGAGTGCGCGAGCAGCGTGCCATCGGCGCTCGCGGCGATCCACGAACCGGCAACGTTCGCCCCGATGTCCTCGGAGCGGAGCAGCGCACCGGTCGATAGCCGGAAGACCCAGAGGTGTCCGGCGAAGAGCCCTTGGCCGAGGGACGCGACGATGACGCGGTCGGTCTGCGCATCGCAGGCCAATACGGGATAGCCAGCGTTGTCGCTGTAGATCCCGTAACCCGTGGCGACCACCCGCGGCTGCTGTCCCGGGACCACGGTCTGCAGCTGCATCGCTGACCCGGTCTGCGGCGTCACCGGCAGCGCCCGGCACAGGAATTGGCCGTCGCGGGACCACGTGGGCACTGAACCGTCAAGCCACGGGAGCACGCCGACCAGATCGCCAGCGAAGCCGTAGATCTTCCCGTTCAAGACGTAGCGTGCGCCGTCCGGCGATTGCCTGAGCGTGGCCTTCGGTGGAGCCGTTCCGGCCAGAACACCGTTGGTCGTGCCGGTCCATGCGACGGCGCGCAGGCGGTCCTCCCCTGCCGCTTGGAAGAGGAAGTGCGGACGGCCATCCGCCACGAGCGTCGCGTCGCTGAGGATCAGCCGAGCCGCGTTCGGCGCCGGCGACACGTTCGCCGTGGGCGTGGGTGTGGACGTGGGGCCGGCCGTGACGGTGGGCGACGGCAACAAGCTGGCCCGCTCGGCCAGTGTCGACGGCGACGGGGCGTTCGGCGATACCAGCGGTCCGCACGCGACCATCAGGGCCGCAACGCTCAGGATGAGAGGCGTTCTGGGCACGCCGTCATTGTCGGGCCAGATCGCCGGGCATATCTGGCCCGTCGCTGCGTGCTAGGGCTGGTCGCCGACCTCGACGCGGATGCGCTCGATGGCGCCCTCGCGGTACAGCGCGACGAATGCCGCGACGACGCCCGGGTCGAAGTGCTTGCCCGACTCGGCCTCGAGGGCTGCGAGCCCACGCTCGGGGCTCCACGCTTCCTTGTACGGACGCTTCGAGATGAGCGCGTCGTACACATCCGCGACCGCGACGATCCGCGCGGCGAGCGAGATCTGCGCGCCGGCCTTGCGGTCCGGGTAGCCGCTTCCGTCCCAGCGCTCGTGGTGCTCGCGAGCGACGGCGCGTCCGGTGGCGAAGAACTTCGCGTCACCGAGCATGGCCTCGCCATCGATGCAGTGCTGCTTCATGACGTCGAACTGGTCGACCGAGAGCTCGTGCGGCGCGCCGAGGATGTCGTCCGGCGTCTGGATCTTGCCGACATCGTGCAGCACGCTCGAGTAGCCGAACTCCTCGATGGTCGCGGGCGGCAGGCCGAGCTTGCCGGAGATGGCCTCGACGTACTTGCGCACCCGGAGCAGGTGCTGGCCGGTGGTCATGTCCTTGAGCGAGACGGCCATCAGGATGTGGCTCACGCCCTGGAGGCCGGTGCGGCGCAGCTCGACATTGGCGTTCTGCTCCGCGACGAGCGAGCGCTCGAGCTCGCGGCGGCGCTCGCGCTCGAGGCGCAGGAGCGTCGCGAGATCCTCGGCATAGCGCGTGGCTTGGCGCTCGAGGAGCGCGAGCTCGCCGAGCTTCGCGTCGAAGTCCTTCGCGAGACGTTGCTCGCGCGCGTACACCGCGGCGAAGTCCTGGGCCATGCGCAGGGCCTGCGCGTTCGCCTGCTCCGAGACGCGGATCGCCTGCTGCAGCAGCTGGCGGAAGATCTCCGGCGCCTTGGTCTCCGCCTCGGATCCCTCCGAAAGCGTCGGGTCGAGCTCGACGAGCTCGACGTTCCGGCCTAGGCCGGTATGCAGCGCGGTCGCGCGGTCGCCCTCCACCGAGGTCTCGTTACGAGGCCGGGGCGAGGATCGTGCGGATGGTGTCGATGAGCTCGAGCGGTCCGAACGGCTTGGTGAGGTACTGCGCGGCGCCGGCCGCGAAGCCGACGGCGCGATCACTCTCGCTGTCGTGCGCCGTCAGCATGACGATCGGGATGCCCTTGGTGTCTTCGGACGCCTTCAGCTCGCGGCAGACGTCGAACCCGTTCGGGCCCGCGCCCATGTCCACGTCGAGCAGCATGAGGTCGGGACGCTCGGAGCGCGCCATCTCGAGGGCCTTCTGGCCGTTCTCGGCCTCGAGGATGGTCCAACCTTGCGTCGACAGGGTGATCCGCACCATTTGGCGGATCGGAACGAGGTCGTCAGCGATCAGCAGCTTCGCCATGTCGTACGCACCTTTCATTACGGCCATACCGGGAACGATGACCGAACTCTAGGGGGGCCGTGACCCCCCGGCGGGGGAAGCTCAAACGACTTCCTTCGGACGGGCTACAGCCTTGTCGCGGGACCAGGCATCCAGCGTGATGACCCCCAAACGGGCGGCCTCCGCGACCGCTTCCAGGCGCGAATGGGCACCGAGCTTGCGCAGGATCGCCTGCACGTGCGCCCGGAGGGTGGCGCTCGAGATACCGAGCTGATCGGACGCCTGGGTCGTCGAAGCCCCTTCGGCGAGGAGCTGCAGGACCTCGAGCTCGCGCGCGGTGAGGGGCTCGAGCGGGCGCGGGCGCGACTCCCGTTCGAGCAGGAGCCGCTGGAGCTCGCTCGGCGCGAACAGGATCTCCCCAAGGGCGGCGGCGCGGACGCCTTCGACGACCTCGTCGAACGGACGGTCCTTCGTCAGGTGGCCGACCGCGCCGGATCGAGCGACGTCGGACAGCGTCGACACCGACGGGTCGCCGGTAAGGATGAGGACCGACGTGTCGGGAAGCGTCGCCCGCACGGTGCGCGCGATGTCCGAGCCGGTCCCGTCGGGGAGGTGATAGTCGGCAAGCACGACGTCCGGTCGCGTTTCGGTCATGCGGCGGATCGCCGTCTGCACGTCGTGCACGACGTCGACGACGTCGATCCCTTCGGCGTTCCGGAGGGCCACCCGCAGCAGCTCCGCGAACAATCGCTCATCGTCCACGATGAGCACCCTCGTGGTCTTCGTTTCCGTGGTCATGATCCTGTTGCCTCCCCTCGATCGTGGACGCGAACACCGGTGGAAAGCGCGGCGACGACCGCCGCGTCGAGCTCGCCGCGTTGAACGGCCTGCTGAAGGATCTGGACCGCCGCGTCGGCGGACATCGCGGGTCGGTCGGGCCGCGCGATGCGCAGGGCCTCATACCGATCGGCCACTGCGACGATGCGGACCTCGAGCGGGATCTGCGGCGCCTTCAGGCCATCGGGATAGCCGCTCCCGTCGAGATGCTCGTGATGCGAACGGACGATCGGCAGGAGCCGCGCGAGCGGGCGGAATGGCGCGAGCAGCTCCTGCCCGAGGGCCGGATGCTGCTCGATCTGCTTCCGCTCCGCTGCCGTGAGCTCGCTGCGGCTGCGCAGGAGCCCGAGCGGCAGCTTCGTGTTGCCGATATCGCGCAGGAGCGCGCCCACGCGGATGGTCTGGCACGTCGCCGAGTCGAGCCCGAGCGCCTTCGCGATCGCGACGGCGCGGTTCGCGACCCGCTCGCTGTGTCCCGCGGTCGAGCGGTCGTGCGACTCGAAGGCCATGGCGAGCGCGATGAGCGCGTCCGCGGCCGCATCAACGTCGCGCCCGAGCTGGCGCTCGCGAACGGCCAGGTCGGCGATGCGGGCGAGCTCGTCGTTCAGGACGACGGTGTCGGGGTTCGCGGGCGCGCCGGCAGCTGCGACGCGCAACACGGCCGGGCCATCGTTCCCCATCTGGCTCGCGACGCTCGCGTCCGAATCGACCACGAGCAGGTCGACCGCGCGCCCCTCGGCGCCGGCCGCGATGATCTCGAACTTCGCCGCGAGGATGCTCTCCGCGCGCTCCCGGCGAGCCATATCCGCGAGCGCGATGATCGCGGTCGGCCGGCCGACTCGCGCGCTCTCGGCCGGCTTCGACAGACGAGGGCCGCGCACGCGACGCGACTGGCTGAGCACCGCGTCAACGCGCGCCAGGAGCTCCGCCGGATGGAACGGCTTGGTCAAGTAGTCGGACGCGCCACACGACAGCCCGCGGACCTTGTCGAAGACGTCACCGCGCGCCGAGAGGAAGATCACCGGGATGTCCGCGGTGGCGCTGTCGCTCTTCACCTGCAGGCAGACGTCGTAGCCGTCGGTGTCGGGAAGGCCGACGTCGAGCAGCACGAGGTCAGGGTGCAGCTCGCGGATGAGCGCAAGCCCGTCGCCGCCGGTCCGGCCGACCGAGACGTTCATGCCGTTGGCCTGGAGCCGCCGCTGGAGGACGTCGGCCGACGCCGGGTCGTCCTCGACGACCACGACGCTGGTCTCGACGTGCATCGCGCTCACGACTTCACCTCACCGAGCAGATGGCGCATCGCGACGACGAACTTCGACGGACGGTCCGCGGGTGCCCGCTGGCGGAGGTAGCCGTGGAGCTCCTGAGCCCAGTTGGGCAGCTCACCGACCCACTTCATCTCGATCACCACGTCCGTCTCGCGCGCGAGGATCGGACCGATGCGGATCGGGACGGCGTCGTCGGCGTTCGTGGTCCACGGTACCGCGAGGTAGATGAGGTTGTGATCGGCGGTGATGCGGATCTGGTCCTTGGGCGCCGCGTACGCCAACCGGTTGTACTGCGTGACCACGACGGGGCGCGCGCCGGCGGCGACGAGCTCCGCGGCCTTCCGGCCGAGCCCGGTCGTAGCGTCGGTGAGCCCGGTCTCGCCGCGCAGGAACGCGGGCACGACGTCGCCCGAGATCTCGAACCGCTCCTTGCGCGACATGTCCTCGGTGTCTTCCTTGAGCTCGAGCCAGAGGCGCGCGCTCGTGAACGCCTCGTCCGGCCGCGTGCGGTGGTATTCGCGGAAGCGAAGCCGCAGCGCGTGGCCGGCCTCGGCGGCGCGGAAGATCGCCCAGTCATAGGTGTCGCAGTAAGCCGTCGTCGACCATTGGTACGGCCGGTCGTCCTGCGCCAGCTGCAGGTGCGACCCGGCGGTCCGCATGGCCAGCCGTGCGAGCTCCTCGCTCGCGATGAAGCGATCCTCGTGGCGCGGCACGCTCTCCGGCTGGGCGGAGCGATCCATCATCTCGGAGGTCATTCGGGGTTCCCCGCGGCCACCCGAAGCTTGCCGCGACGGACGAGCGCATGCTGCACGCGGGCCTCGATGTCCGCGCTGCCTTCGCCGAGAAGGCCCTGCAGCTCATTTGTCGGCACCGCGCGGCCCTCACCGTGGAGCATTTGCGCGGCGTTCCGCCGCAGCTCGGGATCGTCCGACCGGAGATTCTCGACGATGCGCCGGCCGAGCGCGTGCCGCAGGCCCATCGTGTTCGCCACGAACAGGGCCGAGCAGACCGTGCCGAACCCGAGGACGACCTGCGGGCTGGCGCTGATCGCGCCGGCAACGAGGACGAGCGCGGCGCCGATCTCCGCCACGGCGTTGAGCCCGCCTGAGAAGAACGCGCGCGCCCGGGGCCGGACAGTGGACGCGACCTGGTTGTAGATGATCTGCGTCGCCGGCAGATGCACCGCCGGGATGACGATCCGCTCGGCGCTCTGAAGCGCGACGGCGATGAGCAGGCCGGCGCCGGCCGTGAGGCCGAAGTACGTCCCCGCGCCGAATGTCACGAGGTACCAGAGCGGGAAGGCGAAGATGACCACCGACACGCCCAGCTTGCGGATGAGCCCGCCGGTGATGAAGGTCTGGATCCCGAGCGCGACGATCGAGCCGCTCGTGTAGACGGATGCGTACAGCAAGGTGTATTCGTCCTGCGACTTCTGGAGGCTCCCGGACTTCGTGGCCGCGTCGAGGCCCGCGGCGAACAGGTAGTTCGCGATCTGCATGAGGAAGTACCAGAAGAAGATGTTGACCCCGAACGGACGCAGCAGCGTGTCGCGCGACACGAGCTTGTAGCCGTTCAACGAGCCGGCGAGCCGCTGCCCGATGCTCTTGGGCTGGGCCCTCTCCACGATGACCGCTCCCTCGCCCTCCGGCAGGTGGCGGCGGAAGAGCACCAGGATGACGAACGCAAGAGCGAACCCGATCGCCTCGACCGCCATGAACGAGTCCGAGTGGATCACCGGCGTGAGCCCCGCGGCCAGGAAGCCGCCGACGATCTTTCCGACGAGCAGCGACCCGGCGAACAGCGGGAAGATGCGCTTGCTCTGCTCGCTGTCGAACAGGTTGCCGGCGTACACCCAGAAGATCAGGTAGATCGTGTCCTTCACCACCTGCGCGAGCACATAGGTGAACCAGTAATCGGTGTCGCTCACTGGCAGGAGCACCTGCGCGACGACCGACAGCACGGCGACGATGCCGACGTACCAGATGAACAGGTCGCGCCGCCGCATCCGGCCGACGAGCGAGAAGATGACGCTCGATGCCACGAGCAGCACGAGGGGCGCGATGATGTAGGCGATCGGCAGGTACGTCACGCCCACGCTCTTGATGAAGATCGCGTTCGAGCCGACCTTGCCGACCCAGTTCGCGATCACGGTCACGGAGAGCAGCGCGTAGAGGAGGAACACGATCCCCCGCTCGTCGCGCCGCACCGGGAAGAGGCTGCGAAGCCAGCTCATGCCGTGACCACCTCGGCGGCGGCGACACGCGATGCGGCCGGGATCGTGAACTCGACGATCGCGCCGGGCTGACCGCCGTTGGCGACGCCGATCTTTCCGCCGTGCAGCTCGATCGCGAGCTTGCAGAAGGCGAGGCCAAGACCGGTGCCGCCGCGACTGCGGCCGGTGTCCGTCTGGAAGAAGCGGTCGAACACGTGCTCCGCGTCCGCCTCCGGGATGCCAGGGCCGGTGTCGGTGACCCGCACGACGATGCTGTCGGGGGATGCCGGTTCAGCGTCGATCGTGACCGTGCCGCCGCCGGGGGTGTGCTTGATCGCGTTCGAGATGAGATTCGTGAGCACGCGCACGATGAGCCCCGCATCGACGAAGACCGTCGTCTCCTCCGAGATCCGCTCGATGAGCGAGATGCCCTTGGCCATCGCCTCCGGGATCAGCTGCGCGAAGCTCCGCTTCACGACGTCGCCGAGCTTGTTCACCCCCGCGACGGCTTCGAGGCGGCCCTCCTCCATCTTGTAGACGTCGAGGAGCGCGTTCACCATCCGAAGGACCTCGGCGATGTTCGCTTCGGACAGACCGAGCAGCTGCGCGAACTCCGGTCGGTCCGGCGTGAGCTCGCCCATCCGGGCTAGCTGGAGGAACGCGACGACGCTGTTCGCAAGATTCCGGATGTCATGGCCGAGCATGCCGATGAGCTCCTGGCGGGAGCTTTCGAGCCGCTTGAGATCCTCGTTCTTGTTGCGGAGGTCGTCCTGCAGCCGCTTCATGTAGATGGCGTTGCGGACCCGAGCGAAGAGCTCCACGGGCTCGACCGGCTTGTTGACGTACATGATCCCGCCGACCTCGAAGCCCTGTGCGACGTCCTCCGGACGGTCGCGCGCGGTCACGAAGACGACCGGGATATTCGCCGTCTTCGGGTCGCCCTTGAGCAACCGGGTGGCCTGCCAGCCGTCGAGGCCCGGCATCATGATGTCCATCAGGATCAGGTCGGGCTGCTCCTTTGTGGCCACCGCGATCGCGTCGTGGCCGTTGCTCGCGGTCAGCGTCTCGTAGCCGTTGCCGCTGAGGCGGCGGACGATCAGCTCCACGTTCGCCGGCTCGTCGTCGACGACCAGCACCTTGCCGAGGCGCTCCGACGGCTCGATCCCCGAGGCCGGCATCTCCGCCGGACGCGTCGGCAGCTTCGGCGCGGATCCGTCGGCAAAGTAGCGATTCAGCACGGCGCGGAGCTCCGCCGGCGCGTACGGCTTCGTGACGAAGTCATCGCAGCCGGCCTCGCGCGCCCGCTCGCGGTCGGCCTGCATGGCGAGCGCGGACACCGCGACGATCGGGATCTTCGCGGCCCAGGCCTCTTCACGGATCGCGCGGGTGACCGACCAGCCGTCCAGCTTGGGCAGCAGGAGGTCGACCAGCACCGCGTCCGGGTGCTCGCGGCGAGCCATCTCGAGCCCGGCCAGTCCGTCCGTCGCGGTGAGGGCCTCATGTCCGGCGCCGCGGACGATGCGGCGGGCCACGTCGAGGTTGTTCGCCTCGTCCTCGATGATCAGGATCCTGGCCATCAGTCCGCTCCTACCACGGCGACCGCCGCGCGGACATGGATCGGCATCGTGAAGCTGAAGACGCTGCCGCCGTTCGCGCCGCTCTCGACCCAGATGCGGCCGCCATGCAGGGCCACCAGACGCTTGCTGATCGCGAGCCCCAGCCCGGTCCCGCCGTACCGCCGGGTCGTCGATGCGTCAGCCTGGCGGAACTCATCGAAGATGTAGGCCTGAGCCTCGGCGCTGATACCGATGCCGGTGTCGGCCACGGACATCGTGACCCAGCCATCGCCGCTCGTCGCGGACACCGTGACCGACCCCTTGTCCGTGAACTTCACGGAGTTCGACATGAGGTTGACGAGCACCTGGCGGAATCGCGCGCGATCGGCCAGGATCGGCGGCAGGTCGGCCGGGAGGTTGGCGTGTACGTCCAGGTCCTTGGAGTCGGACTGGGGCCGCACGAGGGCGACGACGTCCTCGACGATCGGCCGGACATCGACCTCCTCGACGTTGATCTCCATCCGGCCCGCCTCGATCTTCGAGAGGTCGAGCAGACCGTTGATGAGCCCGAGGAGGTTGTCCGCCGCGGTCGTGACCCGCTGGAGGTCGGCCTCCTGCTGGGCGTTGAGCTCGCCATCGAGGCCGTCGAGCATGAGCTTGGAATAGCCGATGATCGCGTTCATCGGCGTGCGCAGCTCGTGGGATACGTTCGCGAGGAACTCGCTCTTGAGCCGGTTGGCGCGCTCGAGCTGAAAGTTGTTGTCGCGCAGCTCGCCGACGAGGTCCGCGTTCTCCTTCGCGACCGAGACCAGCCGCGCGACGGTCCGCAGGGTGCGGGCCTCGGACTCGGTGATCTCGGCCTCGCCCTTGAAGTACACGGAGAGCAGTCCGGTGACGATGCCGCGCGTCGCGAGCGGCACGTGCGCCGCGCTGCGGAGCGTCCCGAACGGGATCTCGCTGCGCTGCACGACATCCGGGTCGCCCGTCTTGGCGCTCAGGACGTCGGCGGCGACGGTCATCGCGGTCTCCGGCTCGATGTTCGATGTGCTCGCGGGCACGAGGTCCTGGGCCGCGCCCTCGCGCAACACGATGGCGGCGGCGTCGGCCTTCACGAGCGTGACCAGCCGGCTCAGGGACTCGGCGAAGATCCGCTCGCGGTCGGTGACGCCGACGACGGCGTCGGACACCGCGTTCACGGTACGGACCTCGTCGAGGTATTCCTGTTGCGCTCGATCACGCTCCTGGAGCGAGCGGGCCATGGTGTCGAAGGCGCGTTCGAGCGTGCCCACCTCATACGGCGAGCGGGCGTCGATCCGCACGCCGAGGTCGCCGGCTTCGATCTTCTGTGCGGCATCCGCCAGGTGCTCGAGCGGATTCGTGATCGTGCGCGCCGAGCGATACGACAGGAACACGACCGCGGCGACGACGCCGATAAGCAGCGCGCCGAGGATGACGAACAGCGACCGCTGGGCATCCTCCACCGGGGCTGCGGCGACGAGCACGCCAAGCAGCAGGGGATCGGAGTTCGCAGTGTGCGTGCGTTCCAGCGTGAAGATCCCGAAGTAGTTGGCCCCATCCACCTGGATCGTTTTCGCGATCAGGTCTCCGGGAGAGCCGTCGACGTCGGCGCTCGTCGGGAACTGGGCGACCTCATCCGTATCGATCCCGATGGTGGCAGCACGCGGTTGCCCGCGCCAGAGGATCGCCAGCTGGGAGTCGGACGACGCCTGGATCGCCTGCAGGAAGCTCTCGTCGAGGACCGTGCCGACCAGGACGTAGCCGAGCAGGATGTTGTTCGCATCATCGCGAACGATCGAAAGCGCGCGGACCGTGACGCCGGCCGGCTCGTCGTAGAGCACGTAGGCCTGCTCGGGACTCGCGTTCGCGCGAACGAGAAGGTCGGCACCGAGCTTCTCACCGGGCAGGACGTCTTGGCCGCCGGTGATGACGTTCCCCTTCGCGTCCGCGTAGCTCAGGATGTCCGCGCCGATGCTCGACTTCGCGAAGATGAGGAACCTCTGGACCTCCGTGATCTTCTCGGGGGTATTGTTCGCAATGAGATCAGCGGCCAGCCGCTTGGTGGTGGGAAGGCCGGCCACGAAGCGCGCGCCGCGGGTCGCCGTCACGACACGCGCTTCGATGGCCGTCGTCGCGGTGGCAGCGATGACGGTGGCCTCGTCCTGGAACCGGGCCAGGACGAGATTGTTGGAGACGGCCTGGGCGACGAACGCGATCACCAGAGCCGCGAGGACGCTGACCGTCGCCGTGCGGAGCACGAGGACGCGCAGCAGACTCGGTGACGCGATCCGTCCCAGCATGGTGGTCTAGTCGCTCTTTCTCGTGCTACTCGCCCGCGATGATCTTCTGGCCCTCGGGGCTCTTGATGAACTCCACGAGCGCCTTGATGGCCGGCTTGACCTTGGCCGGATCACCGTTGGTCGAAATGTAGCTCGACTTCGAGATCTTCCACGTGCCGTTGTTCAGGTTCGCAAGCGTCGGCTGCACGCCGTCCATCCCGATGAGCTTCATGGTCGTGTCCTTGAGGTTCTTCGCCGACAGGGTCACCGTGCCGAGCGAGCCCTTGAACGCGCCGATGGCCTTGATCGTGTCGGCGGACTCGAAGATCTCCTGCACGTCGGCCGAGTACGCCGGCGCTGCGGAGCCCCAAACGTATGACTCGATCGTGGTGCGGGTCGAGCTCGCGGCTTCGCGACGGAAGGCCTT
>DATCPY010000109.1:0-17242 GCA_036569845.1 Candidatus Limnocylindria bacterium | reverse complement strand
CGCGCGCGGGCGATACCCGAGCTGGTCGATCCACTCGCGTGTCGGGCCGGTGATCACCGGCGGGCAGGTGGCGAGATCACGCGCGCGGGCGACCCCCGCGAGGAATGTCGCGGTACGGAGCTCGAGGGTGAACTGCGCGATCCATCCATCCACGGCGCTGGATCCGCGCAAGGCGGCCTGCAGGAGCGGCCGGCCCACGGCGACCGCCGTCGCGCCGAGGGCGAGCGCCTTGGCCGCGTCGAGCCCGCTGCGGACGCCCCCGGTCGCGATGATCGGGAGGCCGGAGCGCGCGCTGCCGGCGACGGCGACGGCGCTCGGTACGCCCCAGTCGCGGAAGACCTGGCCGAGCCGCGCGCGGGACAGATCGCCGCGGTCGGTCGCCCGAAGCGCCTCGATCGCGGCGAACGACGTGCCGCCCACGCCACCGACATCGATCGCCTTCACGCCGAGGGCCTTGAGGCGCTTGGCGACCGCCCCGTTGATGCCCGCGCCGGTCTCCTTCGCGATCACCGGGACGGTGCTCTGGCGCACGAGCCTCCGGATCGCGGCCTCGATGCCCGACGCGCGGGTCTGGCCCTCGGGCTGGACCGACTCCTCCAGGTAGTTGAGATGCAGGGCGATCGCGTTCGCGCCGACCATCTGGATGAGCGCGCGGATGTCCTTCGCGTCAAGCGGCCTGCCGTCATCCTGCGCGACGAGCTGCGACACGCCCACGTTCGCGATGACGAACGCCATCGGCGCGCGCTCGCGCACGACCGCATACGTCCGCCGAAGGTTCGGATCGCGCAGCGCGGCGCGCTGGCTCCCGACGCCGATGCCAAGGCCGTGACGCGCGGCGGCGTCGGCGAGCGTCGCGTTGACCCGCTCGGCGCCGGCGTGGCCACCGGTCATGCCGGCGATCACGAGCGGCAGTGCCAGGGCGTGGCCGAGGAGCCGCGCCGAAAGATCGATCCGCGCGGCGTCGACCACCGGAAGCGCGTCGTGCACGAGGTGGACGTCGTCCCAGCCCGGGCCACGCCTGGTCTCGATGTCCTCTTCGGCGGCGATGCGCAGGTGCTCGGCCTTGCGCCGTTCGATGTCATCGCCGCGGCCTCCGGCCGCGCCCGCCGCAGGCCCCCGCGCGTTCGGCTTACTCGAAGACGCCATCGCGCTCGAGTGTGCTCCGTTCGTCGCGCGAGAGGCCGAGGATCCCGCCGAAGACGTGGTCATTGTCCGCGCCGACCGTCGGCCCCGGCCGTTCCTGCACGCTCGGCGTCCCCGAGAGGCGGAACGGCGGGGCCATCACGTGCATCGGGCCGATCGCCGGATGCGTCACCACGGGCCACATCGCGCGGTGCGCGAGCTGCGGATCGCTGAACAGCTCCGAGATCGAGAGGACCGGCGCGGCGCGGATCCCCACGCGGCGAAGGGCGGCGACGATGTCGTCGCGCTCGCGCGTCGCGGTCCAGACGCCGATCGCGGCGTCGAGCTCGTGGCGCGCGGCCCGGCGCGCCGTCGCGGTGGCCGGCCCGGTGACGCCGGCAAGATCGACCAGGGCCAGCCACTCCGCATCGTTCCAGACGCTGAGAGCGACCCACCGGTCGGTGCCGGCGCAGCGGTAGACGCCGTGCGGAGCGGCGACCGGATCGGCGTTGCCCGCGCGGGCCGGGATCCTGCCGTTCGCCGCGAACTCGAGGATCGACGGCGTGAGGAACTGGAGGCCGGCCTCGTATTGCGAGAGGTCGATCGTGCAGCCCGTGCCGGTGCGCTTGCGCCGTTCGAGCGCGGCGAGCACCGCGATCGCGCCGTAGCCCACGGCCACGTAGTCGATGTACGGACCGTAGAGCAGCACCGGCGTCGACTCGGGCTCACCGAGGAGCTGCACGAAGCCCGCGAGGGCGCTGAGCTGGCTGCCGTAGCCAGGGTGGAACGCGTGGGGTCCGGTCTGACCCTGGTTGCAGCTGGACAGGATGATCAGCTCCGGGTGATCCGCGCGCAACGTCTCCGCGCCGAGCCCGAGCCGAGCGACCGTCCCCGGAGTGAAGCTCTCGACGAACACATCGGCCTGGCCGATCAGCGCGCGGGCGAGCGCCACGCCCTTCGGGTGCTTCAGGTTGAGCGTCGCACTCCGCTTCCCGTCGTTGTAGAACGCGAACATGCCCGCGCGGTCAGGCTCGACGATCCCGTCCTTGAATGGTGGATACGTGGTGCGGAACACATCCGCGGCGAGGCGGCTCTCGAGCCGGATCACCTCAGCGCCGAAGTTCGCGAGGTACTTCCCCACCAGCGGACCGGCGGCGGCGAACCCCATCTCGACCACGCGGAGCCCGGCGAGGGCGCTGGCGCGCGCCTGGGGGGCCGCCGGCCGCATCGCGATCTCGGTCATACCGCACCCGTCGCGCGAAGCGTCGCGAGCTCGGCCCCGTCCACGCCGGCCTCCGCATAGATCTCGGCGTTGTGCTCGCCGGCGCGGGGCGCGGGCCGCCGCACCGCGGGCCGCTCGCCGTCGAACAAGGCGAAGCCACCGGGGAATGGCAGCGATGGCAGGCCCGGGGCCGGCGGCAGCGCGCGCCAGAAGTCGCGCGCCCGCAGCTGCGGGTCGGCGAGCGAGTCCGCCGCATCGCCGACCGGATACCCGAGCATCTTGCGCTTCACGACCTCGTTGAAGAACTCGGTCTTCGTGAGCGACCGCAGGAACGGCGCGATCGCCGCTTCGAGCTCGTCGACCTGGGCCTGCGTGAGCGTCGTGTTGTCGAAGCGGTCCCAGTCGATGGCCACGATCGCCGGCGGGACGGCGCCGCGCTCGGCCATCCACCCCGCGAGCATCCGGCCGGTGTGGCGGCCGATGGGTCCACCCTGGATCGCGAAGCTCACGAACCCATCGGCACAGGCCCAGAGGTTCCGGAAGCGCGAGCCGACGATGCTGCGCCCGAGCAGGAACGGGCCGGTGCGACCGTGCTCTTCGCCCGCGATGTCCCACCACACCGGGGCGGGCGGATGGACCGTGGTCATCGCGGCCTGGGCCGACACGTCCACGCGCTGTGGCTGCGGCGCCTGCAGCGCGACGAGTGCGCCCAGTGCCCCGTACATCCCGCTCCAGTAGGGCGACTGCGGCTGCGACGTGCGGACCGGCGCGTGACCCTCTTCGCCGGCGAGCCACAGGCTGCCGCTCGCGGCGGTCACCTCGAGATCGGACCCCGATACGCCCGCGAGCGGCCCATCCTGGCCATACGGCGTGACCGACACGACGATGGCGTCGCGCAGCGCGTCCTCGAGCCCCAGCTCCCGCAGCCGGCCGGGCGCGAAGGACTCGATGACGATGCGGGCAGAGGACGCCAGCCGCGCGAAGAGCGCCCGGCCGCCCGGCGATGCGAGATCGCAGGTGACACCGCGCTTGTTCACGTTCGCGGCAAGCCACGGGATCGAGCGCTCGCTGGACTCGATGTCGTCGATGAACGGCGGAACCAGCCGGTCTGGCTCACCACCAGGCGGCTCGACCTTCACGACATCCGCGCCCAGGTCCGCGAGGATGCGCCCGCACACGGCGCCGGACAGGTCCGCGAGATCCAGGACCCGGCAGCCGCCGAGGAGCGACTCGTCCTGCGTGGCTCTGGTCCTAGCGGCCGTACCGGGAGAGCGTCTCGACCCAGCCGTGCATGATCGCCTTCGCGCTCGCGATCTCGGAGTCGTCGAACCACTTCTTCGGATCGACCCGGTCGATCGGGTACACGGGGCGCATGAAGTCGTTCTCGTAGCCGTACGGCATCGTCGCGTCGATGGCCATGCCGCCCTCGAAGCGCGTGTTCATGCCGGTCCACTGCTTGTCGCCGGCGGTCAGCCGTTCCTCGGGGATGAAGGTCTGGCCGACGCCGCCGAACAGCGGGTTGAGGATGTCGGTGCGCGGATTCACCCGCGTGGTCAGGCACCAGATGATCTCGTCCATGTTGTAGATGTCGATGTCGGAGTCGACGGCGATCGCGAGACGCATGCCCTGGCTGCAGGACATCGCCGCGACGAGGAAGTTGCGGGCCCAGCCGTCCTCCCACTTGTTGCGCTTCTTGAGCTGGATGATGCAGCCGCCCCAGTCGGTCATCGGGTACGGGATGTTCACGTCCTGCACGATGCCCGGCTGCAAGCGCTCGCAGAGCTCGAAGATCGCCGACTCGCGCACGGTCGTGTCGATGTTGTGGCAGTCGAGCATGTGCACGCCCAAGGGGAAGATGACCGGCTTGGAGGTGCGCTTGCGCATCGTGATCGCCCTCACGTGGAAGGTCGGCGCGCGATAGGCCTTGCCCATGTAGCCGGCCCATTCCGGATGGAAGTGGAAGCGACCCTGCACGTCAGCCTTCTCGGACTCCGCGGTCTCGTAGCGCTTGTCCTGCGGATAGAACTCGCCCTCGAGGACGTACTCCGCGTCGGCGAGGGTGTAGGCGTCGATCGTGCGGCACTTCACATAGCGCATCGGGAAGCCCTGCACCGCGCCGGCGGCGCCGAGCTCATCGCCGCCACGCGGGAGCACCGCGTAGTCGAAGCCGCCGCCCGCGAGCAGCGTCGCGGCGACCGGCACGCCGAAGGCCATCGTGAACGGGACGGGCTTCGGATCGTTGTAGTGCTCGGTCATGATCTGCCACATGTGGCCGCCCGGAGCGGGCTGGAACGTGCCGATGTTGCCCCAGCGGAAGTTCATCCGGTTGTAGCCGATGTGGCTCCCGCCGTGGAACACGTCGCCGATGACGACGCTGTTGCCCGAGCCGATGGTGATCTCCGACTCGAGGACGGTGTGGCGGATCGCCATCAGCCACTTGTTGACCTCGAGGTCGTCGGTGATGACCTCCTCCTGCGCCGGTGCCTGATCCTGCCCGACGACCTCGGCAGCGATGGGATGCGTGAGCGCTTCAGCCAGCTTCGCGGTGCGGTCCTTTCCGTCCGTCCAGCCGAAGTACCGGTTGACGATGTCCATGTTCGCGAAGAGGTTCGTGATCGCGCGGGCGTGGGGGTAGCCCTTCACATTGTTGAAGAGGACCGGGTAGCTTCCGTCGAAGTGCTTCTGCACGCCGGTGAGCTCGAGATCGCCGTCGACGGGGACGTCCGTCTCGAGGAGGAGGCCCTCGCGGCGGAGCCACTCGATCGTCGCCGGCAGCGAGCGGATGTCATCTTTGCTCGCCGGAGGCCCGGAGAGATCGGCGGAGATGCGATTCTTCGGGCGGCGGGCCTTCGTCTCGACGGCCATCGGGCTCCTCCTCTGACGAGGTGACGCGCAGTTCCGAGAATATAATGGTTAGACCATTCGCGCGCTACGCTTCCGAAAGCCCAGCCTTGAGCGGAACGCGGCCGGAGGCCGCGGTGAGGTCCATGGAATACCGCGACCTGCGCGACTGGATCGAGCGCGTGCGCGACCAGGGCGAGCTGCGCGAGGTGCGCGGCGCGACCTGGGAAGAGGACATCGGCCGGATCACCGAGATGCTCCATCACACCGACGACTCCCCCGCCGTGCTGTTCGACGACATCCCCGGCTACCCCACCGGTTTCCGGATCCTCGCGAACGCGAACGCGACGCGGAGCCGTCTGGCGCTGACCCTCGGCCTGCCGGTCGACATCGAGCGCCGACCGCTCATGGACCGGTTCCTCGAGCTCACCGAGCACGGCCGCGCGCTCCCGCCGCGCGTGGTGAAGGACGGACCGGTGATGGAGAACGTGTTGCGCGGCGATGCGGTCGATGTGCTGAAGTTCCCGTCGCCGCAGTGGCATCCGCTCGACGGCGGGCGGTACCTCGGCACCGGGGTCGTCGACGTCCTGAAGGACCCCGACTCCGACTGGGTGAACCTCGGGACGTACCGGGTGATGGTCCATGACGCCAAGCGGGTCGGGGTGTACATCTCGCCGGGCAAGCACGGCCGCCAGTTCCGCGACGCGTATTTCAAGCGCAAGGAGCCGTGTCCGATCCTCGTCGTCTGCGGCGTCGACCCGCTGCTGTTCATCGCCTCGACGCTCGAGGTCCCGCAGGGGGTGAGCGAGTACGACTGGGCCGGCGGCATCCGCGGCGAGCCGTACGAGGTCATCACGGAGCCGGTCACCGGCCTCCCGATGCCGGCGTCGGCGGAGATCGTGCTCGCCGGCTTCCTCCATCACGATAAGACGCTGCCCGAAGGGCCGTTCGGCGAGTGGACCGGCTACTACGCCTCGGGCGAGCGCGCGGAGCCGGTGCTCGAGGTCGAGGCCATCTACCACCGCAATGATCCGATCATCCTCGGCGTCCCGCCGAACAAGCCGCCGTACGAGCCGCACCGCTACCGCGAGTACCTGCGCTCGGCGCTGCTGCTCCGCGAGCTGAAGGCCGCGGGCGTGCCGGGCGTCGTCGACGCGCACTGCTTCGGCGTCGGCGGCTGCCGGCTCCTGAACGCCGTGTCGATCGAGCAGCGCTATGCCGGCCACGCGCGCCAGACCGGGCACGTCGCGGCGATGTGCCGCGTGGGCGCGTACCTCGGGCGCATCGTGATCGTCGTGGACGAGGACATCGACGTGACCGACATCAACGATGTCATGTGGGCCGTCGTGACGCGCTCGGATCCCGAGCGCTCGCTCGACATCATCCACCGAGCGTGGTCCGGCCCGCTCGACCCGGCCATCGCGCCGGACGTGAAGGGCCACAACTCGCGGATGATCATCGACGCCACGCGACCGTGGGAATGGCGCGACAAGTTCCCGATCGCGATCGGGCCGGACGCCGAGACGAAGCGCGAGACGCGCAAGAAGTGGGGCCACATCCTGGCGCCGCAGCCAGCCCGCGAGAAGGTCGCGCCGTGAGCGAGCCGCGCTTCCTCGTCGATCCGTACAAGGAGTGGGTCGCGAAGGAGGGCATCCCGGTCCACGAGGGCTTCGGCCTTGACCTCCTGGAGCTCGACCTCGCGCCGTGGCCGCGCCTCGAGGCGCAGGGGGCGTTCGCCCACCTCACCGGCCGCGGCGACTTCGTCGACATGCAGGTCATCGAGATCGCGCCGGGCGGCAAGACCGCGCCGCAGCGCCATCTGTACGAAGCGGTCGTGTACGTGCTCGCCGGCCGCGGCAGCACGAGCGTCGAGTCGCCGTCCGGCGAGCGGCACTCCTTCGAGTGGCAGACCGGTAGCCTGTTCGCGATCCCGCTGAACGGCTCGTACCGCCACTACAACGGGAGCGGCACGGAGCCGGCGCGCATCGTCGCGGTCACCGACCTGCCGCTGATCCTCAACGTGTTCCGCGACGAGCAATTCATCTGGGACAACCCAGCGGCCTTCCCCGCGCGGTTCGGGGAGGCGAAGCGGTTCAACGGTGATGGCACGTTCCTCCCGATGCGGCCGGGGCGGCACATGTGGGAGACGAACTTCGTGCCGGACCTGCGCACGTTCGAGCTGAAGGAGTGGAAGGCGCGCGGCGCCGGCGGCAGCAACATCATGTTCGTGCTCGCCGACGGCACGATGCACGCGCACATATCCGAGATGCCGGTCGGCACCTACAAGAAGGGTCACCGCCACGGCGCCGACTTCCACGTGTTCGCGGTGACCGGCACCGGCTACAGCCTCTATTGGTGGGAGGGCGAGACCGAGCTCCGGCGCTTCGACTGGAAGCACGGCTGCGTCTTCGCGCCCGCGGACCGGTTGTTCCACCAGCACTTCAACGCGTCGCCCGAGCCGGCGCGCTATCTCGCGGTCGCGTTCGGCGGCCTCCGGTACCCGACGCTCGCCGACAAGCGGGCGACGTTCATGGGCATGGACGTCAGCGTGAAGGAAGGCGGCCGCCAGATCGAGTACGAGGACGAGGACCCGCGCATCCGCCGGATCTACGAGGACGAGCTGCGGACCCGCGGCATCCCCTCCAGGATGGACTCGGTGGTCGTGAAGCAGCCCGTCCCTTGAATGGGGCTCGGCCGGGGCCGGCCCAGCCGGGCCCGGCCGGACGAGCTCACGACGACGAGGCGATCGACCCGGCGGCCCTCGCGGGCGAGCTGGAGGAGGGCCAGCCCGACGACGTCGTCCTCCGCACCGTCGGTATCGACATCGGGTCGACGACGAGCCACGCGATGTTCGCCCGCCTCCGGCTGCAGCGCCTGGCCGATTCCCTCTCGGGCCGCTACGTCGTCGTCGAGCGTGAGATCCTCCACCGCTCCGCCATCGTCCTCACCCCGTACCTGTCAGCTGACGTCATCGACCGCGCGATGCTCGAGACGCAGATCGCCCGGTGGTATGCCGACGCCGGCCTGACCCGCGAGGACGTCGACACGGGCGCGGTGATCCTCACCGGCGCCGCCCTCGAGCGCCAGAACGCGCGCGAGCTCGCGGACCTGTTCGCCGGCGAGGGCGGCAAATTCGTCTGCGCCACCGCGGGCCACGCGCTCGAGGCGACCCTCGCCGCGCACGGCTCCGGCAGCGTCGCGCGCTCGCGCCGCGATCGCGCCACGATCCTCCACGTCGACGTCGGCGGCGGTACGACCAAGCTCGCGCGGATCGAGGCCGGCGTCATCGTCGCGACGACCGCGATCGGCGTCGGCGCCCGGTCGCGCGCCGTCGGCCGGGACCCCGACGAGCGCAGGCGCGTCGCCGGGGAGCTGGCCGACGCGATCGTCGCCGCGGTCCGCGGCGCGCCGGTCGCCGCGCCGCTGCAGCTGCTCCCGCCGCTCGCGCGATCGTCCGCGCCGACGCGCATCACGCTCTCCGGCGGCGTGTCCGAATACGTGAGCGGACGAGAGCGCGCCGACCATGGCGATCTCGGCCGCGAGCTGGCGGACGCTCTCGGTGCACGGCGCGACAAGCTCCCCGCGCCGTTGGACGTCGTGGCCGAGGGCATCCGGGCGACGGTCATCGGCGCGTCGCAGTTCACGGTGCAGGTCTCCGGCAGCACCATCGGCGTCGGCGCGCCACTGCCGCTGCGCAACGTTCCGGTGGTGCGCCTCGGCATGGAGATCCCCGCGGGCAGCGGGCCGCTCGCGCTCGCGCTGAGCTGGGCTGGCGAGCCGGAGCACGCCCGGATCCGCGCCCTCGCGGAGCGGATCGCCCTGTCCACCGATCGCCGGCCGCTCGTGGTCGCGACCGACGGGGACATCGCCGCGACCCTCGGTGCCGTTCTGCGGGACGAGCTCCATTTCACCGGTGAGCTCGTCACGCTCGACGGTCTCGACCTGGGCGACCTCGACTACATCGACATCGGCGCACCGGTGCCGCCAAGCGGCGTCGTGCCGGTCATCGTGAAGTCGCTCATCTTCGCCGCGCGCTGACCGCCTCCTCGGCTAGACGAGCCCGAGGAGGTGCCAGTACGGCAGGCAGATGGCGAGTCCGGCGAGGGCGATCGCCTCGTACACGAACGCCATCCGGCGGCCCTGGGCGTGCGAGAAGAGGCGGCCCTTCGACGCGCCGTACGCGACGAGGTATTCGGGTGACTGCGCCGGGATGTGCCAGCTGAGCCCCAGGGCCAGGATCGGAATGACCGCGAGCCACGGATGGATGCCGACGGCCGGCGCGATCGGGATCAGCGTGAAGCTGAGCAGGAAGATCGCCTGATCGGCCGCGAGGAGCGAGCGAACGACGATGGTGAGCACGCCCGCGAGGAGCACGAACGCAGGGCCGCCGATCCCGAGCTGCCCGAGGATCGGCGCGGCACCCTCCTTGATGATGCGATCCAGGCTCAGCCCTTGCGCGAGATTCGCGATCGTCAGCGCGACGCCGTAGAAGACGAGATAGTCCCAGTCGAGGCCCGCGAGTTCCGACCGGCCGTACAGGATCATGGCAGCGATGAACGCGATGAGCGCGACGAGCCCGGGGTGGATCAGGAAGTGCGGCGCCAGCACCCACCCGACCAGCGTGAGGATGACGATCCCGATGAGCGCGAGCTCGCGCCCCGACGGGCGGCCGAGCACGGCGCGCTGGAGCCGCAGTCGATCGCGTGAGCCCGGCGCGATCTGCTCTCCGTGATGAAGCAGCCGCAGCGCGACGAAGCATCCGGCCGCCACGATGGCCGCGAGCGGAGCGGCGGCGAGGAACCAGTGCGTCCAGGTGAATTCCACCTGCGCCGCGAGCGGCATGAAGCTCCACGCCAGCAAGCACACCGGCGACCCGTTCAGGAACAGGAAGATGAACGGCCCTGATCCGATCCACGCCGACAGACCGAGGACCGCGCTCGCCGGACCGCGGTCCTTCAGCTTCAGCGCTTCGGCGACGCCGAGCGCGAGGGGCGCGCTCACGGCCGCGCGGGCCATCGCGAGCGGTAGGACCGGAGTGAGGGCGATGCCGCCGAGCAGGAACGCGCCCGACTGCCACCCGACCCGCGGCGGCACGCGCTCGATGAACAAGAGGCCGATGCGAAGGAGCAGCCCCGATCGGGAGACCGTCGCCGCGATGCCGAGCACGCTCAGCACGAAGACCCAGTTCATGGACGCGAAGCCGGTCAACGTGGCGTAGTCGTAGGTCAGCTTGCTCACGATCCACACTGCGACCAGGCCGAGCGATACGACGACATTCGGTACCGGTTCGGTGACCCAGAGCGCGATGGCCGCGAGCAGCAGCAGCACGAATCGCTTCTGCGCGAGGTCGATCAGCGGCGAGAACGCGATGATCCCGAGGACCAGCGCGATCACGAGCCCGACGATCTTCGCGGCGGGGTGTCGCGCGATCCGGCCGGCGACCGCGAGCCGGGGCGGCGTGGCCGGCGCGAGCTCGTCCGCAGGTGCGTCCGGATCCCGCCGGCGGAGTCGCCGCGCCAGGGTCGTCGCGACAGCCTTGGCGGCAGCGGGATCCTGGCCGAGCAGCTGGAGGAACTGCTCGCGGTCGAGCCGCAGCAGCTCGCCGGCGGTGTCAGCGCGGATCGTTGCCGATCGGTTCTGGTCGACCAGGAGCGCCAGCTCGCCGAGGTAGTGGCCAGGCCCAATGGCGTTCACCCGCCGCTCGACGCCATCCTCGGTCACGTGTACGCCGAGCGCTCCGCGCACGACGATGTACAGACCGTCGGCCGGATCGCCCTCGCGGCAGATCACATCACCGGCGGCAAATTCCAGAGGGACCATGTAGCCGGCGAGCCGGGCCAGGGCCACCCGATCGAGCCGCGAGACCAGATCGACCGTTCGGAGCCGTTCGCTCCGTTCTTCGTCCTCCGTCGTCACGCGGCCGGATACTAGGCTGACGGCCCCGCTCGGCCTCGTCCGCCGACCCCGAACGACGGCGTCAGAGCCGTGCGGCCGGCCCGGCTCGACAGCGCGACCGCGAAGTAGATGACCAGGCTCGCGCCGGCGAGCAGCTGGAACATCGCCGGGATCCCGAACGACGCGGAGAGCACGCCACCGGCGGCCGGACCGATGATCGCGCCCAGATCGAGCCCGGAGTTGTACACGCCGGACGAGAGCCCGATGTCGCGGCCCTCCGCGCGCAGCTCGGCGATGTTCGCGGCGCTCGTCACCCGAAGGATCCCGCGGCAGAGGCCCGCGCCGAGGAAGACCGCGAGCAGGACGGGCCCGGCGACCGGCACCGGGACGAGCGGGATGACGAACGTCGACGCGGCGAACACGAGCACCGCCCAGAAATTGATCGCGCGGTGGTCGACGAACCGGAAGAGCGCCCCCGCGAAGAATCGGATGACCGTCGCTGACGCCGACTTCGATGCCTTGAGCGCGCCGACGAACGCGACCGGCAATCCGATGGCGGTGCCGTACAGCGGGAAGAACGTGTCGGTGCTGTCGGACAGCACGTTGATGAACAGCACGATCGTGAACGCGAGCCAGACGCGGCCGTCGATGCCGAGGAACGCCGACAGTCCGCGCCGCCACAGCGGGAGGCCGGCAGCCGGCGCCGTGTGCTCGCTGTCCGGGACCGCGGGGGTGACCCAGACCGCGGCGATCGCAAGGACCGGCGTCAGCCCGAGCCAGAGCAACGTCGCCTCGATGCCGATCCGGTCCGCGAACGCGCCAGCGAGGAAGGCGCCGAGCGCGTAGCCCGCCGACAGCGCGGCGGTGTACCAGCCCATGGCAGCGCCCGCGCGCCGGCCGCCGCTTTGGTCGATCGCAGTGGCGAGGTTGATCGTGCCGAGGGCGCCGAACGCGAAGCCGTGGACCGCCGTCACCGCGATGACGAGTACCAGGTCGCCGTGCGCGAACGCGTAGCCGCTGGTCGAGACCAGGAACACGACGAGCCAGAAGAGCTGCTGGCCCCGCGCGCGCGAGCCGCGATAGCGAGCGCCGATCGGCACACGAGAGGCCAGACGCATGACCCCGAGCAGCGAGCTGAGCGTGCCGATGACCGTGAGCGCGTGGCCGTAGTGGTCGAGGTAGAGCGGGAACAGCAGATTCTGGACGCCTTCCGTCGTCGTCGTGACGAGGCAGACGAGATACGTAAGAAGGATCGCGCGGTTCAGCGGTGCGGACCGGTCCAGCGCGGGAACAGATCGTGAGCGACCCCCAGCTGATCCAGCGCCTTCCCCACGCTGTGATCTACGAGATCGTCGATGGTCTTCGGAAGGATGTAGAACGCCGGGACCGGCGGAAGGATCACGGCACCGTACAGCGAGAGCTCGTGCATCGACTTCAGATGGCCGGCGTGCAGGGGCGTCTCACGGACCATCAGGACGAGCGGCCGCCGCTCTTTCAGGTGGACGTCGGCCGCGCGGACGATGAGGTTGTCGTTCATCGAATGCGCGATCGCGCTCATGGTGCGGATGCTGCAGGGGGCCACGAGCATGCCGGCGGTGATGAACGTTCCACTGGCGATCGCGGCGGCGAGGTCGTTCTCCTCGTACTGCACGTGCGCCAGGGCGAGGACGTCCGCGACCGTCCGATCGGTCTCGTACTCGATGGTCGCGCGCGCGCCCTTCGACACGACCGCGTGGATCTCGATCGATGGATCGGCTCGCAGCGCTTCGAGCGAACGGATCCCATAGATCGCGCCGGACGCGCCGGACAGCGCGACGACGATGCGCCGCGTGCCGGTCAGCGGACTAGCCCGTGCGCGCGGACTTGTGCCGCGCGCGGGTCAGGAGCTCCGACTGCTCCTGCGTCGCGAGCCAGCGCCGGAGCCGCTTCTCGAAGTCCTGGAGGTGCTCGAGCATCAGGCCCCGCGCGGCCTCCGGATCGCGCGAGCGGATCGCGTCGAGGATGTCTTCGTGCGCCTTTTGGGTCGCCTTCGCCGAGCGCACATCGCGCATGTCGTGCAGCGTCTGAACGAGCAGGTCGCGGTAGGCCGCGACGGTGGCCGAGAGGAGCTCGTTCTTCGAGGCGTCCGCGACGGCGACGTGGAAGTCCATGCTCGCCTCGGTGTGCGGCGCCTGCTCGCGCACGACGGAACGGCCCTTCTCGATCATCGCCTCGATGCGCTGGATCGCGGCGGCGTCGGCGCGCTCGGCGGCAAGCTCGCACGTCGCGGTCTCCACGACGGTGCGCGCCTCGGCCACCCCGGACAGGGTCATCCGCCGCAGCAGGATCATCGTGGAGATCGACTCGGCGACCTGGTCGACATTCGTCTCGCTCACGAACGCGCCGCCGCTCGCGCCGACCTTCACATGGACGAGACCGCGGGCCTCGAGGACCCGGAGCGCATCACGCACCGTGATCCGCGAGACGCCGAACCGCTCCGCGAGCTCGCGCTCCGACTCGAGGCGATCGCCCGTCTTGAGGTCGCCATCGAAGATCTTTCGTTCGATCTGCGACACGATCTCCCCGGACGCGCGTGCCTGGCGGACCGGGGTGAAGGCCATGCCGCTGGTCACGCCGTCGCCGCGGCCTTCTGCTTCGGGCTGGAGGCGTCCTCGAGGTACACGACGTTGTCGTAGCCCAGCTGCTTGAACAGCCGGTTCTGCGCCGACACGAAGAGCAGCGGCTCGTCGCCGTCGTTGACGTGCTGGTGGACCGTGTTCTGGGGGATGTAGACGAGATCGCCGGCGGTGAAGTCCCAGCGCGACGGCTTCTCGGCCACGCGGGCGTAGTACTTCTCCGCGATCTCGGCCTCCACGTCCCAGTGCAGACTGTGGCCGTTGCCGGACATGACGTAGACGGCCTCGTCGGCCATGTGCCAGTGCTTGGCGCTGGTGCCGCCGGGCGGGACCTCCTGCTGGTACACGTCGACGCTGTTCGTGCGCACGTCCTTCTGCTGGGGCGACGAGATGATCCGGACGTGCCCGTCGCGGGTGTCTTCCCAGCGCGTGTCGCTCTTCTTGACCACTTTCTTCTGTTGCGTCGCGCCAGGGGTCCAGAGCTTCGACCAGTCCTCGCGCGGGCCATAGCCTGTCGCGTCGAACGGCGCACTCCGGCCCTGCTGCCAGAGGCCCATGGCCATCCAATTGGTCTTCGCCTTCATGACGAGGGCGAGCGCGCGTACGTCCTCCTTCGCATTGAAGTGCTTGTGCACGCAGTCGGTGTGGACGATCGCGAAGTCGTCCTTCTCCCAGTCGTAGCGGATACCGTCGTGGATCTCGTAGCCGGTGCCCTCGAGGATGTAGAAGCACGCCTCGTTCTGATGGCCATGGCCGTGATTCGCCCCGCCCGGCAGGAGCTCGACGAAGTGGACCTGCAGGGTCTGCGTCAGGAACGGGTCGTCGCCCGGCCCGAGCATCCAGGAGGTGCGCGACTGATCGGAGTCCCCGGAGTGGCCGACACTGGCGTCGTCCACGACGGTGCCCGCGCGCCGGACGCGGTCCGCGGCGCGCTGGCGGCGCCGGAACTCTCCGAGGCCATAGGTCTCGGAGGTCAATCCCCGCAGGAAGACCCGGCCCTCGCCTTCAGCCATCGCACCCCTCCGTGAGCGGTCGTTGGCTGAAAGGTATAACAATCAGACGATTCGGGCGGGAGGGTGGCGTTGAGCGCGCGATACGGCTCCGACGTGATCGTCGACCTGCTCCAGGGCTTCGGGATCGAGTACGCCGCCCTGAACCCGGGCGCGACGTACCGCGGGCTGCACGACTCCATCGTCAACTACGGCGGCAACAGACCGGAGATCGTGACCTGCACACACGAGGAGGTGGCGGTCGCGATCGCGCACGGCTACGCGAAGGTCACCGGAAAGCCCATGGCGGCCATCGTCCACGACGTGGTCGGGCTGCTGCACTCGGCGATGGCCATCTATTACGCGCACATCGACCGGGTGC
The DNA here is from genome assembly GCA_036569845.1 of Candidatus Limnocylindria bacterium. Classification (GTDB taxonomy): domain Bacteria; phylum Chloroflexota; class Limnocylindria; order P2-11E; family P2-11E; genus UBA4735. The sequence goes on along the minus strand of DATCPY010000109.1, from coordinate 2,176 downwards.
CGGTCCTCGTCCTCGGCGCGACCGGTCCGCTGGATCGCAGCAAGCGCCGGCCATACATCGACTGGATCCACAGCGCCCTCGTCCAGGGCAACGCGGTGCGCGACTACGTGAAGTGGGACGACCAGCCCGCAAGCGTCGCCGACTTCGGCTCGTCGTTCGCGCGCGGCTATCGCATCGCGACGCTGGAGCCCGGCGGCCCGGTGTACCTCTGCTACGACGCCGGGCTGCAGGAGGACGAGCTCGCGAAACCGGTGAGCGTCGCCGCGGAGATCGCGGCCGCCCGGCCCTCCGCGATCCAGGCCGACCCCGAGGCCCTCGGGCACGCCGCGCACCTCATTGCCCACGCCGAGCGGCCGGTCATCCTGACCGAGTTCACGGGCCGTCACCCCGTCGCGTTCTCGGAGCTGCGCCGGCTCGCGGAGCTGCTGGGCGCGCCGGTGATCGATGGCCAGGGGCGGCTCTCGATGGCCACACGCCACCCCCTCAACTTCACCGGGAGCGAGGCCGTGCTCGCGGATGCCGACCTGGTCCTCAGCCTCGACGTCGGCGACCTCTTCCGGATGCTCAACCGCCTCGACCGGTCCACGCACCAGAAGCAGAGCCGCATCCCGGAGGGCTGCCCGATCATCGACATCGGCCTGATGGAGCTGCGCTCGAGCAAGTGGTCCGAGGATCTCGGTCAGTTCCAGCCGGTGCAGCTGTCCATCGTCGCCGACACGGCGATCGCCCTGCCGGCGCTGCGCGAGCTCGTCGCCGCCGATGCGAGCGCGACGTGGCCCGGCCGGCGGCAGCGGCGCGAGCAGGAGAACGCGAAGCTGCGGGCCGAGGTCGTGCGCACGAGCCGCGAGCATTGGGACGATTCGCCGATCTGGCCGGCGCGGCTCGCGAGCGAGGTCTGGGAGGCGGTCAAGAGCGAGGACTGGGTCCTTACCGGCGCCGACCTCGAGGACTGGACCTGGAAGCTCTGGGACATCGACTCGCCGGTCCGCTGGCCCGGTCGCAGCCTCGGCACTGCGACGCAGATCGGGATCTCGATCGGCGTCGCGCTCGCACACCGTGGGGACGGCAAGCTCATCGTCGGGTTCGAGCCGGACGGCGACCTGCTCTTCGACCCCGGCGCGCTGTGGACGGTGGCGAACCAGAAGCTGCCGATGCTGCTCGTCATGTACAACAACCGGGCGTACTACAACGATTGGGAGCACCAGCTCCGGGTCGCCGACAAGCGCGGCACCGATAAGGCGAAGGCGAATATCGGGATGGATCTCTCGGAGCCGGCGCCGGATTTCGCGATGCTCGCGAAGTCGTTCGGCTGGTACAGCGAGGGTCCGATCGAGGATCCGAACCTCGTCGGCCCGGCGCTCGAACGGGCCATCGCCGTGATCCGGACCGAGGGCCGGCCCGCATTGCTGGACACGATCGTTCGGAAGCGGGAGCTGACCCGCTTCCGTTAGGGAGGAAACCGTGCGCCGCCTCATTCGCATCGCTGCCGTTCTGGTATTCGCCGGATGCACCGCGCCGGCCGCCGCACCCTCACCGACGCCGCCATCGAGCATCGCCGCGACGACGACACCCCCACCGAGCGTCGCCGTCGCCACGACCCTGCCGAGCGCCGCACCGGATCCGAGACTGGCCCCGGCCATCCCCGCCCCCGCCACGGTGACGCTCGACGCGAAGACGACGGCGTTGGTCGTCCTGGACGTCATCAGCCCGACCTGCACCGCGCGGCCAGCCTGCGCCGACAGCATCCCAGCGCTCCAGGCGCTCATCAAGAAGGCCCGCGATGCGAGCGTGCCGGTGTTCTACACGACCACCGCGACGACGAACCCGGTCATGCCCCAGATCGCCCCCGCGGCCGGAGACGTGACGATCGTCCCGACCAACGCCGACAAGTTCAACAACCCGGACTTCGACGCGGCCCTCAAGGCCAGGAAGGTCACGACCCTGGTGCTGGTGGGGACCCGCTCGAACGGCGCCGTTCTCTACACGGCGTTCGAGGCGAACGTTCGCGGTTACACGGTGGTCATCGCGATCGACGGGATCTCGGGCTCGATCCCGTTCGAGACGACCTTGACCGAATGGCAGCTGCTCAACCAACCGGGCTTCCCCAACATCGACAACAAGCCGCTCGCCGAGAAGCTCGTGACCCTGAGCCGAGGTGATCTCATCACGTTCAAGT
>DATCPY010000108.1:0-9849 GCA_036569845.1 Candidatus Limnocylindria bacterium | reverse complement strand
CTTATCCGGGCAGAGGTTCACCACGCCATTGCTGATGATGACGTCGGCGCTGTGGTCCCCGACCGGCAGCGCTTCCGCGAAGCCATCTCTGACCTCGACGTTCGAGAGGCCGAGCTCGCGAGCGCCGTCCGCGGTCTTGGCTCGCATCTCCGCGGTCATGTCGACGGCGATGACCCGGCCTTCCGGGCCGACCTGCTGTGCCGCGATGAGGGTATCGAGCCCAGCGCCGCAGCCAACATCCACGACCTGCTCACCCTGATGCAGGGCACCGAATAGGAAGGGATTCCCCATTCCGGCGAACGACGCGACGGTAGCATCAGGCAGCCGATCGATGACCTCGCTCGCGTAGCCGAGCATCAGCGTCAACGGGCGTCCAGTGTGAAAGTGAAAGCCGAGCTCGGGGTTCGTGGCGACTTCGGTGTACTTCGCGGCGATGGCGCGCCGAAGCACGTCGCGGTCGACGCGGGCGACGCCGATCTGGCTCACGTGAGAGCGATGCTAGCCGTGGTGGCCCATCTCGGCGTGGGCCCTCTCGGATCCCCCATCCATCATCGCGAGCATCGCGAAGCCACCGGTGCGCCAGGCGCGGATGAGCAGCACAGCAGCCAGGCCGAGGAACAGGACGTCGAGCACCGTCGTGTAGTTCAGTGAGAGCGATGGTTCGGCGACGAGCGCGTTGCGCTCATGCGGGATGAGACCGAGCGCACCAAAGAGCAGCTCGACGATGAGACCCGCGGCCGCCATCGCCGCGTAGAACGTGGCGAACAGGAACACCGTCATCCAGGTGCCGTAGTACCGGCGCTTGATCGACAGTATCGGAAGGATGAGTAGATCAGCGAAGATGAAGCTGATCACGCCGCCGAAGCTGATGCCGTTGTTCCAGAGGACCGCCGCCAGCGGCACGTTCCCGATCGAGCACACGAAGCTCGCGACCGACACGATCGGCCCGATCAGCGGTCCCCACACCAGCGCGAGCTGCGGCTGGTCGGTGAGGAAGAACGACTTCCAGAATGACTCCGGCACCCACGCCGCGACCGCGCCGGCGATCAATAGCCCGAGCACGACATCGCGCAGGACCGCCGCCCAGTTCATGACGAACAGGTGGCTGATCGCCGTGAAGCCCTGGCCGGAGAAGATCTTCTGCGACAGCGTGCCTTCGCGCACCGACATGTCCATCGCGGCGTGACCCTCCATCGAGCCGCGCAGACCTTTCTCCGCCTGCGCGCGGGCAGCCGCGACGCGCGGAGTCTTGAGGAACGCCCGGAAGAGCAAGGCGAGGACCGCGATCATGATCGGGCCGCCGGCGAACTCCGCTGCCGCGAACTGCCAGCCCATCAGGATGACGAGGATGATGCCGAGCTCGATAACGAGGTTGGTCGACGCGATCTCGAACGCCATCGCGGCGGTGAAGTTCGCGCTCTTCTGGACGAGCGACCGGGCGAGCGCGACCGCGGCGTACGAGCACGACGAGCTGGCGGCGCCCAACAGTGCAGCGAGACCCAGCGTGCGCGGCGAATCGTCAGGGAGGAGCCGGCTGATCTGTTCCTTCGAGACCACCGCCTCGACCACCGCTGATAGAACGAATCCCAGGATGAGAGCCCAGAGGATCTCCCAGGTCATCGCGAAAGAGATGGAGAGTGCGTGGATGATGGGATCGAGCACGGGCTAGTGCGCCGCGGCGGCGTCACGCTCCGCGTCAAGCTGCGCGACGATCGCCGGATATGCGTCCGACAGGCAGCAGCGACACGATGCGTACCAGCGGCGCATGCCATCGTCGATCACGGCTTCCCCATTGACGGTCTGAACGACCGAAGCGGCGTCGGCCTTTGCGCCCCACTTCACCGGATCGGCCTTGAACGCCTTGACGCATCCGTTCGAGCAGAAGGCGTACGTGCGGCCATCGTGTTCGACGGTCCGGCCCTTCGCCTGGGCGTCTGCGACGACGACGACCATGTCGCAGATCGGGTCGAGCATCTGCTGGGGCTTCGCTTCGCTCACCCTGTCATCCTATGGCAGCGAACGAACGGAGGTGACTCATGCCGGACATGACCGGGATGATGAGCGGCGCAATGATGGGCTGGATGATGGTCCTCGTGTACCTGCTGCCGCTCCTACTCGTCGGCCTCCTGGCGGTGCTTCTGGCCTGGGTCATCCGCTCGGGCCGCCCGGGCCCACAGGGTGTCGAGGATGATGCGCCGCTGGCGATCCTGCAGCGGCGCTATGCGCGCGGCGACATCGGCGCAGACGAGTACGAGCGGATCCGTTCGGCCGTCACGAAGGTCTAGCGCGCCGGCTACGTCTCCGCGATCACGTGGATGCGCTCCGGACGGATCGCCACCTGCACCGCGCCGTCATGCGGTGTCGCGGCACCCGGGTCCGGCTGATCAACGATCCACTCGCGCCCGTCGACGGTGACCCAGTAGCGCATCAGATCGCCGAGGAACGCCTTGCGCGCGACCGTGCCTGGCACCAGCACCTGGCCATCGCCCGAGGCGCTCGGTGAGCGCAACGCGAGGCTCTCCGGGCGGATGCAGAGCTTCACCTGCGCGCCGCTCGCGAGGGTCATCCCCTCGGGGACGCGCACCGGCGCATTGGCGGATCCGACGGAGACGATGGCCGTGCCGTCGCGCACCTCGCGCACGGTCGAGGGCAGCAGGTTCACGGCGCCGACGAAGTCCGCGAGGAACGCGGTCTTCGGGTGGTAGTAGATCTCCCACGGCACGCCGGCTTGCTCGACCTTGCCCGCGTTCATCACCGCGACCCAGTCGGACAGCGAGAGGGCCTCGTCCTGGTCGTGGGTCACGTAGACGAACGTCATCTTCAGGCGCTGCTGCAGCGCGCGAAGCTCCCACCGAAGCGACTCGCGTAGCTTCGCGTCGAGATTCGAGAGCGGCTCGTCGAGCAAGAGGATCTCCGGCTCGACCACGAGCGCGCGCGCCACGGCGACACGCTGCTGCTGCCCGCCGGAGAGCTGGTTCGGCTGCCGGTCCCCGAGGCCCTCAAGTCCGACGAACTTCAGGGTCTCGTCCACTTTTTTCGTGATGTCGGCCTTGCTCTTGCGCTGCAGCCGCAGACCGTAGCCGACATTCGCGCGCACCGACATGTGCGGGAAGAGGGCGTAGTCCTGGAACACCATCGCCGCACCGCGCTTGTGGGCGGGCAGGTTGTTGATCCGCTTGCCCGCGAGCTCGATATCGCCGACGTCCGGCTCGTAGAACCCGGCGATCATCCGGAGGGTCGTGGTCTTCCCGCAGCCCGACGGGCCGAGGAGCGTCGCGAAGGAGCCGCGCGGCACCTCGAACGAGATGTCGTCCACCGCGACGCTCTCGCCGAAGCGCTTCGTCACGTGCGCGAGGCGGAGGTGCGCCTGGTCAGCCACCGCGGAATCCTGTCACAGCCAGCCGGCCGCCGAGACGCTGGATGAGGACGACCACGATGATCGCCATGCCAACGTCGCCGACGGTGAACGCCGCTGCCCCACCCCAGTTGAAGTCGTTCACCAGCTGGAAGATCGTGATCGTCGCCGTCGTCGAGCGCGGCGTGAACAGGAAGATGACGAGCGAGAGGGTCGTCACCGCGCGGACGAACGTCGTCACGAAACCGACCTGGACCGACCCGCCGAGCATCGGCATGAGCACATCGCGGAAGCCCCGGAGGCTCGACGCGCCGAGGCTCGTCGCGGCTTCGTCGATCGACTTGTCGATCTGCCGCAGCCCGACGGTCACCGCCTGGTACGCGACCGGGATATTCCAGAAGAGCAAGGCGATGACGATGAGCTGCGCGCGCAGGTCGCGCTGGCCGAAGAACTCGGCGAGCTGATCCGACCACGGCTGGTTGAACGCGCTGAGGTAGCCGATCCCGAAGAAGATCCCGGGGATCGCCGCCGGCATGATGAGCAGGAAGTCGAATATCTTGCGGCCGGGCCAGGTACCGCGCTGGACCATGAAGCCGGCGAACAGCGCGAAGATCGAGCAGCCGATCGCCGCGATCATGCTGTAGACGAACGAGTTCTGGAGCGACGCCGCATGTGCTTCGAGGTACTCGAAGTGCTGCAACGTGAACGACAGGTTCGTCGGGAAGTACAGGGTGAGCGCGCTCACGATGAGCGTGCCGTACACGAGCAGGATCAGGCCGGCGAGCGCGAGGCACGCGGCGAAGCACGCCCGCGTGAGCCCGGGCGGCACGGGCGGGCGTGGCATCGACGAGGCCTTGCCACCGACGGTCACGAAGGAGCGGCCGCGATCCAGGCTCGTCTTGGCGACGTAGAGCGACAGCGCGAGGAGCAGGAGGATCGTGCTGACCGCCGCGGCCCCGGTGAAGTCACCGAAGGCCTCGATGAGCGAGTACGCCTGCGTTGGCAGGACGTTGAAGCCGCCGCCGATGAGCTGGGGGTTCCCGAAATCCTCGAGCACGTAGATCGCGGTGGTCAGGATCGCGGCGCCGAGACCCGGACCCGATAGCGGGAGCGTGATCGAGCGGAACACGCTCCACGGCCCCGCGCCGAGGTTGCGCGCGGCCTGCTCGAGCCGCGCGTCGCTCCGGGACAGGACGTCGGCGATGAGCTGGTACGCGAACGGGAAGAACGCGATCGTCTGCACGCCCCAGACGCCGAGGAGGCCGAACACGCTCGGTGACTGACCGAACACGCCATACGAGACGATCCCGCGCGGGCCGAAGAGAAGGATGTACACGGCTGCAACGACGAACGGCGGGGAGAGCAGCGGCAGGATGCCGATCACCCGGAAGAACGGCTTCCACCGCATCGGCGTGTAGACCATCGCGTACGCGAACACGAAGCCGAGCACGACCGCGGTCGTGGTCGAGAGCAGCGTGATCTTGATGGAGTTGGTGAGCGGCAGGACCCACGTGCCGCCGGTGAGGAACGAGACATACCCATCCGGACCGGGCACCAGGACGACCTGGATCTGCGGGTAGACGATGAATCCAAGCACCAGGGCGATGGCAGCAAGCAGCGCGAGCAGGAGGACCGGCTCGCGCTGCAGGCTGCGCATCGTTACGTGCTGATGTGGGGTCCCGCTAGGTCCGGCCCACCGTCGTTTGCCACAGCTTCAGCATGCGGTCCTTGTTGTCGGTCGCCCACTGGCGGTCATAGGCCACGAGCTTGACCGAGGAGAGTGCCGGCGCACCGGGTGCCGGCGCGACGTCGGGATTCGTCGAGCCGCGGTTGCTGAGCTTCACATTGAGCGCGCCCGCCTCGGGGGTGAGGGTCCAGTCGACGAAGGCCTGCGCGAGCGGCAGATTCTTCGAGCCCTTCACGATCGAGATCGCACCGACCTCGAAGCCGGTGTCCGGCGGGACCAGAACGTCGATCCCCGGATTCTTCGCCTTCTCGGTGAGGATGTCGTGGACGAAGTTCGGGCAGCCGACGTACTGACCCTGGGACACGGCGCCGATCGCACCTGGTCCCGTGCCGATGTAGTCGGCGATGTTCGCGTGGAGCGACTTCATGAAGGCCATCGTCTTCGCCTCGTCCTTGCCCAGGCGGAAGTACTGCGTCGCCATGAAGATGTAGCCACCGCCGGTCTTCACCGGGTCGCCCATGCAGAGCTTGCCCTTCCATGCCGGGTCGAGCAGATCGTCCCAGGTCGCCGGCTTCTTGCCGCCGACCTCCTTGTTCAGACGGTCGGTGTTGGTGACGAAGCCGATGATGCCGGTGTACCAGCCGGTCCAGAAGCCGTTCGCGTCCTTGAACTCCGGCTTGAGCACGGCGGCGTTCGGCGAGACGTACTTCACGAGCAGCCCTTCCTTGCCGAGCGGGTCGTGGAATTCGCTCGAGCCGCCGATGAAGATGTCGGCCTTCGGTGACGCCTTCTCCGCGCGGATGCGGGTCTGCAGGTCGCCCGCGGCCGCGAGCGGCAGCAGGTCGATGTTCGAGCCCGGGTACGCGGCCTTGAACGCCGCGCTGAACTGGTTGTTCGTCGTCTCGTTGAGCGCCGAATAGACCGTGATGCTGCCGGTCGGCTTTGCAACGGTCGGTGCCGCTGTCTTGGCCGTCGTGGCCGCCGCGGTCGTCGCGACCGCTGTGGTGCCTGCGCCTCCGCCGCACGCGGCGAGCGCTGCTGCCGACGCGCCGAGACCCATGACCTTGAGGAACGCGCGCCGGTCGTAGCCCTTCTCAGGGGAAACGTCGTCCAACTTGATCCCTCCCATACCTTCGCGTGAGCCGCGGTGAGCATAGACCCGCATATGCTCGCGACGATGGTCGATCTAGCGATCGTGATCGCGCTCGCCGCCGGCGCATTCGCCGGCTGGCGCAAGGGCTTCATCGTGCCGTTGGTGGTGCAGGCTGGCGCCCTCGCGAGCCTGGCGACCCTCTACGCCGGCCCGTTACAGGGCACCGTTCCGTCCGGCGCCGCGGGCCTCGGCCTCGGCATCGGTGCGGTCGTGCTCGGAAGCTCGATCCTCGGAGCGATCGGCGGCATCTTCATCCGCCTCATCTACCGCTTCGGCGTCCTGCAGCGTATGGACAAGGTCGCCGGAATCCCGCTCGGCGCAGCGACCGCAGCGATCACGCTCTACGTCGCGCTCGTCGGCACGATCGCGCTCGACGGCTGGCTCTCACCGCTGCACGGGACGCTCGCGATCGGACCGCAGCAGCTTGCCGCCGTGCAACAGGTCGCCGCGCTCAACCCAGCACTCTCCGCGTTCGCGGACCCGTCGATGCTGAACACCATCGCGATCGCCGCGGCGACGGCACCGATCCCGGCCGATCAGCTGTCGAAGTACGACGCCGCCCTCGGCTTCTACGAGGAGTCGGTGCGGCCCGCGCTGCTGACGAGCAAGATCGCACCCGCGCTCCTGGCCATCGGCGAGCACCTGCCGGTCATCGGCCAGCACGTCGTCTTCCCGACGAAGTAAGCCTCTGCATGCAGATTGCATGCTAGGCTCGAGACGTGAAGCCGAAGACCACCGACCTCCAGATCCGCGGCATCCCGATCGCGGCGCGCGACAAGCTACGCCGCAAGGCCGAGTCGAAGGGTGTCTCGATGAGCCAGTACCTGATCGACCTCATCGACCGCGAGGTGGAGACGATGCCGCTGGACGAGTGGCTTGCCATGGTCCGGAAGAACCCACGCGTGGACATCGGCATGTCCGCCGCGGACCTCCTCAGGGAGATCCACGCTGAAGAAGATGCGCACTGGGACGAGTACTTCGGGTTCGATAAGCCTGGTCAGCCTTGATCGTCGTTGACGCATCGGCCGCCGTGGAGCTGCTTCTCAATACCAAAGCGGCCCCACGAGTCGAAGCGGCGCTGGCGAAGGCAGGACGTGCGATCGCTCCAGTCCATTTCGACGCCGAGGTCTACAAGGCGCTGCGCCGCGCGTATCTGCGGCGGGTCGTGGACCGCGGCGGCCTTGTCACCACGGTCGATCAGCTAGCGCGGTTCGACGCGGAACGTGCCGAGATCGTGCCCCTGCTCGCGAACGTCGCTGGCTTGGCCGACGTCATCGGAGCCCACGACGTCTTCTACGTCCTGCTCGCGATCAGCCGTCGCTGCCCGCTCCTGACGTGCGACCTTCGGCTGGCGCGCGCCGCGACCCGCCTGGGGCTCGAGGTGGTCGCGATCGATCGCGCGGCTTAGCGCGCGATGACGCGCGTGACGAACGTGAGCGGCGCGCCGCCGGCGACGGACCCGGTCACCGAGTAGCACCCCGCGGCGCGGAAGCGGATGCCAGTGACCTGTAGGCCGCTGTTCCCGTAGTTGTCGGCCATGTCGACCTGCACGACGCCCGGCACGTCGAGCCGCTTCGCCGAAACGGTGAGCGGTCCATCCTTCAACCGGATCCAGCCGAGCTTCACGCCGTCATCGCCCGGTCCGACGAGGAACGTGCCGTCGACTGGAAGCCGCACGGCGAGCGACTCATTGAAGTGCACGAACAGCGGCCTGCCCGCTGCCGTGAATGCCTCGTTCTGGTCCGCCCGCGTCGCCGGCAACGGCGGCGGGGTGGCATTCGCGGGCTTCGTGAACGAGCAGTCGAGCGCACCGGTGGCGCTCGGGCCCGCCGAGGCCGCGGTTGGCGTGCCACTTGCCGATGAGGCGCATGCAGCCATGACGAGAACGACGAGGACGAGGGCCGGCGATCGCATCAGCACCCATACAGCCGCGCGCCGATCCGGTTCCATGGGCCGTGCGCTGCTACGATTTGGAGCACCGATGACACCAAAACTGGCGCGGAACGCGACAGTTGTCCTGTTCATTTGCACGCTCGTCGCGAGCGCCTGCGGCGGCGGCGCGACGCCGGTCGCCGTCGGCTCGCCGAGTTCGAGCGCGGTCGCCGTCGCGACCCAGGCCACCACGCCGACCGGGCCCCCGACGCCGCCGCCGACGCCCACCCCCACCCCGAAACCGAAGATCTGGCCGCTCACCGGAATGCCCGTGACGGGCGATGCGTCGATCAACCGCCGGCCGCTCAACGTGCGCATGCCGAACGACCCGAACGCTCGGCCGCAGTACGGCCTCAACAAGGCCGACATCGTGTTCGAGATGATCGTCGAGGGTGGCGTGACGCGATTCTCGGCGATCTTCCACTCCATGGACGCGGACGTCGTCGGACCCGTGCGCAGCTACCGGTTCAGCGACCTCCACATCACCCAGATGCTGAAGGGCGCGCTCGTGTCGTCTGGTTCGACGATCGAGGAGCACGACGCGGTGTCGCAGTCGATCAAGGACGGCAACATGCTGTCCGTCGACGCCGAGCGTGATGGCGCTCCGTATTACCGCGTCGCGTTCCGCCCGGCGCCGAACAACGAATTCACGAGCACGCCCGCGGACCGCCAGGCCGTCAACCGCGCGGGTGGCTCGGGCCCGGTCGACGTGCCGCCGCTCGCGTTCGTGCCGGCGGGCAACACCGATCCGTCCGCGGGCGGGTTCAGCGGTGCGCAGGCGGCGACGACCATGACCGTGCCGTTCCTCGGACCGTGGGCCTCGACGTTCACCTGGGATGCCGCGGCCAAGGGATACCGCCGCTCCCAGCAGGGCGTGCAGACCGTGGACGGTGACGGCAGCGGGCCGATCCTCGCGAAGAACGTGGTCGTCATCACGACCGACATCTGGACCACGAGCGTCCTCGAGGACTCGCTCGGATCGCACGGGCTCGACTACCGGATGACCGGCGGCGGCCCGGTATCGGTGTTCCGCGACGGCCTGCGGATGGACGGCACCTGGAAGCGCGACAGCGTGATCGACATGTTCACCTTCTGGGACAGCTCCGGGAAGCAGCTCCTGCTCGAGCCCGGTCAGTCCTGGCTGTCCTTCATTTACCCGACCTGGACCGTGACCAGCCAGTAGCTCCGGCCTAGCATCCGGGCATGCGTGACACCGGTCCGGCGGCCACCCCAAACCGAGCGGCGACGAGCGAGCGCCGGCCGCTCACGATCCTGTTCGCTGACATCGCCGGCTCGACCTCGATCGCGGAGAAGCTCGACCCCGAGGACTGGACGGTCCTGGTCCAGCGGGCCTTCGACCGGCTGAACACGATCGCGTCGCGGTACGACGGCACGGTGGCGCGGCTGATGGGCGACGGCGTGCTCGTGTTCTTCGGCGCGCCGATCGCGCACGAGGACGACCCCGAGCGCGCGGTGCGCTGCGGCCTCGACATGGTCCGCGAGATCGAGGGCCTCGGCGGCGAGGAGCACGCGCGGCACGGCGTGCCGCTCCAGGTGCGCGTCGGCATCAACACCGGACCGGTCGTCGTCGGCATGGTCGGGAGCGATATCGCGCGCGAGTACACGGCGATGGGCGACGCGGTGAACATCGCCGCGCGGATGCAGGCCGCAGCACCGCCCGGCGGCGTGATGATCACCGCGGCGACGCACCGGTTCGTCGCG
>DATCPY010000107.1:0-10378 GCA_036569845.1 Candidatus Limnocylindria bacterium | reverse complement strand
CTTCACGCTCGCCTGGCGAGCGCCCATGAACTCCATCCACACGCTGTCGCTCATGCGGGCGCAATCGTTGCGCTGCTTCTCGACGTCGACCTGATCCCAGGCCTCGAGCTTCGGGCCGTCGCTCGCGAGGATGATCCGGATGCGCCCGGCGAAGCCGCGCTTCTCGGCTTCGATGATGTGGCCGACGACCGCGCGCGCACACCACTCGCCGGGCGCGTGGTGCCAGCCCGCGTCGTCGCCGAGCGCTTTCAGCTCGGACTCGATGAGCGCGCAGCTTGACTCGAGGTAACCCGCGACCTGCGCCGGTGTGAGCTCGGTCGTCACCGTCGCATGCTAGGTCAGCGTTCGGGCATCTCGTTCTCGTCGACGTCAGCGGGCACCGCCCAACGGAAGCGGACGCTCGTTCCCGCGCAGCGCGCCGCTTCACGATGGAGACGGAGGTCGAGATCGAGGTTGACGTGACCGGCGAATCCGAGGAATCCGCCGCACGAGGCGCAGACGACGGCTTGACCGGGACGCCCTCGGCGAGGACCCTTCGCGCCGCCCGCCTCGGCGAGCCGCGCTTTCGCGTCCGTCGCTCGTTGCTCGGCCAGTCGGATGCGAAGCGCCGGGGCGTTGCGCGAGGTCACGCCCGCACCGCGGCGCGCGGGTCGCTGCCGGGAGCGACGGCCCATCCCGATCGCGCGACGGTGCCGAAGACGATGTCGTCGGGGCGCACCGGAACGCGATTCAGCTCGCGGCCGGTCGCGGCGCGGATCGCCGCGACGATCGCCGGAGTGCTCGAGATCGTCGGCGGCTCACCAACGCCCTTCGCGCCGTACGGCGCGTCGGGGTGCGGATGCTCGATGATGTCGGTCACGACAGGGGGCATGTCGAGCGCGGTCGGGAGCAGGTAATCGGTGAACGAGGCGTTCTTCACCGCGCCGTCCTTCAGGATCACCTCCTCCATCACCGCCAGGCCGAGACCCTGGGCGATGCCGCCCTCGAGCTGGCCGATCACGGCGACCGGGTTGATCGCCTTGCCCACATCCTGCGCGGTCGCGATCTGCACGACCTTCACGAGCCCGGTCCCGAGATCGACATCGACGCTCGCGCGGTGCGCCGCGAACAGGAACGCGACGTGGCCGTGGTTCTGGGTGAGGTCGTTCAACGACTCGGTCGGCTTGTGCCGGTAGGTGATGCGGTGCTCGACCGGTGTGTCGAGCAGCTCCGCGATCCGATCGCGCGCGATCTTCCGATCGCGAGCCCGCCGATCGAGCTCTAGGTTCACGAGGTCGCACGCGGCCTTCACCGCGGCGCCGGTCATCCACGTCTGCCGCGACGCGGAGCTCGAGCCGGCCGATCCGATCTGGGTATCGGCGTTGTCCACGATGACGCGCTCGATGCCGAGCTCGGTGCGGGCGATCTGCAGCTGCACGGTGACGACGCCCTGCCCGACCTCGGCAGCGGCCGTGTGCACGTGCGCGATCGGCCCGTCTGCGTCGCGCTCCAGACGCACGCGCGCGTCGCACGAATCATCGAAGCCGTGCGAGTAGCAGACGTTCTTGAACCCCGCGGCGAAGCCCACACCCCGCACGACCCCTTCGCCGAGCGTCAGATTGCCCGCGCCACCCGGCAGCTCGATATTCGACGCCCGCTCGGCGGGCGGGAACGGGAGCGCGTTCGCGCGGCGGATGACCTCGCTCACGGGCTCGGAGCCTGCCACCGGCTGGCTCGTAATGATCTCGTCGCCGTCCTTCAGGGCGTTCTGCATGCGCAGCGCGACCGGGTCCATCCCCAGCTTCGCGGCGAGCTTGTCCATCTGCGCTTCGTACGCGAAGCAGGTCTGCACGGCGCCGAATCCCCGCATCGCGCCGGTCGGCGGGTTGTTCGTGTACGCGCCGACGCTCCAGACCTCGGCGGTCGGCACGCGGTACGGCCCGGCCGCGAAACAGGCGGCGTTCGCGATCACGGCCGGGCTCGACGACGCGTAGCCGCCGCCGTCGAGAACGATCGTCGCGCGCACGTAGACGAGCGTGCCGTCCTTCTTGGCCCCGTGCGCGTAGAAGAGCCGCGCCGGATGGCGATGGACGTGGCCGTAGAACGACTCCTCGCGGCCATAGGTCATGCGCACGGGCCGCTTCGTCGCGAGCGCGAGCAGGCAGAGGTGGATCTGCAGCGTCACGTCCTCGCGCGCTCCGAATGCGCCGCCGACCCCGGACATCACGAGCCGCACCTTCTCCTCGGGGAGACCGAGGCACGGCGCGATCTGCCGGAGATCCTCGTGCAGCCACTGCGTCGCGATGTGCAGCGTCACGCCACCGTCGTCGTCAGGGATCGCGAGGCCGGCCTCGGGTCCAAGCGCGGCCTGGTCCTGCATCCCTACTTCATACTCGCCAGATACCTCTACGTCCGCGTGTACGGATGGATCCCCGTGGACCAAGTGCACGGCGTCGATCACGTTGCCCTTGTCGTGGATCGGCTGCGCGTCGGGCTGCACCGCCGCGATCGGATCGGTGATCGCAGGGAGGACCTCGTACGTCACGCTGATGAGCTTCAGCGCGTCGCGCGCGGTCTGCGCGTCGTCCGCCGCGACGATGGCGACCGGATCGCCGAGGAACCGGACCTTCTTTCGCGCGAGCGGGTACTGGTCGCTCTTCATGAGCCCATAGGTCTCCTCGTTCGGGAGGTCCTCGTGCGTGAGGACGGCGCGGACGCCAGAGAGCGCACGCGCCTTCGCGGTGTCGATGGACACGATCCGCGCATGCGGGTGCGGGCTGCGCAGCGTCGCGGCGTGGAGCATCCCGGGGATCCACAGGTCGCTCGCGTACTCGAACTCGCCCTTCACCTTCGGCGGCCCATCCGGGCGCTCGACGGATTCGCCCACGGCGCCGCGCGCGCGCTGGCGCGTCAGGGTCATCTGGGCGCGCCCTTCGCGACCGCGTGCACGGCCTCGAGGATCTTCCCGTAGCCGGTGCAGCGGCAGATGTTGCCGGACAGCGCCTCGCGGATCTCCGCGTCGCTCGGCTCGGGATTGCGCTGGAGCAGCGCGTTCGCCGCCACGATGAGGCCCGGCGTGCAGAACCCGCATTGCACCGCGCCGGCCGTGAGGAAGGCCTGCTGGAGCGGATGCAGTTTCCCGCCAACGGAGAGCGCTTCGACGGTCTCGACCTGCTTATCGGCGCAGGCCGCCGCGAGCACGAGGCAGCTGCAGACGAGCGCGCCGTCGAGCATCACCGAGCACGAACCGCACTCACCCTGTTCGCAGGCGTTCTTGCTTCCCGGAAGCTCGAGCTCCTCGCGCAGGAACGACAGGAGCGACTCGCCGTCGCGCGCCTCGGCCGCGCGTCGCGCGCCGTTGACCGTGAGCGTCACGCGCATCAGGCGACCTCCTGCGTTCGGGCCACGCGCGCGAGCGCGCGTGCGCCCATGACCGCGAGGACGTGGCGGCGATACGCGGCCGTGCCCCGCACGTCGTCGATCGGGCGAGCAGCGGCCGCGACCTTCGCACCGAACTCCGTGCACGCCGCGTCGCTCGGCGTGAACGGTCGCCAACCCGCTTCGTCGAACAGGCCCGCGGCGAACGACTCGGCCTCGGGCGCACGCAGGATCGTCGGGCCGCACGAGCCGAGGCCGGTGCCAACGCGCTTGCGCGCCCGATCGACGACGAGCGCGAGGCCGGCGACGGCGATGACCATCGCGTTGCGCGTCCCGACCTTCATGAAGACCTGCGCCGGGCCGGCGTCGTCCCACTCCACCGCGGTCACGAGCTCGTCCCGCGCGCGGACGTTCTTCTTCGGCCCGGTCATGAAGTCGGAGAACCGTACTGCGCGAACTCCTCGGATGGACCGCAGATGGACGCTCGCGTCGAGCGCGGTGAGGACCGGTAGTGCGTCGCCGGCCGGCGATGAGGTGGCCACGTTGCCGCCGATCGTCGCGGCGTTGCGGATCTGCGGGGAGCCAACGGTGCGGGCGGCTTCGCGCAGCGCGACCGAGCCGCAGTCCCGGTCGAGCATGGTCGTGAACGTGACGCCCGCGCCCATCCGGACGCTGCCGTTCACGGTGAGGCTTCGGAGCTCTGCGACGCGGTCGATGGCGATCATCGCCTCCGGCCGCTTCCGGCCGAAGTTGATCTCGACCATGATGTCGGTCCCGCCGTTGATGAGCTCGGCCGCGGGCCGATCCGCGAGGAGCGCGACCGCGCTGTCGAGATCACGCGCGATGTCGACGTTCACTGATGAGGGACTATAGGGAGCATGCGTGGCCGATCGCGTGACTCGGGCTGGTGCCTAGAAGCCTGAGAGGATCTTCTGCCCTTCGACGGAGCGCACGAAGTCCAGGAACAGCTTGACGTCGGGCTTCATTCTCCCTGGCTCGAGCGGATACACGAGGTATAGCGGCCGACGGATCTTGTAGGACCCGTTATTGAGGGCGGCCATCGTCGCGGGCGCTCCGTCGATGGCGATGAGGCGCAGCTTCGGGTCGTCCACGGTCGCCTGTTTGAGGGTGGCCATGCCAACGGCACCCGCGAACGAATGGACGTTCGCGCTCATCTCGGCATTGCTTCCCACGAGCGCGGCGCCGGGCGCGTAGCTCGGCGTCATCCCGGCGAAGACGAACTCATCGAAGCTCTGTCTCGTCGCGGCCGTTTGGTCGCGCAAGAAGATCCGGATCGGCAGGTCGGCGCCGCCGAGCTGCGACCAGTTCGTGATCGCGCCGCTGAATACCTGACGCACCTGCGCCAGCGTGAGTCCCTTGACCGGGTTGTCTGGATTGACGGCGACAGCGGTGCCGACCACGCCCAGCGGCTCGAGGGCGACCGTGCCGCGTTCCGCGGGCGTCAGGTCTCGGCTGATCGCCCCCATGTCCGAGTGCTGGGCGACGACGAGGCTGATGCCGGCGTCCGAACCGACATTCTCGATGGTCCAGCTCGATCCGGGATGGATCTCGGTGAATCGCTTCGTCAGTGCGGTGACCTGCGCCAGCGGACCTCCGCCAGAGCTCAACAGGAATCGGTTGCCAAGCTGCTGCCCGTTCACGCCGGTGCCCGGCGTCGCCGCGCTGCCGCATGCGGACGCGACGATCGCCGCGGCGAGGACGAGGAGGAATAGCCGGCGCCGCCCCGGTCGAGCCGGGATGGAGATCAACATCAGCTCGATACTCGCCGGTCGAGCTGGCTGCCCCATCCCCCGGTAGAGGGAGGCCGGCCGGCCGTGCGCCCGAATGAGGGACCATTCGGGCATGACTCGCCGCAACGTCAATGACGTGCTCTCCGCCGCGCAGGCGCGCATCGACCGGCTGACGCCCACCCAGGCTTCGGAACGGATGCGCGACGGGTGGATGCTCGTCGATGTCCGCGCTGCGGATCTGCGCGAGCGCCACGGTTGGATCCCGGGCTCGGTGCACGCTCCATTGGACGTGCTCGAGTGGCGGGTCGACCCCGCGTCCGGTCACCAGGAGCCGGGGCTCGCCGGACGCGAGGAGCGCCTCATCCTTGTGTGTCACGAGGGCTTCTCATCGAGCCTCGCCGCCGTGCGGCTGCGCGAGCTCGGCTACGCGAACACGACCGACGTCATCGGCGGCTTCACCGCGTGGGCCGCGGCGGGCCTGCCGGTGCACGCGCACAGCGGCCCGATCCCGCTCGGCGCCGCTTCGGTCATCACGGACGCGGACGGCAGGATCCTGTTGGTGCATCACACGTATGGCGAGCGCAACTGGGAGATCCCCGGCGGCGGGTTGGAGGCGCATGAATCCGCGGAGGCGGCTGCCATGCGCGAGGCGCGCGAGGAGACCGGTGTGACCCTCGAGATCGAGCGCCTCTGCGGCGTGTACTGGGAGCCAGGCTGGGGCTCCGCGGGCGGGCATCACTTCGTGTTCCGAGCGCGGCTTGCCGGAGGCTCGCCGGAGCCGGCGGTGTCGGATCCTGCCGAGATCAGCGAGCTCGGCTGGTTCGCCCGCGACGCGCTCCCAAGACCGATGAGCGACTTCACGATCGCGCGCATCGACGATGCGCTCGCAGGACATTCGCCGGGCGTGACGCCGGTACCGCCTCGGACGTGGCTTCGCTAGCGAGCAGCGAGGTCGAAGAAGGCGCGGATCTCGCCGAGGATCCCGGGCACCCACACGAGCACGAACGCGATGAGCAACACGAGGGCGACCGCGCGGAACGCGGGACTGCGGCCGCGTCGCAGCGGCTCGGCGTCCGCAAGAAGATCGCGCGCGCGATCGGCATCGCTCGCGGAGACGGCGACGCGGAACGCACCTGGCCCGAAGCCCAGGCCCGCGGGCGCGATCTGCCTGGGGATGCCGGTCTGCGACTCGTAGCGCACGCGGGCGGCGATGCCCTCGGTCCGTAGGCGTCCGGCGATGAGCTCCGCGACAGGCTCGGTGTCGACTGTCGCGACGATGACCTCGTCCACGGGTCAGATCCCGGCGCGCCGGGCGAGGGCGGGCAGGGCCTCGGCGGCGCGGGCGTGCACTTCATCCGCGTCGAGCGTCAGCGGCACGAAGCCGCGCACGACGATCTGGCCGTCGATGATCACGTCGCGCACCGCGCGCGAGCCGCCGCCGTACACGATCCGCGTCGCCGGATCGCCTGCGGGGCCGGCGAGCTTCGACGGATCGAGCAGGATGAGGTCGGCCTTCTTCCCCACCTCGAGCGTTCCGATGTCGGCGTCCATCCGCAACGCGCGCGCGCCGTCGCGTGTCCCCATCGCGAGGATGTCCCACGCCGTCAGGGCGCCCGGTCCGTGCAGCGAGGCCGCCAGCAACGCCGCGAGGCGCAGCTCGTCGAAGCCATCGAGCCGGTTGTTGCACGCGGCCCCGTCCGCTCCGATGCCGACGGTGATGCCCTTGTCGCGGAGGGCCCGAACGTCGGCGATCCCGCTGCCGAGCTTCAGATTCGACGACGGGCAGTGCGTGATGCTGGCACCGCGCTCGGCCAGGATCGCGATCTCACGCTCGTCGAGATTGACGCCGTGCGCGATGACGCTCCGTTCGGTCACGAGGCCGACGCTGTCCAGGTACGCGGTCGGCGCCTGACCCGTCGCACCCTCGATGAGCGCCCGTTCGCCGGTGTTCTCGTTCGAATGGGTGTGGATCAGGAGGCCGAGCCGCTTCGTGATATCGCCGACGGCCTCGAGCAGCTCACGGGTGCACGAGAGCGCGAACCGCGGCGCATAGGCGTAGCCGATGCGGCCGTTCGCGGCCTCGCCCCATGCCATCGCGAGCCGCGCGCTCGCGTGCAGCGACGCGCTCGTGGTCTCCCGCAGGCCCTCCGGCACGCCGTCGCCGCCGTCCATCATCGTCTGCCCGAACCGCGCGCGGATGCCGGAGGCGACGAGCTCCTCGCCGATGATGTCGCCGCCGTGGGTGGTGCCCATGTCGAGGATCGTCGTCGTACCGGTCGCGAGCAGATCGAGCAGTCCGAGCCGAGCGGTCGCGCGCAGCGACCGCTCGTCGTGCGCTGCCTCGAGCGGCCAGATGCGATCGCGCAGCCACTCGAGCAACGAGAGCTCCTCGGCGAGCCCGCGGAAGATCGTCTGCACCAGATGGATGTGCGTCTGCACGAGCCCGGGCATCACGTAGCAGCCGCTCGCATCGATCGTCTCGCCTGCCGCCTTGTCGGCGATCCGGTCGCCGTCGACGAACAGGTCGCGGACGACCGGCGCGTCACCCGGGCGCATCGACAGGACCGTGCCGCCGGTGATCCTCATGCGGCGCGCTCCGCCGCGACGAACCGCCCGCCTGCACCGGCGGCCGCCTCGGGATAGACGGTGACGCCGCGCACGAGCGTCCGGACGACGGCCCCGGTGAACCGGCGGCCCGCGTACGGCGTGAGACCGCTCCGCGTCAGCACCGCACCGGGCTCGAGCGTCCACTCGCGATCGGGATCGAACAGCACGATGTCCGCGTCCGCGCCGGTACGGATCCGGCCCTTGCGCCCGCCGAGCCCGAAGCGGTCCGCCGGCTTCGCGGCCAGCCGCCACGCGACGAAGCCCGCGACCTTTCGCGCGTCCATTCCGGTCGCGCGGCGACGCGCCTCGGTGAACACCGCCGGGAGCAGCGACTGCACGCCCGACACGCCGCCCCACGCGGCGAAGATGTCGTCCTGCCCGCGGGTCTTGTCCGCCGCCGGGCACGGCGAGTGATCCGACGAGACGAGGTCGATGCGGCCGCCGAGCAGCGCGTCCCACAGCGCGTCGCGGTTCGCCGAGTCGCGGATCGGGGGCGCGCACTTGAGGAGCGGTCCCATCGCGCTGACGTCTGCCTCGTCGAACGTCAGGTAGTGGGCGCAGGTCTCGACGCTGACGTCCGTGCCCGCCTGACGCGCGAGGCCGATCGCCCCGAGCACGCCGGCCCCGGACAGGTGCACGACGTGCAGCCTCGCGCCACCGTTCCGCGCTGCCGCGCACGCCTTGGTCGCCGCGCGGATCTCGGCCATCTCGGGTCGCGACGCGGCCCACGCCGGCGGATCACGCCGGCCGCTGCCGCGGACCTTCGCGGTCGCGCTCCGGATCACCTCGTCGTCCTCGGCATGGACCGCGACGAGCAGCCCCGCCGAGGCGGCGGCTCGCATCGCGGGCTCGAGCTCGGCATCGGCGAGCGCGGGGAATTCGGGCACGCCGCTATCGCACAGGAACGCCTTGACGCCAACCGCGCCCCGCTCCGCGAGCTCGCGCAGCGGTGCCGGATCGGTGCCGACCAGCCCGCCCCACAGCGCGAAGTCCACGATCGACGCGCGCTCGCCCGCTTCACGTTTCAACTGGAACGACGCGCCGTCGAGCACGGGCGGCAGCGAGTTGAGGGGCATGTCGATGACGGTCGTGACGCCGCCGGCCGCGGCCGCGCGGCTGCCGCTGGCCCAGCCCTCCCACTCGGTGCGACCGGGGTCATTGAAATGGACGTGCGCATCGACGATGCCCGGCATGGCGAACAGGCCGGTCGCGTCGATCTCCTCCTTGGCCGACGACGCCCCCGGCTCGACCAACCCGGCCACCTGTCCGTCCTGGATGAGGATGTCCCGGGCATAGGCGCCGTCGCTGATCACGATCGCGCCGCGGATCGCGAGATCCACCCGGTCTACGCGAGCTCGATGGTGAAGTCTTGCGCGCCTTCCCAGAGCGTGAGCCGACCGACCTTCGGCAGATCGTCGTTGCCTTCGGTCACCGTCGCGAAGTGGTTGCCCGCGAGCTGTCCGACCTTGCTCGAGAACAGCGTCGACCCGTACGGGAAGAGGATCTCCGTCTCCGAGATGCCGCCCGGGTAGATGAGCATCTGCCCCGGTGCCGGGTGGCTGGTGTGGTTCTCGAACGCCAGCCCGGCGGATCCGCCGACCTTCGTGTCGCCCATTGGCACCCAGGTGGACTCGCCGCTCCAGCGGCAGTGCACGAGCTTGCTGCGGAACGGCAGCATCGACCGGATCGCGGCAGCCGTTTTCGGCGCGCTCTCTTCCTCGAGACGCGCGCGGAACGTGTACGGACCGGCGACGATCTTCAGCATCTTCACGAGCGGGCCAAGGATAGGGCTAGCATCCGCGCCGATGGCGACCTCGCTCTCGACGCACGTCCTCGACACCGCGATCGGACGTCCCGTGTCCGGCGTGCGCGTCTCGCTGTATCGCGGGACCGAGCTCGTGGCCCGCGGCGACACCGACGCTGACGGACGCATCGCCGCGCTCGGGCGCGAGCTCGCAGCCGGCTCGTATCGCCTGCTCTTCGCCGTGAAAGGACCATTCTTCGAAGAGGTCGCGCTGCAGGTGCGGCTCGAGGACGGTCACTACCACGTGCCGCTCCTCGTGACGCCGTTCGGCTGTGTCACCTACCGCGGTAGCTGAGGCCTTCGAGCGCGCGCCGGGTCTCGCCGAGCGCGTCGGCGAAGGCGACCCGGCCGCGGTCATCGAGCGCGCGCGTTCGATCCTCGGGACGATGAGCGACGCGGAGCGCGTCGCGGTCCTCAACGCGCACCCGCGGATCGGGGCGACGGCCGGGCTCTCGGCCCGATCCGCGGCCGAGCAGAGCGCCGGCGCCAGCGATCCCGAGACGCAGCGGGCGCTCGGATCGCTGAACGCCGAGTACGAGCGCACGTTCGGCTTCCGATTCGTCGTCTTCGTCAACGGCCGGTCGCGCGCCGAGATCGTGCCGGTGCTGCAGGCGCGGCTGCGGCGCGGGCGCCATCAGGAGCTCGCGACGGGCATCGAGGAGTTCCTCGCGATCGCGCGCGACCGGATGGAGCGCGGCTAAGGCTAAGGCGCCGGCGTCCCGCTCCGCACCCACCGGCCGATGAGCTCGCGCTCCGCGTCGGTGATGCCCGTGACGTTCCCGAGCGGCATGGCCTTCGTGACGACGACCTGCTCGTATGCGCGGCGGGCGTTCGCGACGATCTCGGCCTGCGTGTCGAA
>DATCPY010000106.1:0-8848 GCA_036569845.1 Candidatus Limnocylindria bacterium | reverse complement strand
CGCGGCCAGGTGCAGCTCGTGCTGCAAGCGGACCCGGTCATCGTCGAGGGCGATCCGGACCGGCTGCGCGTGATGGTCGGCCACCTCATCACGAACGCGCTGAAGTACTCGCCGGCGGGCGCCCCGATCATCGCGACGGTGTCTGGCGGTGACGCGGAGGCGCGCATCGTGGTGAAGGACTCTGGCGTCGGCTTCGCGCCCTCGGATCTCACGGTGCTCTTCCAAAAGTACGGCCAGGCCCAGACCGCGAAGGCCACCGGCGTACAGGGCGTCGGGCTCGGCCTCTATGTCACGCGGCTGCTCGCGGAAGCGCACGGTGGACGAGTGACTGCGGAGAGCGTGGGGCCAGGTCAGGGCTCGACCTTCCAGCTCTCGCTCCCGGTGCGCCAGCCGAAAGGCGCTTCGTAGCCCGGACGACCCTAGGCCGCCCGCCGCAGCTGGCGCTTCGCGTTCGAGGAGTCCGCGTTCGGCGCCATGAACAGCACGAACATGATCCCGTAGAAGGCCAGGTGTCCGATGAACTCCGTCCAGCCGAACACCGGCAGCGTCAGGGTGAACAGGATCGCCCCCGCGGCCATCACCGGACGGGTCACCTGGCCCGACATGATGACGACGCCGACGATCAGCTCCGCGAGGCCCGCGAGGTACGCGAACTGCGGATCGCCGATGCCGACGTTGCGGACGACATTCAGATACGGGCGCTCGTCCAGCAGGGCTTTCGCGAGAGCTGGATCGAGGAGCTTCTCGGTGAGCGCGCTGAACGCGATCGCGAACCCGAGGCACACGCGCAGCACGGTGAGCGCCCAGGCCGGCGCGTCGCCCTGCGGGAAGAGCGGCCGCACGCCGAGGATCCGGTCGAGCGAGAACGGGCCGCGGCCGACGATCAAGAAGAACAGCGCGATCCCGAGGATGTGGACGTTCTCGAGGATGCTCTCGAAGGTGAACGGCTGCATCCCGACGATGCCAAGGATCGCGAGCAGCAGCGACGCCGGTCGGGTCGCGAGGCCCAGGAGGAGCATCAACCCGCAGATCGCCTCCACGACCAGGATCAGGTGACCGAGCAGCTCGTCATTCGGCCGGAGGTTCGGCGAGAACAGCACGCCGAGCGCGGCCGACGCGATCAGCGCGATCCCGACATGCAGACCGAGCACTCCCGACGCGATTCCCGCGAACCGCTCGAACGTCTTCATCAACGCCGGCTCGCGGACCCGATGCTGGACCACGTACGCGACGCCGGCGGCTGCGAGCGCGATCGCGAACGCCGCGAGCACGGGTGCGGTGAGCAGGAGCGACCACTCCGTTGGATGGGCCTTCGGGTCGGTGAACCACTTCACGTGCGCGAGCAGGTCAGCGCGCACGGCGAGCCTCGAAGCGCCGCGCCTGCGGCACGACGGTGAGCGGCATAGGAAGGACCGCACGCATGATCCGCGCCGTCGCCACGACGACCGCGAAGAAGAGGCGCTCGCTCAACCGGTAACGCAGGCCGAACGGCGTGCGGAGACACGCCGGCACGAGGGCCGAGGCGAGTGCGTCGGTGGGCCAGTACACGGGATCGGGGATCCAGCGAAGGGGCCGGAGCACCTCGCGCGCGACGCTGATGCTCGTCGCATCCGGCTGCACGCCCGTGGCGAGCATGACCCGCTCGTAGCGCTCGAGATCCGCGATCGTGACCGGCTGGAGCGCTTCCGGGATGCCGAGCGCCGCGGCGATCGGGCGGGTCTCCTGCCAGTAGGCTTCGCGGTCCGCCGGCTCGAGGCGGCCGAGCACCGCTTCGTACAGGCGGAGCGATGTCAGGATGAGCGTCGCTTGCACCCAGAGGAGCAGCGCCGGGTCGCGAGCGTCGTAGGCGCGGCCGTCGGCCGCGGTCCCCCGTACCGGGCCGTGCCGCCGGTCGATCCGGCGCAGGGCCGCGCGGGCGTCGTCGGGTTCGGCGAAGACCACCGCGAGCGTCGTGTTCAGTGTGCGTCGCAGCCGGCCGAGCGGATCGCGCCGGAAATCGGAGTGCTGCTCGACGCCCGCGGCCACGAGCGGGTGCGCGACCTGCATGAGCAGCGCGGCGGTCCCGCCCAACAGCAAGAAGAGCTCGCGGTCCAACCGTCGCGCGACCGAGCCCTCTGGTAGGACCGGGTGGGTCACACTTCCTCCGTGCGCTCGTTCGGGCACGCCCTCGAAGGCCTCGGGTACCTGGTCCGCACGCAACGCAACTTCCGCATCCATCTGGCCGTCGCCGTCGTGGCGGTGCTCGCCGGCCTGGCGTTCAGTGTGAGCCCCGTCGAGTGGGCGATCCTGATCGTCACGATCGCGCTCGTCATCATGACGGAAGCATTGAACACCGGCATCGAGCTCGCCGTGACGCTCGCGTCGCCGGAACGGCGGCCGGAGGCGAAGGCGGCCAAGGACATCGCCGCCGCCGCGGTCCTCCTGGCAGCGATCGCGTCGGTCGGCGTCGGCGTGGCGCTGTTCGGGCCGCGGGTCATCGCGCTATTTCGCCCGTAAACTGCGGGCATGCCCGCCATCGATCGAAGCCGCGTCGAACACGTCGCCGGCCTCGCGCGGATCGCTCTGACCGACGACGAGCTCGACCGCTTCACCGGTCAGCTGCAGGTCGTGCTGGCCGCCATCGAGCAGCTCAAGGACGTCGACACGTCGGCCGTCCCGCCCAGCGCGTCGGTCCTGCCGCTCGAGAATGTGATGCGCGAGGACGAGCCGCGCCCGAGCCTGCCGGTCGAGGTCGTGATGGCCCAGGCGCCCGATCGCGAAGGTGACCTCTTCCGCGTGCAGGCGAGCCTCGAGGAGCGACCCGATGCGTGAGCTGCCGCGCACGATCACCGAAACGGCGCAGCGGCTCCGGGCCCGGGAGGTCTCGGCCGTCGAGCTCGCGGATGCGTTCCTCGAGGCCGCCACTACCGATCCGTTCAACGCGTGGCTGCACCTGGCGCCCGAGCACGCGCGAGCGCAGGCGGCCGCTGCCGATGCCGCGCTCGGCCGCGGCGACGCGCCGGTGCTGACCGGCGTGCCGTGGGCCTGCAAGGACATCATCGGCACCAAGGGCATCGTCACCACCGCCGCGTCGAAGATCCTCGAGGGCTACAGACCGGCGTATGACGCGACCGTCGTCACAAGGCTGGACGCGCGCGGCGCGGTCATGCTCGGCAAGACGAACCTCGATGAGTTCGCGATGGGCAGCTCGAACGAGAACTCCGCCTTTGGCCCGGTGCGCAATCCCTGGGATCCGAGCCGCGTGCCCGGCGGCTCCTCGGGCGGATCGGCCGCCGCGGTCGCCGCAGGCCAGGCGGTCTTCGCGCTCGGCACCGACACCGGGGGATCGATCCGGCAGCCCGGGGCGTTGTCCGGCATCGTCGGGATGAAGCCGACGTACGGGCGTGTGCCGCGGTACGGCGTCGTCGCGTTCTCATCGTCGCTCGACCAGGTCGGCCCGCTCGCGAATTCGGTCGAGGACGCCGCGATCGTCTGCGAGGCGATCTTCGGCATCGACCCGCACGACGCGACGACGATCGATCGTCCGATCGACGTTCGCCGTGACCTCGACGCCGGGGTACGCGGGCTGCGCCTCGGCGTGCCGCGCGAGTACTTCACGCCCAAGGGGGTCGAGCCCGGCGTGACCGCGGCGATCCGCGCGGCGATCGTCCAGTTCGAGAAGCTCGGCGCCGAGATCGTCGACGTGAGCCTGCCCTCGACCGACAAGGGCCTCGCCGTCTACTACATCATCCAGCCGTCCGAGGCCTCCGCGAACCTCGCCCGCTATGACGGCGTGCGCTACGGCCTTCGCGTGCCCGGTCGCGATCTCATCGACACGTATCGCAAGACGCGCGGCGCGGGATTCGGCCCCGAGGTGAAGCGCCGGATGATCCTCGGCACGTACGCCCTCTCCGCCGGCTACTACGAGGCCTATTACGTGAAAGCCCAGAAGGTGCGCACGATCATCAAGCGCGAGTTCGACGCCGTCTTCGAGACGGTCGACGCGCTCGTCACGCCGACGTCGCCCACGGTGGCGTTCCCGATCGGCGCGAAGACCAATGACCCGTTACAGATGTACCTGAACGACGTGTTCACCCTGCCGGTGAACATCGCCGGCCTGCCGGGGCTGTCGCTGCCATGCGGCCTGTCGGAGGGCCTGCCGGTGGGCCTCCAGATCATCGCCAACTCGTATCAGGAGCGCATGCTGTTCCGCGTCGCGGCGGCATTCGAGCGCGCGACGGAGCATCATCAGCTTCGTCCGATGAAGGCGGCTGCGGCATGACGCTCGCCAAGCGATCGCTCACCAGCGAGCGGGTCGGGCGCCTGCCCGCGAGCGGCATCCGCCGGTTCTTCGACCTCGCCGCCGGCCTTCCGGGGGTGATCTCCCTCGGCGTGGGCGAGCCGGACTTCGTGACCCCCGACGCCTTCCGCGACGCCGCGGTGCGCTCCATCAAAGAGGGGAAGACCCAGTACACGTCCAACTACGGGCTCCTTGCGCTCCGCGAAGCGATCGCGGCGCACACCACGGCGCTGCGTGGCGTCGACTACGACCCGAAGAGCGAGATCCTCGTGACCGTGGGCGTGTCGGAGGCGGTGGACTTGGCCCTCCGAGCGACGCTCAACGAAGGAGACGAGGTCATCGTCGCGGACCCCTCCTACGTCGCCTACGTCCCGGGCATCGTGCTCGCGGGAGGGGTGCCGGTCCCCGTTCCGACCGAGGAAATGAATTCGTTCCGGCTGCTGCCGGCCGACGTGCGAAAGGCCATCACGCCGCGCACGCGCGCCATCCTGCTCGGCTTCCCGAGCAACCCGACCGGCGCGGTGCTGGAGGCCGACGACGTCCGCGGCATCGCGGCGCTCGCGCGCGAGCACGACCTCCTCGTCTACGCCGACGAGATCTACGACCGCCTCGTCTACGGCGCAGAGCACCGCTCGATCCTCGATGAGGCGGGCATGAAGGAGCGGACGATCTACCTCGCGGGCTTCTCGAAGGCGTACGCGATGACCGGCTGGCGCGTCGGGTATGCGTGCGCGCCGGCGGAGATCATCGAGCAGATGATGAAGATCCATCAGTACACCGTCATGTGCGTCCCGACCGCGGCGCAGTACGCCGCGCTCGAGGCGATGCGCAACGGCGAGGCGGACGTCCAGCGCATGCTGGCCGAGTACGACAAGCGCCGGAAGCGGATGTACGAGCGCCTCAACGCGATGGGCCTGCACTGCTTCGAGCCTCGCGGCGCCTTCTATTGCTTCCCGAACATCACGAGCACGGGCCTGTCCGACGATCAATTCTGCGAGGGGCTGTTGAACGAGGAGAAGGTCGTCGTCGTGCCTGGGAACGCGTTCGGCGAGCAGGGCAAGGGACATATCCGCGCCTGCTACGCGGCGTCGCTGGAGAAGATCGACGAAGCCTGCGATCGCATCGAGCGGTTCGTGGGGCGGCAGCGGCACTGATCGAGTGGGAGCGCGCCTTCGAGAAGGCGCTCGCGGCCGGCGATCCGCTGACCGCGTCGGACATCCTGCGGCGCACCGGTCAGCGCGGATGGGTGAAGAAGGACGCGTACTCGCGGGCCGCGGCCATCGTGCGGGCCCAGAGCGCGTCCACGTTCGTCCGCCGGGACTGGGCGACCCGGCTGCTCCAGCACCCGCGCCGCGTGGACAAGGAGCTCGGCGCCGTCATCCTCCGTCCGCTCATCTCGACCAACCGGCTCGACCTGGAGCGGGCGGTCCATCGGCTCGCGCGTGACGACGATTGGGAGGTCCGCGAGACCGCCGCGTCGCTCCTCGGCGATTGCCTCGAGCGGGCCTTCGACCAATACCTTCGTCCGGCTCAGGCCTGGGTCGCGACCGGCGACGCGCGCCTGCGCCGCGCCGTCGTCGTGGGCGCCAAATACGCGGCGCGCTCGCGGCATCCTGAACGGGCCGAGGCGCTGCTGGATCTGATCGAACCCGCCCTTTCCGACCACGACGAGTACGTTCGCCGCAACCTTGGACCATTCGCGATCGGCGATCAGCTGCTCCGTTCGTATCCCGATGCGACGTTCGCGCGGCTCGAGCGGTGGTCGCGGGATCCGGACGAGAACGTTCGGTGGAACATCGCGTCGGTGTTCACGAGCGCGTCGGGCGCCAAGGTCGCCGAGCGCGGCTTCGGCCTGCTCGCGTTCCTCGCGTCCGACACCAGACCGTTCGTGACCCGGGCGGTGAGCGCCGCCGTGCGCAACATCCTGAAGCGCCGTCCCGAGCTGCGGGATGCGATCGCGCAGTGGGACGGGGGCACCCGCGCGGCCGTACAGCTGGCCATGCGGCAGACCGCTGAGGCCACGGCCTAATGGGCACGCGCTACGAGGATCAGCCCGTCGAGCAATGGGCCGGCCCCGAGTCGCTCGATCCGACGCCGGTGTGGAAGCAGTACCTCCTTGTCGCCGCACTCGTGCTCGCTGCGCTCGTCCTGGTGGCCGGCGTTGCATACAGCGCGCTCGCGGTCGAGCTCGCCACGCCACCCGCGTCGGTCATCGGCGGGCGCGTCGTGCTCGCCACGAGCGACGCGCCATCGCTCGGCGGTCCCGCGAAGCTCTACGGTGCGCCGCTCGTCGACGCGCAGCACGCGTTCTATCTCCTGCAGTACAAGCCCGGCCTGTTCCTCGCCATTCGAGCGGCCGGGTTCCCGAATGTCGCCGATCCGCACGTCATCATCGCCGTCGATGACTCGCCCGGCGGCCCGCCGCCGACCTTCGACCGCTATCTTGTGTCGGTGGAGGGGCCGAAGATCGTCGTGAATACCAGCCGCGTGCTCAACGGCATCGAGGTCGTGCCCGCCCCAACGGTCCGATGACGGTCGCGACGCGCTACGAGACGATCATCGGCATCGAGTGCCACGTCGAGCTCGACACGCGCTCGAAGATGTTCTGCGGCTGCTCCGCCAAGTGGTTCGGCGCGCCGCCGAACTCGCTGACCTGCGAGGTCTGCCTCGGCCTACCGGGCGCGCTGCCGTACCCGAACCGCAGGGCCATCGAGCTGTCGATCGCCGCGGGCATCGCGCTGCACTGCGAAACGCCCGAGCACACGAAGTTCGACCGCAAGAACTACATGTACCCCGACCTGCCGAAGGGCTACCAGATCTCGCAGTTCGATCTGCCGCTCTCGGTGAACGGCTGGCTCGAGATCCCCGGGGACGACGGATCGACGAAGCGAGTCGGGATCCGCCGCGCGCACCTGGAGGAGGACACCGGCAGCCTCCTGCACGCCGGTGGCGCGACGCTCGTGGACTTCAACCGCTCCGGCGTGCCGCTGCTCGAGATCGTGTCGGAGCCGGACCTCCGCTCGGTCGGCGAGTCGCTCGCGTACCTGGAGGGTCTGCGTGAGCGGCTGGTGTATGCGGGCGTAGCTGGGTTCAAGCTCGAGGAGGGCGGCGCGCGGTTCGACGTGAATGTGTCCATCCGGTTCGAGCAGGACGGCGAGACGCGCTGGCCGCCGCTCAGCGAGATCAAGAACCTCAACAGCTTCCGCGCCCTCGAGGAGGCCATCCCGTACGAGTCGGCGCGGCTCTGGGACGAGTGGGAGAGCGGCGGCGAGCTTCGCAGCCGCACCGGCAAGATCACCGTCGGGTGGAGCCCGGACAAGCGGCGCACGTACCTCCAGCGCACGAAAGAGGAGATCAACGACTACCGATATTTCCCGGAGCCGGATCTCGTCGCGCTCGCGCCCGACCGGGCGATGGTCGAGCGGATCCGGGCGGCGCTGCCCGAGATGCCGGGCGAGCGCCGCGCCCGGTTCGTCACGCAGTACGCCCTTTCGGACTACGACGCACGCGTGCTGGTGTCCGACCGCGAGCTCGCCGACTGGTTCGAGGCCGCGGCGCAGGCCGCGCCGGCGCAGGCGAAGCGCGTGGCGAACTGGG
Organism: Candidatus Limnocylindria bacterium; assembly: GCA_036569845.1. Taxonomy (GTDB): domain Bacteria; phylum Chloroflexota; class Limnocylindria; order P2-11E; family P2-11E; genus UBA4735. The sequence continues at coordinate 972 of DATCPY010000106.1, read as the reverse complement.
TGACCGGTGAGCTCCTCGGCCACCTCAAGGCGTCCGGCCAGCTGCTCGCATCGCTGAAGCTCACGGCGGCGCAGCTTGGTGCGCTGGTCGGCCTCATCGAGGCGGGCACGATCAACACGACCGCGGCGAAGACGGTGTTCGCCGACATGCTGGCCTCCGGGCGGGATCCGAACGCGATCGTTGCGGAGAAGGGGCTATCGCAGGTATCGGACGAGGCTGCGATCGCCGCCGCGGTCGACGCCGCCATCGCCGAGAATCCGAAGGTCGTGGCCGACATCCGCGCCGGAAATCAGCGCGCGATCTCTGGGCTGATCGGCCCGGTCATGAAGAAGATGGGTGGACGGGCGAACAACGCCGTCCTCAATCGCATCATTGCGGAGCGCGTGAAGTGAGCGTCCCGCTCGACGACGTGGTCGCGTTCCTCGACGCGAAGCTCGAGGTCGACACGTTCGACGAGGTCGAATCGAACGGTCTCGTGCTGCGGGCGGGCAATGCGGTGAGCCGGGTCGCGTGCGCGGTGAACACGTCGTTCCACGCGATCTCGCGGGCGAAGTTCACCGACGCCGATCTGCTCATCGTCCATCACCGCACGTGGCCGGAGATCGACCTGGATCTTGCGCCGCAGAAGCTCGACCGGCTTAAGGACAACGGCATCTCGCTCTACGGGGCGCATTCGGCGCTCGATGGGGCCGCCGGCTTCGGGAATCCTGATCTGCTCGCCGCGGCGCTGGGGGTGATCGTGCAAGACCGGTTCCTGCCGTACCACGGCGGGATGGCGGGGATCGTCGGCCGGCACGACCGCACCTTCGCGCAGCTGGCCGAGCGCGCGCGGGACGTGCTCGGCGAGTCCCTCGAGGTGTGGGAGAACGTGCCGACCTGCAAGCGCGTCGCGATCGCCACCGGCGGCGCGGGCAACACGACGATGCTCGAGGCGGCGCGCCAGCACGGTGCGGACACCTACGTCACCGGCGA
>DATCPY010000105.1:0-7213 GCA_036569845.1 Candidatus Limnocylindria bacterium | reverse complement strand
GACGGGCTCTTCGCGTTCCCGCAGGCGATCCGCTAGCTAGGGGATCCCCACCGCCGCGATGCCGTGGCAGGTCGGCACCGCGATCTTCTGGACGACCAGCTTCGTGTTCACGTCGATGACGTTCACCATGCCGTCGACGTTCGTCGTGAGGAGGATGCGCTCGCCGAGCGGGTCGTACGTCGTGTGGAACGGCTGGCTGCCGATGCCCTTGGTCTCGGCGACGATCTTCCGGTTCTTGTAGTCGACCCACAGCAGCGACGGCCCCTTATGGTCGGAGAGCACCATGATCGACTTGTCGGGCATGAAGTACATGCCGTCCTGGTTCTCCTTGGTCGTGTGGAACGGGTAATGGCCTGCGCCCAGCCGGATCTCTTCCTTCACCGCGAAGGTGTCGGGGTCGTAGATGACCATCCGATCCGAGGGCTTGTCGATGAAGCCCGATGACGAGGACCAGATCTCGCTCTGGTCCGGCGTGTAATACGCGTCGTGGACGTCCTGGACCTTGAACTTGGTGATCTTGTTCGTCTCGAGGTCATACGCGCGCAGATGGTCGACCTCGGTGCTGTTGGTCACCGTGAAGAGGAGCTGGTTGGGCCGCTTGGTCCCGATCGTCAGCACGTGCTGTGGGACGCCGACGATGAGCGGGCTGAGTAGCCGCCAGGTGCCGACCTCGATGCGGGCGATGTACGTGTCCCGCTCGTGGGCCACGTAGAGGATCTTCGAGTCCGGGGAGAAGGTGATGCCATGCGGCTGCTTCCCGACCTTGATCCGCACGACCTCTTTCATCGTGACCGGCTCGATGATCGATGTTTGATCGGACAGCCGGTTGTTCACGGCCACCCATTTGCCGTCCGGAGAGACCGCCATCTGATGGGGCAGCTTCCCGACGGGGATCTTCGCGACCAGCGCGAACTTCTCCTTCGGGGCCGCCTCGAGCACCCACACCTGTTCGGTGTTCTCGCTCGCGACGAATACGCGGAGCTTGCTGTACTGCGGACCGCTCGGCGGAGGCGCGTCCGTCGGGCTCGGCGCCGGCGTCGCACTCGCAAGTGCGACCTCCGTGGGGGTAGCCGAGGGGATCGGCGTCGCCGGGAGCTCCGCGGCGTCGATCGCGCACGACGACACGACGATCGCGAGCACCGCGAGCCACACGAAGGACCGCGCGAACCTCATCCCGCTACCCACCACGCGCCCAGTCGGAGTGCCCCCCGACCTGACCAGTATCGGGGCTAGACGCGGCGGCGGCGGCGTTCGGAGACCCGGAGCCGGACCATCGCGCGGCCGAGGGAGGCCCGGGCCTGCGCTTCCTCGAGGCCGACCGGCCCTCCCTGGAGCACCTCGCGCGCGCGGGCGCGCGCGGCTTCGGCCCGCGATTCGTCGATCTCGTCCGCCTGCTCGGCCGCATCGGTGAGGATCACGACCCGGTCGGGTCGGACGTCCATGAAGCCCCCGAAGATGGCGAGGGACGTCTCCGTGCCGCCCTTCTTGATGCGAAGCTCGCCCGGCCCGAGGGTCGTGAGCAGCGGAGTGTGGTGCGGCAGGATGCCGACGTACCCCTCGCTCGCAGGAGCGATGACCATGTCCACGTCGTCCTCGAGGACGGCGCGCTCGGGCGTGACGATCTCGAGCCGGATGGGCATCAGGCCGTGTCCTTCCCTATCTGCTCGCCCTTCTCGCGGGCTTGCTCGATCGTGCCGACGTTGAAGAACGCCTGCTCGGGCAGGTCGTCGTGCTTGCCCTCGAGCACTTCCTTGAAGCTGCGGACCGTATCCGCCACCTTCACGTATTGCCCCGAGAGGCCGGTGAACTGCTCGGCGACGAACATCGGCTGCGCGAGGAAGCGTTGGATCTTGCGGGCCCGGGCCACGAGGATCTTGTCGTCGTCGGAGAGCTCGTCGATGCCGAGGATGGCGATGATGTCCTGCAGGTCCTTGTAGCGCTGCAGCACCCGCTGCACCTCGCGGGCGACGTCGTAGTGCTCCTGCCCGACGACCAGCGGATCGAGCGCGCGGCTCGTCGAGGTGAGCGGGTCGACCGCCGGGTAGAGGCCAAGCTCGGTGAGGTATCGCTCGAGGCGGATCGAGGCGTCGAGGTGGGCGAACGTCGTGGCCGGCGCGGGGTCGGTGTAGTCGTCGGCCGGCACGAAGACCGCCTGCAGCGACGTGATCGAGCCTTTTTTGGTTGAGGTGATGCGCTCCTGCAGCTCGCCCATCTCGGTGGCGAGCGTCGGCTGGTAGCCGACAGCGCTCGGCATGCGTCCGAGCAGCGCTGACACCTCGGAGCCGGCCTGGGTGAACCGGAAGATGTTGTCGATGAAGATGAGGAGGTCGCGGCCCTCCTCGTCGCGGAAGTATTCCGCGATCGTGAGGCCGGTGAGCGCAACGCGAAGGCGCGCTCCCGGCGGCTCGTTCATCTGCCCGAAGACCATCGACATCTTGTCGATGACCCCGGACTCGCGCATCTCACCGATGAGCTGCGTGCCCTCGCGCGACCGCTCGCCGACGCCGCAGAAGACGGAGTAGCCGCCGTGCTCGGATCCGACGTTGCGGATGAGCTCCTGGATGACGATCGTCTTGCCGGTACCGGCGCCGCCGAAGATGGCCGACTTGCCGCCCTTGAAGAACGGGCAGATCAGGTCGATGACCTTCATCCCGGTCTCGAAGATCTCCGCGGTCGTCGCCTGGTCAGCGAATGACGGCGGCCGGCGGTGGATCGGGTCGCGGCGCGCGCCCTTGATCGGGCCCTTGCCGTCGATCGGCTCACCGACGACGTTGAACACGCGGCCGAGGGTCTCTTTCCCGACCGGCACCGTGATCGGCCCACCGGTGTTCGTGGCCTTCATGCCGCGGCGCAAGCCGTCGGTGGTCTGCATCGAGACGGCACGCACCCAGTTGTTGCCAAGGTGCTGCTGGACTTCCGCAACGACGAGCTCGCCGTCGTCGCGCTTCACGGTGAGGGCGTGGTAGATCTCGGGAAGCTCGCCCTCCTCGAACCGCACATCCAGGACCGGTCCAATGATCTGGATTATTTGTCCCGCTCCGCGGGATTGTCTTGCCTTCGTGGGCTTGCCCGTTTCCACTGTCATTTGGCTGTCCCTCTTATCCCTTCATCGCTTCGGCGCCCGAAGCGATCTCCAACATCTCTTTGGTGATGCGCGTCTGCCTCGCTTTGTTCGCCGCGAGCGTGAGATCGTCGATGAGATCGCCGGCGGCGTCGGTCGCGTTGCGCATCGCGACCATCTGGGCCGAGAACTGCGAGGCCTTCGACTCGAGGATCGCCTGGTAGACGGCGACCTCGATGAACCGCGGCACGATCTGGTTCATCACCTCGGCCGGGTCCGGCTCGAAGAGATATTGGACCGCGGTCTCCTGCGCTGGCTCGGTCTGGGGCTCGAGGGGCAGTAGCTGGCGGATCGTCGGCTCCTGCCGCAACGTATTGACGAACCTCGTGAAAGCGAGGTGCACCTCGTCCACGTTGCCGCTCGTGAACTCGTCGACCGCGGCGCGGGCGATGGCGTTCGTGTCGGCGGTCGTCGGCCGGTCGGGGATGTTCGGGAACTCGGCGGTGACCGGAGCGCGCATCCGGCGCAGAGCGGTGATGCCCTTGCGTCCGACCGCGATGTACGTCGGGGATGGCTTGTCGCTGACGAACCGCGTGGTCGAGCGCACGAGGTTCACGTTCATCGGGCCGACGAGACCGCGGTCCGTCGTGATGAGCACGACCGCGACCTTCTTCACCTCGCGGGCCTGAAGGAGCGGACTGAGCTCCGGGTCCGCATACGGCGCGAGGTCATTCAGGACCGACCGCAGCTTCTCCTCGAACGGCCGCGACGCGAGCACGGCCTCCTGGGCGCGGCGCATCTTCGATGCGGCAACGAGCTGCATCGCCCGCGTGAGCTGCTGGATGTTCTTGATCGACCGGGCGCGCCGGCGCAGATCCCTCTCGCTTGGCATCAGGCCTTCGGCGCCTCCGTCTTGGGCGCCGGCGCCGTGGCCGCGGGCGTCCTCGGCGCGTCGGTCTTCGGCGCGTCGGTTTTCGGCGCGTCCGCTTTCGGCTTATCGGTCTTCTGCTTGTCGGTCTTCGGCTTAGCGGCCTTCGACGCATCCGTCGTCGGGGCATCGGCCTTCGGGGCATCGGCCTTCGGGGCATCGACGTAGGAATTGGTCTTCTTGAATTCCTCGATCATTGCCCGGGTCTTCGCCTCGATGTCCTTGTCGAACTTCTTGTCCTTGGAGATCGTGTCCGCGAGCTCGCGGTACTGGGTCTCCATGAACCGGAAGAGATCGCGCTCGAAGTCCTTGACCTTGGGCGTCGGGATGTCGTCGAGATAGCCGTTCGTCGCGGCGAAGATGATGACGACCTCTTTGACGAGCGAGAGCGGCTCGTACTGCGGCTGCTTCATGATCTCGACGGTCCGCTCGCCACGGCGGAGCTGCTGCTGGGTGGCCTTGTCGAGGTCGGATCCGAACTGCGCGAACGCGGCGAGCTCGCGGTACTGCGCGAGGTCGGCCTTGAGGCCCTTCACCACCGCTTTCATCGCCTTCGTCTGGGCGTCGCCGCCGACGCGGGATACCGAGAGGCCGCTGTTCATCGCCGGCCGGATGCCCTGGTTGAACAGGTCCGTCTCGAGGAAGATCTGGCCGTCGGTGATCGAGATGACGTTCGTCGGGATGTACGCGGCGATGTCGTTCGCCTGCGTCTCGATGATCGGAAGCGCGGTGAGCGACCCACCGCCGTTCTCCTTGTTCAAGCGCGCGGCGCGCTCGAGCAGCCGGGAGTGCAGGTAGAAGACGTCGCCCGGATAGGCCTCGCGGCCGGGCGGCCGCCGCGTGAGGAGCGACACCTGGCGGTACGCCCAGGCGTGCTTCGAGAGATCGTCGTAGACGACGAGCGCGTCCTTCCCGCTGTCGCGGAAGTACTCACCCATCGAGCAGCCGGCGAACGGCGCCAGGTACTGGAGCGTCGCGGGGTCCGATGCGCCGGCGACGACGACGATCGTGTGCTCCATCGCGCCGTGCTCCTCGAGCGTGGCGACGATCTTCGCGACCGACGAATCCTTCTGACCGATCGCGACGTAGATGCAGATGAGGTCCTGGCCCTTCTGGTTGATGATCGTGTCGATGGCGACGGCGGTCTTGCCGGTCTGGCGGTCGCCGATGATGAGCTCGCGCTGACCGCGGCCGATCGGCGTGATCGAGTCGATGACCTTGATGCCCGTCTGGACCGGCGTGTCGACGTTCTGCCGCGTGATGACGCCGGGCGCCACCACGTCGACGGGGCGGAACTCCTTCGAGACGATGTCGCCCTTGCCGTCGAGCGCGCGCCCGAGCGGGTCCACGACCCGGCCGATGAGCTGCTCACCGACGCCGGTCTGCACGATCCGTCCGGTGGTGCGGACGACGCCACCTTCCTCGATGCCGGTGTAGTCGCCCAGGATGATCGCGCTCACGGTGTCCTCTTCGAGGTTGAACGCGAGCCCGAAGACCTCGTTGCCGAAGTCGAGGAGCTCGGAGGCCATGCACCCGGCGAGTCCATGGATCCGCGCGATGCCGTCACCGATCTCGACGACGGTGCCGACATCCGCGGACTCGGCCTGCCCCTCGAACTCCTTGATCTGGGCCTTGATGATGTCGGTGATCTCTGAAGCGGTCGATGCCATCTACATTCCCCTCAATTACCCGCTAGCTGCGTTCGGAGCGCGTTGAGCTGCGCTCGAACGGAGCTGTCTACTAGGTGATCACCGAGTTGGATCTGCGCGCCCCCGATGAGCGCTTCGTCGACGGCGAAGGTCGCCTTGAGCTGGTGGCCGGAGCTCTTCTCGAGCCGCTCGACGAACGTGCGCCGCTGACCCGCGTCGAGGGGGACGGCGGTGGTGATCTGCGCCTTGACGATCCCTGCCTTGCGGTCGACCAGATCCCCGTAAGCGCGCGCGATGTCGGGCAGCAGGGCGATGCGGTCGCGCTGCTCGAGCAGGAGCAGCACCGAGCGGATCGCCTTCGGCTGACCTTTCGTCACCGCCTCGATCGCGCTGAGGCGCTGCTTGACCGGGACGCTCGGGTCGCGCAGCACGCGGATCGCCTGCGGGGAAATGCCCGCTGCCAAACTGTCGAGCGACACGCGGTACGCGTCGACCGCCTTCTCGGCCTTCGCGACGTCGAAGATGGCCTCCGCGTAGCGGCGCGGGGCGGAGCCCGATAGAGCCACTAGTTGGGCTTCCCCAGCTCGGTGCCGGCCTCATCGAGCGATCGCTCGATGAGCGCCTGGTGGGTCTTCGCGTCGACTTCCTTGCCGAGGATCCGGCTGGCCGCGAGCACGGCCATCGAAGCCACCTCGCTGCGGAGCTGCGCGAGCGCCTGCTGATGCAGCTGCTCGGCGTCGGCTCGCGCACGTTCGCGGAGGCGATCGCCTTCGGTCTTGGCCTGCGCGCGGATCTCGGTCGCGGCGGCCTCGGCCGCCTTCGTGGTGCGCTCCGCGATGGCCGACGCTTCGCGGCGAGCTTCGCCGAGGAGCCGCTCGACCTCTGCCTGCATCTCCGCTCGCTCGCGCTTCGCGGCGTCCGCGTTCTCGAGCCCTTCGCGGATCCGGTCGGCGCGGGCCTGCAGCGTCTTCTGGATCGGACCCCAGAGGAATCGCTGAAGCAGGAAGAACAGGATGAGGAACTGAACGATCGCGACCAGCACCCAGTAGGGCTGGACGGTCAATCCGCCTTCAGCGAGGATGCCTGGCTGCATCTAGACGATCTTCGTCCAGAGCAGGATGCCGAGCACGAACGAGAGGATGCCGAGGCCTTCGGCCAGCGCCGCGCCAAGGATCATGTTCGTGCGGATCGCGCCTGCCGCATCGGGGTTGCGCCCGATCGCCTCAGACGACTTCGCGGTGAGGATGCCGATGCCGAGACCGGGACCGATGACGCCAAGGCCGACGGCCAGGCCGGCGGCGAGACCCTGGAAGTCCATGTGTATCCCCCTCTTCTTTATTTAGGCAGCGATGGGTTCTGGGCGTTGCTCTTCGTTGGCGACGCGATCGGTGTCCGTGTGACTCCCCTCCTCGTGCGTTTCATCGTGCGATTCGATCGCGAGCACGAAGTACATGAGGACGAGGAGCGCGAAGACGAGGCCCTGCACAAGCATTTCCGCGACGTTCTGCACGCCAGTGGGTTGCTCCTTCAGGTGCCGTGTCGAAAGGAACGCGAACGTCGAGAGCAGGACCATGA
>DATCPY010000104.1:0-5470 GCA_036569845.1 Candidatus Limnocylindria bacterium | reverse complement strand
GGCGACCTCCGCTGCCGCGCCCGCGGTGTCGTAGGCGACCACAGGCTCGATGCTGTGCGCCCGCAGGAAGTCGTCGACCTGCGCGAGCGCCTGCGGGTGGGAGCGCGCGCTCTTGATCCCATCGAGCGTCGCGCCTGGCCGGGCGAGCAGGCAGTGACGCACGCGAACGATCGCTTCGGCGATGACCTGCAATCCCGAGTGACCGCGCAGGAGGTCGTAGACGTCCACGACCGACCCGACGTGGGTGTTCTCGACCGGCACGACCGCCGCGCCGACGGCGCTCGACTCGAGCGCCGCGAACACGTCGCCGAAGGTGCGCGATGGGACCGGGGTGTCCTGCGGGAAGAGCGCGACGGTGGCCGCTTCGGAGTACGCGCCGGCGAGGCCCTGATACGCGACCCTCATCGCTTGAAGACGGCGGTCCGCCATTCCGGATGCGATGGGTCATCGCCGCGCGCGACCGCGAAGTACCGGTCACCGATGGCCTTCGCGATCGGACCGATCACGCCGTCGCCGACCGGCAGGCCATCGACCTTCACGCACGGCGCGACCTGCGCGCCTGTGCCGCAGAAGAAGAGCTCGTCAGCGATGAAGAGCTCGGTGCGATCGATGGACCGCTGCACGAAGGGGACGCCCAGCTCTCGGGCGAGCACCTCGATCGTCTGGCGGGTGATCCCCTCGAGGATGTCGTCGGTGACCGGCGGCGTGACCAGCGTTCCGTCGCGGACCATGAACAGGTTCGAGCCGCCGCCCTCCGACACATGCCCGCCGCTCGTCAGGAAGATGGCCTCCTCGGCGCCGTGCTCAGCGGCCTCGTCGGTCGCGAGCGCGGTGTTGACGTACCCGCCGCTCACCTTCGCGCGGGCCGGGATCGACTCATCGGAGATCCGCCGCCAGCTCGTGGTGTGCGCGGCGAGCCCGGCGGTGGAGAGGTAGCCGCCCATCGGGAACGCGTAGATGCCGAACCCGTCGCGCAGTCCGTGCAGCGCGACCTTCACCACACGGGCGGCCTTGTAGGCGAGCGGCCGGATGTAGACATCGCTCGTGAAGGCGTTCCGCCGGAGCAGCTCGAGCAGGATCGCGGACAGCGCGTCGGCGTCCCCCGGGAGCTCGATGCGAACGATCCGGCAGGAGCGGGCCATGCGCTCGAAGTGCTCGCGCAGCCGGAAGACGTAGAGCTGCTCCTCGGCCGCGTTCCAATAGGCGCGGATCCCTTCGAACACGCCGGTCCCGTACTGGAGGGCGTGGGTCGCGATGCTCACCTTCGCGTCGGCGAACGGAACGAACGCGTTATCGAGGTAGGCCGTGCCGGCCTCGGGGATCTCGTTGGCCGGGCTGGGTCCTGCCTTCATCCGCTCAGGCTACCCGTCAAAGGCGGGCGACGGCTTCCTCGCGATCCCACAAGCGCCGCGCGAGCTCGAGCGCGACAAGGTCCGATAGCAGGATCGCGATGACGACACCAAGCACCACCTCGACCGGGATGCTTTGAAGGAGGCTTCCGATCGCGCTGAGGGCGACGACCATGCCGCCCAGGACGAAGCCTGCGATCTGCTGTGCGGTCCGCTGGCTCCCGACCCGGGCCGACACGACCATGACCCACGCGCCGATGGTCAGGATGAAGAACACCGCGAGCGCGAACAGGCCGTACAGCGTGGTCGGGCCCAGGATCCGCGCGACGCGCTCCTGCCCGAACTCGAGGGACGCGGCGGCGTCGTACGCGGCGAGCGATACGAGAGCCAGGACCGCCGCGGGTCCAATCACTCCAAGGAGCTTTCCCGCGACGATGTCGATGTCGCGGATCGGTGCCGCGAGGAGGGGGACGAGCGTCTGGGCGTCTTTCTCGGCGGCGAACGAGCCGGCGGCGGCGTTGATCGCGGTCGCTGTCGGTAGCAGGGCAGCCTGCAGGGCGAAGATCAGGATGAATGCGTCGCTGGCGCGCCCGCCCCCTCGGTTGATCTGGATCAGCGCGATGGGCAGCGCCACGAAGAAGACTGCGCGGAGCAGCGCGCCTCGGTCGCTGTACTGCTCGACGATCTCGCGCCGCGCCAGGAGAAGCGCCTTCTTCATTGCCGGCTCTCCTTGATGATCGCGAGATACGCGTCCTCGAGGGATCGCGTCTCCGCGTTCACGCTGATGACGCGTGCGCCCGCGTCAAGCAGCGCCCGGAGCGCCCGAGTGTTGGACTCCGCGGGATCATCCGTCGTCCAGCGAACCTCGAGCCTGCCGCTCCCCGCGACGATGCCGTCGACGGTGACGCCAGCGGACGCCAAGGCGGGTCGGATCGACGACTCGTCCGCGATGAGCTCCGCGCGAAACGTCGGCCGGCCGGCGGATCGAAGCTCCGCGGTCGCTCCCTCGCGCACGATCCGTCCGCGGTCCACGATCACGACACGATCCGAGATCCGCTGTGCTTCGTCGAGGTCGTGCGTACACAGCAGGATCGCGCGGTGCTGCGCCCGCAGCGAGACGATGAGCTCACGGAGCGTCTGCGTCATCTCGGGGTCGAGCGCCGTGGCCGGCTCGTCCAGGAGGAGGACGGGTGGCTCGTGCACGAGCGCACGGGCGATCGCCGCCTTTTGCTTCATGCCGCGCGAGAACGCCGCGAGCTTCTTATCGAGGACCGGCGTGAGACCCATCAGGTCCACGAGCCCCGCGATCCGCGGTCCCGGGGACGGCACGTCGTAGAGGCGGGCGAAGTAGGTGAGGTACGCGCGGAGCGACATACGCTCGTATAGGGCGGGGGAGTCGGTGACGAGCCCGCAGCGCGCCCGTACCGCATTGGCGTTGGCGCGGACCGACAGCCCGTCCACGATCGCGTCGCCCTCGGTCGGCGCAAGGATACCGGCGATGATCCGGCTCGCGGTCGTCTTTCCCGCGCCGTTCGGCCCGAGCAGGGCGACGATCTCGCCGCTCCGCACCACGAAGGAGACGTGCGTCAGCGCGGTGAAGGAACCAAAGCGACGTGTGACGTCGCGGACCTCGATCACGGGTGACGTCGAGGATATGGGTTAGCCTGCGAGCGTGGATGTCGTGCTTTCGCTGCACGGCCGCGTCGCGACCGCGATCGTGCTCTACCTCACGGTCGTCGGGCTCTGGGGCCTGCTTCTCGGCGCGCGCGGATCGGCTCCGACGCCGAATTTCACCGGCGCGCTCGTGATCTTCGAGGTCGCCGCGATCGCGCAGGGCCTGCTAGGGATCGCCGTTCTCTTCTCGCGGCCACCGGCCCAGTCGCTGCACATCCTGTACGGCTTCGCGCTCGCGCTGGCCTTGCCGCTCGCGGCCACCGTCGTGCGCAAGCGGGAGCGCCGGACCGCGTCACTGACCTTTGGCCTCGTCGCGCTGTTCGCGGCCGGTCTCGCGATCCGCGGGATGACCACCGCATGAGCTTCGTCGACGAGCGGCCCGATGTGTCGGTCCAGGCGCTGCAGGCGCTGAACGATGACTTCCTGTATTTCAACGTCGCCGGCTCGGGGCCGACGTTCCCGATCGCGCAAAGCGCGGCCGAGGCATACCGGACGTGGATGAATGGCGTGGGCATGTTCTCGCACGTCGGCTACGACTCGTACAACGCCGAGCTCAGTGCGGCGCGCGAAGCGCTGGCGGCGTTCATCGGTGACCCCGATGGCGCGTCGCGCATCGCGCTGACCCAGTCGGCGACGGACGGCTTGAACACGCTCATCGCCTCGCTCCCGCTGGAGCCCGGCGCGCTCATCGTGACGACGGCCGAAGAGCATCCGGCCGCGCTGCTGCCGGTGTACCGACGCCAGGATCGCGGCGACCGCGTCCGGGTCATCGCGCTCCACGACGACGAGCGATTCCTCGCTGAGGTCGCACAGGCGTTCCGCGATGGGGCCCAGGCGATCGTGCTGTCCCTCGTGTCGTGCCGCACCGGACGCCGGCTCCCGGTCGAAGCCGCCTGCCGGCTCGCCAAAGACGCCGGGGCGATCAGCATCGTCGACTGCGCGCAGGCGCTCGGCCAGATCCCCCTGGACGTCCGTGCGCTCGGTGCCGATGCCGCCGTGTTCCTCGGCCACAAATGGCTGCACGGCCCGCTCGCCACGGGCGCGGCGTGGGTCGCCGATCCCGGTCGATGGACCCCGAGCCGCGTCGGCTGGCGATCACGGGCCGACCACGATCTCGAGGGCCACATGAAGCTGAACGACGACGCGACCCGCTTCGAGATCGGCACCGTGGACGTCGCGGCGTTCGTCGGCATCCGCCAGACGCTCGCGGTGCACCGCGCGCTCGGTGCGCGCGTGGGTCAGCGCGTTGCGGCACTGCGCGGCCAGGTCCTTCGCATCGTCAACGAGCTACCGCTCGACCTGCTCGGCCGCGCGGACGATCCCACGGGCATCGTCGTCGTCCAGCCGCGGGCGGGTGGCGCCGCGGAGATCGTCCAGCGCGCCTGGGACGAGGACCGGATCGTCATCAAGCACGTCGGCGACCAGTCGATGGACGCCATCCGCATCTCGTTCTGGGCGCTGCACCGGGACGGGGCCATCGACCGGCTCGGCGAAATGTTCACGAAGCAGCTGGCGGCGCGGGTGTGACGAGTCCGCTGCTCGCGAAACAGGTCGCCATCGTCACCGGCGGTGGGCGCGGCTTCGGACGGGCCATCGCCGAGACGTTGGCCGGCCTCGGCGCGAACGTCGTGATCGCGTCGCGCAACGCGCCCGAGCTCGACGAGGTCGCGATCGCGATCAAGAAGCAGGGCGGCAAGGCGCTCGCGCAGACCGCGGACGTCGCGGACGAGCGCCAGGTCCAGGAGCTCGTGCTCGCCGCGGAGCGCTGGGTCGGCCCGCCCACGATCCTCGTGAACAACGCGGGGGTCCTTGACCCGGTGGGCCCGCTGGCGGAGACCAGTGGCGCCTCGTGGCTGCGGAACATCGCCATCAACGTCGGCGGTACGTACCTGGTGACGCGTGCCGTCCTGCCCGGGATGCTGGACCGCGACTACGGCCGCATCGTGAACATCTCGAGCGGCGCAGCGGACCGCGCGAGCGCGGGATGGAGCGCGTACTGCGCGGCCAAAGCTGCCGTCGATCAGCTCACCCGCGTCCTCGCGCTCGAGATGGAGGGCACCGGCATCTCCGTCGCGGCGTTCCATCCCGGCTACATGGACACCGCGATGCAGGAGCGCATCCGCGCGGCCTCGCCCGAGGACTTCCCGCGCGTCGAGGAGTACCGCGAGGCCCACCGCAAGGGCCTCACGAAGGACCCGCACGATCCCGCACGCGTGGTCGCGTACCTCTGCCTGCAGAAGACCGATCGCAACGGCGCGATCCTCGAGATCGACGACACCGAGGTCGTCGGCGCGGCGGAGGCGGCGCTCGGCTAGGAGCTAGGCCTTGCCCGCGGGCGTGTAGCCGCGGCGCTTCGCGATCGCGTTCGAGAGCAGCTTGTTCACGCGTTCCGGATCGGTCGCCGCGCGCCGCTCCAGCTCCGCCGCCGGCCGGCCGATGAGCCCGCA
>DATCPY010000103.1:0-3319 GCA_036569845.1 Candidatus Limnocylindria bacterium | reverse complement strand
ACCGGCAAGTTCTGCTCGAGCTGCGGGAAGTCGAACAGCGACGGCGCGAAGTTCTGCGCGAGCTGCGGGACACCGCTCGCCGCCTAGCGCGGCCCGCGTGAAGGCTCCCCGCATCGCGTTCGTCGGCCGCCACAACAGCGGCAAGACGACGCTCCTCCTCGCCGTGCTGCCGCTCCTCGTGGCCAAAGGCATCCGCGTCGGCTACCTGAAGCATGCCCACGCGGGGTTCGAGATCGACCAGCCGGAGAAGGACAGCTACCGGGCCCGTCGCACCGGCGTGCTCCAGACGATCGTCACTGGCGGCGGGCAGACCGCGGTCATCGACGACGCTGAGGATCTGACGATGGAAGGCGCGATCGCGCGGTACGCGCGGGACGACCTCGACCTCCTGGTGGTCGAAGGGTTCAAGGCCGAGCCGCTACCAAAGATCGAGGTCGCGCGCGCGGCGATCTCGACCGAGCTCCTCTGCCTCAACGACCGCAACCTCGTGGCGACAGTGACCGACTTCGCGGTGCGCCCCGACGTCGCGCACTTCGGATTCGGCGACACGGAGGCGATTGCGGCGTTCGTCGCGGCGCGGATCAGCCGGTGAGCGTCTCGGCCGCGATCATGGCCGGCGGGAAGAGCACGCGGATGGGCCAGGACAAGGCCTGGATCGAGCTGGACGGCGAGCCACTCGTCGCCCGCGTGGCGGGCGTCCTCGCGCAGGTCGCCGACGAGGTCATCGTCGTGGCGAACGACCCGAGGTATGAGTCGCTCGGCCTCCGCGTCGTGCGCGACCGCTGGCCAGCGGGTGGCGCGCTCGGCGGCATCGCCACCGGTGTCGGCGCCGCGACGCACGACACCGTTCTCGTCGCAGCGTGCGACATGCCGTTCCTCTCGGCGGAGGTCTGGCGCATTCTCCTCGGACACATCGGCGAAGCCGATGTGGTGATACCCAAGATCGGCGGGGAGTACGAGACCTTGCACGCGCTGTACTCGAAGGCCTGCGTGCCGCACATGGCCCGGTCGATCGCCGAAAACCGCCTGCGGGTGATCTCGTTCTTCGAAGCGGTGCGGGTGCTGGCCGTCGAGGAGCCCGAGCTGCGGGCCGTCGATCCGACGCTGCGGGCGTTCACGAACGTGAACACGCCTGAGGAGCTCGCCGGGGCGCTCCTCGTCCGGTAACGGCCTCGATTCCCGACCATCCCGAGGGCCGTTCGGCACGCCTGAACAGGCCGTTCGCCGCACTGCACGGAGCGGCCCCGGGACGACCATCGCCACAGAGGAACGCAGGGACGATCCAGTGCGACCGGCGCCGCCCCGAGCGTGGCCTCGCGAAAAAGGTAGGCATGACATGCGCAAGCTGACGCTCGTAGCGCTTCTGGCTTTGGCGACCGTTGTTCTCGCGGGCTGTGCGGCCACGGCAGCGGCACCTGCGGCCGGTGGCACGGTCAACGCGACGCTCACGGACATGAAGATCTCGGTCGACCGCACGACCGTGAAGGCCGGCGAGATCACCTTCGTGGTGAAGAACACCGGCGCGGTCATCCACGAGCTCGTCGTGATCCAGACCGACGTGGCCCAGGACAAGATCCCGATGGACATGGACGAAGTCGGCAAGATGGATGAGACCGGGAACCTTGGCGAGACCGGAGATGTGGCCATCGGTGGATCCAAGACGTTCAGCGTCACGCTCCCCGCTGGTCACTACGTCCTCATGTGCAACGAGGTCGGCCACTACGACAGCGGCATGCACATGGCCTTCGTCGTCAACTAGCCCCTAAGACGCTCCACGAGCCGCCGACGCGCGCGAGGATCCCTCGCGCGCTCGGCGCTTTTGGGCGACCAGCGGCTCCAGATGCTTGCGGCGGTGCTCTTCGACGTGACCGACCGCGTCGAACGGCCACTGCGCGCTGCGTTGCTTGGCGAAGTACTCGGCCGGCGCCGCGCGGAGCGCCTTGAGCATCGCTCGGTGCGCGGCCCGGTGCTCGGCCACGATCGTCTTGGCCGGCGTGCGGTGCGACCGCTTGTAGATGCCGGCGTTGGTGTCCGTGATGGCCGACGTCTTCGGTGGCTCGAACGGGCGGAGCGGCCCCTTGTCGTTCGCCACCACGCGGACCTGTCGCCACTTCCAGGCGTTGATGTGCGCGAGCACGTCCTTGGCGGTGAAGCGGATCGGGGCCTCCTCACGCATCGCGGGTCTTCGGAAGTCCGCGGGTACCAGCGTGCGCACGATGCGATCGAGTGCGCGGTACTCGGCCTCGACGCGCTTGATCACGCTCGCGCGGGTGTGCTTCACGCCCGACGGGCGCGGATGCGCTCGAGCTTCCGGTGCCGCTCGAGGTCGCAGTGGGGCCGGGCCTGCCATTCGTCCGGATCGTCGGTGCGGCAGTCGTACTCGCGGCAGTGCTCGGGGCGCGTCTCGTAGATCCCGCACTGCATGCGCTGCCCGTCGAAGGCGTCGCAGGCGATCATCGGCTGGCGGCCGTCGGGCTGCTGGGCCCAGCCGACGACATGGATGTCGGTGCCCGCGGCCTTGTAGATCGGGCGGATGTCCGAGAGCTTGAACCAGCCGTCGGAGTCCTCCATGAACTGCCGCCGGCAGCACGGCGCCTCGCACGCGGCGCAGTCGGGATAGCGCGTGACCGTCATGACCTCTCCCCACGCGACCTGAAAGACTGTCGCTGATGGTAGGCGAGCAGGACGCCTTCGAGCAGCAGGTCGACACGTTCGTCCGCGACCGCTACGCGCTCGATCCGACCGCGGCGACGATCGCGGGGTTGCACGATCATGACGCGAAGCTCGCGGACTTCAGCGCGGAGGGATTCGCCGCGCGCGACGCGTTCACCGACCGCTGGCTGCGCGTCTTCGAGGCGCATGACGCCGGGTCATGGACCGCGGCGGCACGGACCGATCTCGCGCTCGTCCTCGGCGAGCTCCGCGGCGAGAAGGCCCTTCGGCCGTTCGAGCGTCACGCCCGCCAGCCGTCGCTCTACTCGGATGCGATCACCCGCGGCGCCTACTACGCCCTCATTCGCGAGGAGGGCGACGTCGAGACGCGGCTCGGCGCGCTCGCCGAGCGTCTCGAGCAGGCGCCCGCGGCCCTGCGGCACGCCGTCACGAACCTCGATCCCGATCGCGTGCCGCCGGTGTACGTCGTCGTGGCCGGCGAGAGCGCGACCGCGGGGGCGACGTTCGTGCGCGCGATCCTCCCGTCGCTCGCCCCCGAGGGCTCCACGGCGAAGGCCGCCCTGACCGGCGCGGGGAAGCGGGCCGGCGACGCGCTCGACCAGTACGCCTCGTGGCTGCGCGACGACCTGATGCGTCGCGCGAAGGG
>DATCPY010000102.1:0-3755 GCA_036569845.1 Candidatus Limnocylindria bacterium | reverse complement strand
CGCCGGCGCGAAGCTCGTCGGCGCGACCGACGCGTACCCCAAGCCGTGGCACCGGCCGAACATCAAGCTCCGGTTCAGCGACGTCACGCGGATCCTCGGCGTGGAGTTCCCTCGAGAGGAGTCGCTCGAGGCGCTCAAGCGGCTCGGGTTCCAGTACGCGGAGTCGGGCGACACGTTCGTCGTCACGCCGCCGCCGATCCGCACGGACATCGGCATCACTGAGGACGTGGTCGAGGAGATCGCGCGGATCGTCGGATATGACCGGATCCCCGTTCGCCTTCCTGACGGCCCGCTCCCGCTGCACGAGCGCCACCCGCTCGAGGAGCTGCGGGAGCGCGTGCGCGACCGGCTCATCGGCTTCGGGCTCCAGGAGATCGTGTCCTACTCGCTCATCGATCCGGCGTGGCTCGAGCGCCTCACGCCGGATGGCACGCCGCTTACGGCGGACCCGATCCGGGTCCAGAACCCGACCGCCGCGTCGCAGTCCGTGGCGCGCCCCACGCTCCGGGCGAGCCTGCTCGATACCGCCGGGCGCAATCTGAAGCACCGCGACGGCGTCGCGATCTTCGAGATCGCGCCGGTCTACCTACCACGGGCCGGCGATCTCCCCGAGGAGCGCTGGACCATCGGCCTGCTCGTCGCCGGCCGCGCTGACGAACAGACCTGGCTCACGAAGCCGCGGGATTGGGACCGCTGGGACGTGAAGGGAATGCTCGCGGCGATGGCCCGTGGGATCGGCACCCGCATGTTCTCGGGCCCCGACGAGCCGGCTCCGGGGATGCACCCGGGCCGCTCGAACACGCGACTGCACGACGGGCGGCCGGCCCTGATGATCGGCCAGCTCGATCCGCGCGTCGCCGAACGATGGGAGCTGCCAGCGGACACCTTCATCGGGGAGGTCGATCTCGCGTTGCTGCTCGCCGTCGTGACGCCGCGCGTTGCGCAGGTGCCGCCACGATTCCCGGCGGCGCTCCGCGACGTCGCCTTCGTCGTGGACGAGGCCGTGGCGTACGGGAGCGTGCGCGACGAGGTGACCGGCGCGGCGAAGGACCTGCTCGAGTCGCTCACCCTGCTGGACGTGTATCGCGGGCCGCAGGTCGGCCCGGGGAAGAAGTCGTTCGCCCTTCGGCTCGTCCTCCGGTCGCAGACCGGCACGCTCACCGATGTCGACGTCGAAAAGGTCACGAGCCGCATCGAAGGCCGACTCCTCCACAAGCTCGGCGGGACCATCCGGGGCTGAAGCGCCTCGGCCCGCGCCTGCCGCGCGGCTTCTATGACCGCCCGACGCGCACGGTGGCCCGCGACCTCCTCGGCAAGACCCTCGTCTACGAGGGACCGCGCGGCCGGAGGGCCGTTCGCATCGTCGAGGCCGAGGCGTACCTCGGCGAGCGCGACCCCGCATCGCACGCGTATCGCGGGATGACGCGGCGAACGCAGCCGATGTTCGGACCGGCAGGATTCAGCTACGTGTACCTGTCGCACGGCCTCTACGCGTGCATGAACGTCGTGTGCGAGGGCCCAGGGATCGCCGGCGCGGTGCTCCTGCGCGGCGCGGAGTCGGTGGAGGGCATCGCTCTGGAGCCGCGGCGGCTCGCGGGACCGGGCCTACTCTGCCTTGCGATGGGCATCACGACGGCGCAGACGGACCACGACCTCGTGCGATCGCAGCTGACGATCCGCGACGCGCCCGCGGTCCCGTCCCGCGCCGTATCACGTGGTCCGCGGATCGGGCTGTCGCCCGGCGCGACGGCCGCCGAGCCATGGCGTTTCTGGGTGACGGGGTCGCCAGGGGTGTCGCGGCGGTGACCAGCGCGAAGACCCTCACGACGCTCGAGTTCACGACCGTGCGCGTGCTGCTGGCCGAGCGCACCTCGTTCACCCCAGGCCGGGAACGCGCGCTCGCCCTCGAGCCGGAGACGGACCTGGCGTCGGCCGAACGGCTCCAGGACGAGACCGCCGCGGCGAAGGCGCTCGTACGGGCGACGCCGTCGGCCGGGCTGCGCGGCGCGCAGGACATCCGCGATGCGCTACGCCGGGCCGACCTCGGCGGCGTCCTCGACCCGGAACAGCTCCTGGCGATCGCCACGACCATTCGCGCCGCCCAGGCGCTGTTCGTGGAGATCCACCGTCACCCGCCGCTCGCCGCGCGTGCGCGCTTCGCGCGCCCGCCCACAACGGTCGCTGATGGGATCGAGCACGCTATCGGCGGCGCCGGGGAGGTCCTCGACCGCGCGAGCGCCGCGCTCGCGACCGCGCGGTCTGAGCTGCGATCCGCGCAGGCCGGCCTCCAGCGCCGCCTCGACGGTCTGCTTCGCTCTGATCTCGCGCGCTACCTGCAGGACCCGATCGTGACCCAGCGCGGCGGCCGCTACGTCGTGCCGGTGAAGTCGGAGTACCGCGGCGCGGTGAAGGGCATCGTGCACGACTCATCCGCCAGCGGGGCGACGGTGTTCATCGAGCCGCTCGAGGTGCTCGAGGCGAACAACCGCGTCCGCGAGGCGGAGATCGCCGAGCAGCAGGAAGTCCAGCGGATCCTCGATGGCCTCTCGCGGACGGCCGAGCGCGCGAGCGAGGACCTGCACGCGACCCTCGAGGCGCTCTCGGCGCTGGACGTCATCTTCGCGAAGGCGCAGCTCGCGGAGGCGCAGGACTGCGAGCGCCCGACGTTGAACGACCAGGGCCGGCTCGATCTCATCGCGGCGCGGCATCCGCTGCTCATCGAGCGGGACACGCCGGTCGTGCCGATCGACGTCCGGCTGGGGTCCGACTTCCGCGTCCTTGTCATCACCGGGCCGAACACCGGCGGCAAGACCGTCACGCTGAAGACGATCGGCCTGCTGACCCTGATGGGCGCCGCGGGCCTCCAGGTGCCGGCGGAGCGGGGAAGCGCGCTGCCGGTCGTGCCGCGGATCTTCGCGGACATCGGCGACGAGCAGTCGATCGCGCAATCTCTATCGACCTTCTCCTCGCATCTGCGGAACGTCGTCGCGACCCTCGCCGATGCCGAGGCCGGCGACCTCGCGCTGCTCGACGAGGTCGGCGCGGGCACCGATCCCGATGAGGGAGCGGCACTGGCGATGGCCGTCCTCGAGACGCTGCTCGACCGCGGGGTCCTCGTCGCTGCGTCGACGCATTACCCGGAGCTCAAGGCGTTCGCCCTCAACACGCCCGGCGTGACGAACGCGAGCGTCGAATTCGACGCCGAGACGCTGCGCCCGACGTACCGGGTGCACGTCGGGCTGCCCGGAGCGTCGAACGCGTTCGCGATCGCGGCGCGGCTCGGCCTCGGACAGGATGTGCTCGGCCGGGCTGAAGGTCATCTGTCGGACCTGCACCGATCGTTGGATCGCACGCTCCGCGAGGCGGAGCGGCGGCGGACCGAGCTCGCTTCGTCGCTCGAGGAGGCTCGGGTCGCGGCCGCGGACGCGACGAAGGTCCTGTCGGGGGCCGAGCGGGACGCCGAGATCGTTCGCGAGAAGGCGCGCGAGGCATTGAGGCGTGCCCGGACCGAAGCCGACGAGCTGATCCTCCAAGCCCGCCGGGCGCTCCGGCAGGCCGAGTCGGCGCGCGACGAAGCCGCCAAGCGCAACCTCGTCGACGACGCCCGCAACGCGCTACAGGAGGCCGAGGCAGCACGGGACGCCGCCGAGCCCGCCCCGCGACCATCGATCCTCCACGACATCGAGGTCGGTGCACCGGTGCTCGTCGACGGCGTGACCGAGCCTGGCACGTTGCTCGGGATCGATGACAAGGGG
>DATCPY010000101.1:0-23675 GCA_036569845.1 Candidatus Limnocylindria bacterium | reverse complement strand
AACGCCGCGCGCACGACCGCGCCGCCGACGGCCAGGTCCACGATCTCGCGCAGCGGCTCGAGCGCCACAGCGGGATCAGCGACGTCCTCGGAGGTCGCGCCCCGCGCGGCCGCCACGCGAGCGAGCTCGGCCATCGCGCGTTCGACGGGCGCCGTCTCGCCGGCGGCGACGATAAGGAGGCGCCAGCGGCCGTCGGCCGTGCGCTCGATGGCGACCGCGGTGGGACGGAGCGACGTGCGCACGAGGTCGTCGGCCGCTCCGAACGCATCACCCGGACTGCCGAAGGTCGCGCTCGCGCCGCGCGAAGCCGGCGGCACCGGCAGGATCTTGAAGGTGGCCTCGACGATGACGCCGAGCGTGCCGAGCGAACCGATGAACAGCTTGTTCAGGTCGTATCCGGCGACGTTCTTCACCACGCGTCCGCCGGCCCGCGCGATCGTGCCGTCCGGGAGCGCCGCGCGCACCCCAAGAAGGAGATCCCGGACGCTGCCGTAGCGGTACCGGCCGAATCCGTTGCTGTTCGCGGCAATGACGCCGCCGACGGTCGCGCCGCGCTCGACATGCGGCGGGTCGAGCGGCAGGAATTGGCCGTGCGCAGCCAGCGCGTCGCGCAGCTTGGCGAACGTCATCCCCGCGCGCACGGTGACTGTCAGGTCCTCAGGGACGTGGTCGACGATGCCGTCGATGGCGCCGGTCTCGAGCACGATGTTGGTTTGCTGGCGCGCTCCGAGATGGTCCTTGGTGCCGCCGCCGCGCACGCGCACCGACTGCCGGCCCTCGGCACACCGGAACAGGAGAGCGGCGCAGGCTTCGGGCGTCGCCGGGCGCTCAACGCGCGGCATTGATCGAGAACTCCTTGCACTTGCCGGGCGTCGGGAAGATCTTGCCCGGGTTCGACAGGCCGAGCGGGTCGAACGCATCTTTGACGCGGCGCATGACCGCCATGTCGACGGGCGAGTACTGCAGCGGCATGTAGCAGTTCTTCTCCATGCCGACGCCATGTTCTCCGGTGATCGAGCCGCCGACCTCGATGCACATCTCCAGGATCTCGCGGCCGGCCTCCTTCACCCGCTCGACCTCGGCCGGACCCTTCGAGCCGTCGAACATGATCAGCGGATGCAGATTCCCGTCGCCGGCATGGAAGACGTTCGCGATACGTAGGCCGTAGCGCTCGCCGACGTCGATGACGTGGCGGAGCACCTGCGGGAGCTTCGTCCGCGGGATCACCCCGTCCTGCACGTAATAGTCGGAGGCGAGCCGGCCCATCGCCGCGAATGCGCCCTTGCGGCCGGCCCACAGCTTGTCGCGCTCGAGCGCGGTCGTCGCGACGCGCAGCTGCTGCGCGTGCGATGCGCGGCAGATCGTCTCGATGCGCTCGAGCAGATCGTCCAGCCCATCGCGGACCCCGTCGACCTCGACGAGGAGGATGCCGCCAGCGTCGAGCGGATAGCCGGCCCCGACCGACGCTTCGACGGCCTGCGTCGAGAGCTGGTCCATCATCTCCATCGCGCTCGGCACGATCCCCGCGCCGATGATCGCGGACACGGTGTTCGACGCGTCGTCCATCGTCGGGAAGGCCGCCATCAACGTGCGCTTGTCCTCCGGCAGCGGCGTGAGCTTGACGGTGATCTCGGTGACGATACCGAGCGTGCCTTCGGATCCGACGAACGTGCCGACGAGGTCGTAGCCCGGCCCCTCGAGCGCCTTGCCGCCGAGCCGGACGACGGTCCCATCGGAGAGGACGAGCTCGAGCCCGGTCACGTGATTGGTCGTGACGCCGTACGCGAGCGTATGTGGCCCACCGGAGTTCTCAGCCACGTTGCCGCCGAGGGTGCAGGCCTTCTGGCTGGACGGGTCCGGCACGAAGTAGAGGCCGTACGGCGCGGTCGCCGTCGAAAGGTGCAGATTCACGAGGCCGGGCTGGACGACGGCGCGCAGATCCGCCACGTCGATCTCGAGGATCCGCGACATTCGCGCGAACGAGATGACGACGCCGCCCTCGACCGGGATCGCGCCGCCGGAAAGACCGGTCCCGGCGCCCCGTGGCACGAGCGGGACACGATGCTCGGCGCAGAACCGAGCGAGCTTGGCGACGTCGGCGGTCTCGTTCGGCAGGACGACTGCGTCCGGCGTCGCGATGTCGATGGCGCCGTCGTACTCGTAGAGCAGCAGATCCTCGCGGGCCCACAGCACTTTGTCAGGCCCCAGCAGATCGCGCAGCGCGCCGGCGAGCTCGGCACCCCGCAGGCCGGCGCGAACGATCGCCGGCGCCGTGGTCACGTCGCTGTGCCCTCGCGCGCTCGGAGCGCCTCGGCGAGCTCGCCCGCCGCCCGCCGCATCTGCGGCACGAACTCGACGCAGCGCTGCTTCGTCATGCGGCTCGCCGGTCCCGAGATCGAGAGCGCCGCGATCGGCGCGCCGATCGGTCCCACGGCCACGGCGACGCATCGGACTCCATCGTCGTACTCCTCGTCGTCGAGCGCGTAGCCGCGCTCGCGCGCTTCGTCGAGGGCCCGCGCGAGCGCCGCGCGGTCGACGAGCGTCTTGTTCGTGTGGGGCCGAAGGTCCGTGCGATCGAGCAGCGCGTCGCGGCGCGGCTGCGGGAGCGACGCGAGCAGGGCCTTGCCCGCGCCGGTGGCATGGAGCGGCACGCGATTCCCGACGACGGTGAAGAGCCGAACGACCTGCGGGCTCGCGGCGGTCTCGATGTACACCGCCATGGTGTCGTCGAGCACGCTCAGGTTCGCGGTCTCTCGGGTCGCATCCACGAGCGCCTGGAGGAGCGGACGCGCAGCGAGGCGCAGCTCGTTGTACCGGCTGCGGCCCTCGGCCAGCGTCGCGACCTTGGCCCCCGCGTAATAGCGGCTGGTATCCGGGTTCTGACGCACGTAGCCGCGGCGCAGGAGCGTCGCGAGCAGCCGGTGGACGGTGCTGACGTGGAGCTTGGTCCGGGCGGCCAGGGCGGTGATGCTCACCTCGCCATCGGCCCCGGCCAGCGCTTCGAGCAGATCGAGGGCCCGGTCCACTGACTGGACGGACCGCCGCGACCGGCGTGGCTCGGCCGCTTCTTTCACGGCTCGGAATCCGACATCTGAGGAGCGAAATGATAGGGCGCGCCACGGTTCCTATCCTTTTCACATGCCGAACGCCGCTGAACGCCGGACCACCCTGCTCGCTCAGGCGGCGTCGTTCCCGGCATCGCCGGGCGTCTACCTGTTCAAGGACACCCGCGGCCGGGTCCTGTACGTCGGGAAGGCTGATGTCCTGCGCGACCGGATCCGCAGCTACTTCGGGCCGAGCCTCGACGTCCGACATGTGCGCCTCGTCGAGCGCGCGGAGCGACTCGAGTACGTGCTCACGGGCAGCGTCTCCGAGTCCTACCTGCTCGAGGCGAACCTCATCAAGCAGCATCGGCCGCGCTACAACATCCGGCTCAAGGACGACAAGTCCTACCCGTATGTGAAGGTCACCCTCGGAGAGGATTTCCCGCGCATCCTGCGCACGCGGACGCTCGGCGATCGAACGGCGCGCTACTTCGGACCGTACGCGAACGCGAAGTCCGTCGATGAGTCACTCGACCTCTTGCAGAAGCTCTTCCCGTATCGGACCTGCAAGCTCACGATCGTCGCGGCGGAGGATGGACGCGGGCGCACGGTGCCGCCGACCGCGCTGCCCGGCGGCCGACCCTGCCTGCTCTTCCACCTGAAGCGGTGCACCGCGCCGTGCGTCGGCGCGACGACCCGCGAGGAGTATCGAGCGACGATCGATCGGAGCGTGCAGTTCCTGGAGGGACGCTACGACGCCCTCGCGCGCGATCTGCGGCGGGAGATGCTCGTCGCATCGGAGACGCTTGACTACGAGCGCGCCGGCCTATTGCGAGATCGCGTGACGGCGATCGAGCGGACGACGGACCGGCAGGAGGTCCACGCATACAAGGGCGACGACTTCGACGCGCTCGGTGTCGCGCTCGCTGAGGGTGACGCGGCCGTGCAGCTCCTGCGCGTACGCGACGGCACCGTGGTCGGCCGCGATCACTTCTTTCTCGAGGGCGCGGAAGGCGCGACGCCGGGCGAGGTCCTCGGATCGTTCCTGAGACAGCACTACGCGGCCGCGACCACGTTCCCGCCTGAGATCGCGGTGCCGGAGACGATCCCGGACGCGGAGACGTTCGTCGCGTTCGCGGAAGAGAAGCGCGGGACCCGTGTCGAGCTGCACGTGCCGCAGCGCGGGAAGAAACGGCGGCTCATCGAGCTCGCGGTGCGCAACGCCCAGGACGCGCTCGAGCAGGAGCGGGTCCGCTGGCTCGCGGACAAGGGGAAGACCGACACGGCGCTCGCTGAGCTCCAGCAGGCTCTCGGGCTCGAGGGGCCGCCCAAGCGCATCGAATGCTTCGACGTCAGCCACGTGCAGGGAACGAACGTCGTGAGCTCGATGGTCGTCTTCGAGGACGGCAAGCCGGCAAAGCAGAGCTACCGCCGGTTCAAGGCGAAGCTCAGCGACCGCAACGACGACTTCGCGAACATGCGCGACACCTTGAGACGACGGTTCGCTCGTTCCATCGTGCGTTCGGGCCCGGCTTCGCCGGCCCCGAACGAGCCCCGTTCAGAGGACTGGGCCATTCCGGACCTGGTCATCCTCGACGGCGGCAAGGGGCAGCTCGCGGAGGGCATCGGCGCGCTGTCCGATGCCGGCCTGCTGCAGATCCCGATCGCCGCGCTCGCGAAGGAGCGCGAGGAGCTGTTCGTGCCTGGCCGGCCCGATCCGATCATCCTCCCGCCGCGGTCCCAGGGGCTGTTCCTGGTCCAGCGGATCCGCGACGAAGCCCACCGGTTCGCCGTCACCTACCACCAGCAGCTCCGCGGCAAGCGCGCGGTGCAGTCGATCTTGGACGAGATCCAGGGCGTCGGGCCCGCGAAGAAGCGCGCCCTGTTGCGGAAGTTCGGCTCGGTGAAGGGGATGCGCGACGCGACCGAGGCCGACCTCGCCGGTGTTGCCGGCGTCGGGCCAGCGCTCGCGGAGCGGATCAAACAGGCCATCGAGTGAGCGCGCCCGGGCGTGACGTCGGGATCAGGCTCGTCCGCGCCGGTGAGTGGGAGGCTTTGCGCGAGTTGCGCCTGCGGGCGCTCACCGATACCCCAGACGCGTTCTCGACCACCATGGCCCAGGCGCGGGCTCGCTCAGAGGTCGAATGGCGCGAGGCGGCTCGCGGCGGTTCGGTCGGTGAGCGTCAGGCGACCTTCGTCGCCGACGGCCCGGACGGCCTGATCGGGATGGTGACGGCGTTCCTCGACGAGCCATCCGACTCGGCGGTGGGCGCGACGCTCATCCAGATGTGGGTCGCGCCCGCGGCGCGCCGCGCGGGCGTCGGCCGAGCACTCGTCGAGGCGCTTCTTGCGTGGTGCGCGCAACGAGGCGCCCGCGGCGTCCGCCTGTCGGTGAACGCAACCCTGGATCGGCCGATCGCGTTCTACGAGGCGCTCGGGTTCCAGGACACTGGCGCGCGCGAGCCGCTCTTCCCGGAACGCGGGGTCCTGGCGATGGAAATGCAGCGGCCCACCGACTCGGCGTAACGGCCAGCCGATAGACCCCACGCATGCCGACCTCAACGATCCGCATATTCGGATACATAACGATGAGTTTGCGTTGACAATCAATGAGTTCCGGGCGAAAGTCGGATCGTGGCCAATCCCGTCATCGGCCGGTGCCCCATCTGCAGCGAGTCGCTCAAGGTCGTGCGCCTCGAGTGTGAAGGCTGCGGCACGCGCCTCGAGGGGAACTTCACTCTCGGCCGGTTCCAGTCGCTGACCGCGGATCAGCTCGAGTTCCTCGAGACCTTCATCCGCGCGCGAGGAAACTTCAAGGACGTCGAACGCGAGCTTGGCATCTCGTACCCGACGGTCCGGGCGCGGCTCGACGCCGTCATTCGCGCGCTCGGATTCCCCTCGCAGGCCGAACCGGACCGGGGGGCCGAGCGCCGCAAAGAGATCCTGCGCGAGCTCGCCGAGGGCAAGATCGCGCCCGACGACGCGGCGACGCTACTGGAGGCTGAGTGATGACCAACGAGAACGACGAACCCAAGGCCAAGAAGACCGCCCGCGAGGAATTCGAGGAAGCGCGGCAGAAGTACTACGACCTGCGGCAGCGCGAGCGCGATCTGCGGCAGCAGGAGCGGCATCGCGAACGCGAGGCGCACAACGAAGAGCGGGATCGTACGCGCCAAGAGCGGCGCACACTGCGCGACGAGATCCGTCGATCCATGCACGAGGGATTCGGTCCCGATCTGGGCAAGACCATCGGTCGCACGATCCGCGACTCCATGAGCTTCAAGATCGACGTCGGTGACATCGACGTGGGCGACCTGGCTGGCGGCGACGAGTACTCGGAGACGGTCGAACGGGACTTCACCGTGGGCGCGACGCCAGGGCTCCATGTCCGCAACGTCTCAGGCGACACTCGGATCAGGGTCGGCGAGGGCGGCAAGATCCACGTCACGGCGCGCAAGCGCGTCCGCGGGACGAGCGAGGAGCGAGCGAAGCGGCTCCTCGAGAACGTCGAGGTCCGGATGGAGCAGGAGGGCGACGACGTCCTCTTGAAGCCGCACCTCTACGAGCAGGACCGCGGTTGGGCTGACCTGTTCCGCGGCGGCCGCGTTGCGGTGGACTTCGACATCACGGTGCCCCGCGAGGTCAGGCTCGAGGCCCACACGGTCAGCGGCGACCTGCAGCTCGAGGGGACTCGCGGGCCCATGGATGTCCAGAGCGTCTCCGGTGACGTACGCATGAGCGACGTGCAGGGTCCGTTGCGGCTGAAGACCGTCAGCGGCGACGGCTCGCTGTCGGTCTACGCCGGACAGCTCGTCGGCAACTCGGTGAGTGGCGATCTCACCCTCTCGAACGTCCGGCTGCACGGCTCGGACATCGTGACCGTCAGCGGCGATGTGCAGATCGAGGGCGAGCTGGACAAGGCCCGCGAGCACCGGATGAAGACCATCAGCGGTGATGTCGATCTTCGCCTCGCGGGTGGCTCATACGACATCCGGTTCAGCAGCATGAGCGGCGACCTCGAAAACAACATGAGCGGCGAGGTCCGCCGCGAAGGTCGTCGTGACAAGCACATCATCATCGGCGCCGGGGAGTCCAAGGTCATGGTGAAGACCATGAGCGGGGACCTCGAGATCCGCGCGTCGAGCGACGGCACGCCCGAGACGACCGATGCCTCAACGGCCACGACCGAGCCGTTCGAGGACTTCGAGTGGACCGAGCCGATGGCGCCGATGGCCCCGACCGCGCCGGTGCCCCCCGTCCCACCGGTACCGCCGGCCGCGCCGCGTGCCGACGTCCGCGAGCTGCTCGAGCGGCTGGCCAAGGGCGAGATCGGCGTCGATGCAGCCGCGGCCGAGCTCGACGCGCGCCGCCAACGCTGATGCCGACCGAAGAAGGCAAGCAGGTCCTGCGGCTGCTGGCGGAGGGGAAGATCGACGCCGATCAGGCGTACCGGCTCCTCAAGGCCATCGGCGATGTCGAGGAGAAAGAGCGGGCGAGCGATGCCGCGAGCGGCGGTCAGGGCGCGGCGGATCGACCGCTCTTCCCGCCCGACGCCCCGATCCCGCCGGGCCTCGGCCGGCGCACGTTGCGGATCATGGTCACGTCGAGCGGCAAGACCAAGGTCAACATCGCGATCCCGCTCGGGATCGCTCGCATGGGCAAGACGAAGATCGCCGCGAGCGGCCTCGTGCGCGAGCAGCTCGCGAAGTTCGGCATCGATCTGGATGACGTGCTCCGGCACATCTCGCACTCGGGTCCGATCGTCGATATCTCCGACGGCGACGATCGGGTCCTGATCGTCGTTGAGTGAACGAGCGACGAGCGGCTTTGCCGCGAGGAGCAAGATCCACCAGCCCTGAGCGTGATCGCCGACGAAGTCGACAAGTAGTCCAGGAGTGACTCTGGGCCCCGCGGTCGAGGTCACCGGCCTCACCAAGGTCTTCGAGAAGGGTCGGCGGACCATCTGGCAGCGGCTGCGCCGCGAGCCGGACAGGCGCGAGCGATTCGTCGCGGTGAAGGGGATCGATCTGCGCGTGGAGCGCGGCGAGATCTTCGGCGTCCTCGGCCCGAACGGAGCGGGGAAGACCACGACCTTGCGGATGCTCGCGACGCTCCTCGAGCCCACGAGCGGCGAGGTCAGGGTCCTTGGCATCGACGTGCGCACGCATCCTCGCGAGATCCGCGCGAACCTCGGCGCGATGCTCTCGGGCGAGCGCAGTCTCTACTGGAAGTTGACCGCACGCGAGAATCTCGAATACTTCGCTGCCCTGTACCACGTGCCGCCGAAGGAGACGAAGGCCCGCATCGACGCCGCGCTCGTCGCCGTGAAGCTCGCGGACCGCGCGGATGATTACGTCGAGCGCTACTCGACCGGCATGCGCCAGCGGCTCGCGCTCGCGCGCGCGTTGCTGCCGGATCCGCCGCTCGTCATCCTCGACGAGCCCACGGTGGGGCTCGATCCACAGGCCGCCCGCGACCTCCGCGATCGCGTCCGCGAGCTCAAGCGCCAGGGCCGGACCGTCCTCCTCACGACGCACTACATGGAGGAGGCCGACCAGCTGTGCGACCGCATCGCGATCATCGATCACGGCGAGATCGTTGCCCTCGACACGCCCGCAGCGCTCAAGCGGCGGATCCGGGCGGAGGAGGTCGTGAGGCTCGAGATCGGCTTGGCGGGTGAGGATGCGGGGGTAGGGGCCCCCGGGCCCGAGAGGGCCATGCTCGCGCGCCTCGCGAACGCTGCGGTCATTGCGCGCAGCGAGCGGCGCAACGGGACCCTCACGGTCACCGCGCACTGCGCCTCGGCCCGCGACTTCGTGCCGGCTGCGTTCGACGCCGCCCGGAGCCTGGGGGCGACGATCCAGCACGTGGAGGTCGTGCCGGTGTCGCTCGAAGATGTGTTCATCTCGCTCACCGGCCGCGCGCTGCGCGAGTGAACGCCGCCTATCTCGCGGGCGACCTCCGCGCCCTCCGCGCCGCGGCGGTCAAGGAGCTCCGCACCATCCGGCGCTACCCGACCTCGTTCCTCGGCGTGATCTTCTGGCCGGTCATGCTCCCCGCGGTCTGGGTGCTGATGGGCCAGGCGTACTCCGGCGGCGGCGATCCGCAGGCGCTCCAGGCGTTCGCCGAGCGCGCCGGCACCACCGGGATCACCGTCTTCGTCTTCGTCGGGTACGCGATGTATATGTGGCTGAGCTCGCTCCTCTGGGGCCCGGGCACGGCGCTGCGACAGGAGCAGATCCGTGGATCGCTCGAGGCCGTCTTCCTCACGCCGGCGTCGAGAATGGTGCCGCTGTTCGGTCCTCCGCTGACCAACGTCGTCTGGGTGTTCCTGAACATGCTCGTCACGGGGATCGGCGTCTGGCTGCTCTTCGGCATCGTCCTGCCGCTGGGCGGCGTGCTGTACGCGCTCGCCATCATCCTCGGTGGGGTGCCCGCGATGTACGCGATGGGCTCGCTCTTCGGCGCGGCCGTCCTCCGGTTCGGCGAGATCGGACCGGCGGTGCAGTTCGTGCGCGGCTCGCTGGCGCTGCTCTGCGGGATCACGTTCCCGATCGTCATGCTGCCGGCGTGGGCCCAGACCGTGGCCGCGATCATGCCGCCCACGTACATCGTCGATGGGATGCGGGCCGCGCTCTTGAAGGGCGCCACCCTGAGCGAGCTGGCACCGGCGGGCGTGGCCCTGCTCGCTCTGGCCGTCGGCTTCGGAGTGCTCGCGGTGTTCGTGTTCCGGTGGCTGGAGGCCAGCGCGCGGCGCACCGGGATGCTCGGGCGGTATTGATGGGAGCCGAGATCCGCGCCGCCCTCGCGATCGCGCGGAAGGACATCCGCAATGTGTCGCGATACCGGTTCGTGGTCGCCTCGCAGATCTTCACCCCGCTGTACCAGGGCGTGCTGCCTGCCCTCCTATTCGGCGCCGCGTTCGCGGTCAACGGTCGGGTCGTCGGGCTGGAGAAGACGATCGGGACCGCCGACCTCGCCGGCTTCATCTTCCTCGGCGGGGTCATGAGCGGTCTCGTCGCCACCGCGTTCTGGGCCATGGGCATGAGCTTCCGGAACGAGATGGAGGCCGGGACCCTCGAGCCGACGTGGCTGACGCCGACCTCTCGCGAGACCCTCGTGATCGGGCGCGCGCTCGGCGGCCTGTTCTGGTTCGTGTTCGGCCAGATCGTCATCTTCACGATCGGCATCGCGTTCTTCGGCCTGCGCTTTCGGCTGGAATTGGTCTACGCCGCCCCAGCGCTGGTCCTCGCGATCCTCGCGATGGTCGGCATCGCATATCTCTTGGCGGCGCTCGTCCTGGTCATCAAGGAAGCGAACTTCTTCATCGACACGACGAACTTCCTGTTCGCCACCGCGTCGGGCGCGGCGTTCCCGGTCACACTGCTCCCGGGCGTGCTGCAGCCGATCGCGTACGCCCTGCCGACGACCTACGCGATGGACATCCTCCGCCAGCAGGCCCTCGGAACGCGTCCGCTGTTCGATCCGGTGCTGGAGTATCTCGCCTTGGTGATCGGAACGGCAGTCGCGTACCCGATCGGCCTCTGGGCGTACCGGCGTGCTGACCGGCGCATCCGGAAGCGCGGCAGCCTCAACCAGTACTAGCCGCCCTAGTATCCAGGCGATGGGTCTGCTTGGTCGGGTGGTCATCAACGCGGTCGCGATCGCGGTCGCGGCCGTGCTGATCCCGGGCATCTCGTATGGCCACACGGCGTATGGCTATGGCGATGCCGACAAGTGGATCTCGCTCATCCTGACCGCGCTCGTGCTCGGCATCGTGAACGCCTTCGTGCGCCCGATCATCTCGCTCATCTCGATGCCCATCACCTGCCTGACCCTCGGCCTGTTCCAGCTCGTCATCGGCGGCCTCATGCTCGTGCTCGTCTCGTTGATCCCGGCCCTCGG
The DNA here is from genome assembly GCA_036569845.1 of Candidatus Limnocylindria bacterium. GTDB lineage: Bacteria > Chloroflexota > Limnocylindria > P2-11E > P2-11E > UBA4735. Next base: position 12,726 of record DATCPY010000101.1, on the reverse strand, counting down.
CTTCCAGGTGGACAACATCCTCGCCGCGATCATCGGCGCGATCGTCATCGGGCTCGTCGGCTTCGTGGCCTCGCGGATCATCCCGCATTAGGGCATGACCGAGCGCCCCGACTTCGTGGTGGTCACCGGCCTATCGGGCGCCGGGAAGTCTCAGGCCGCGAAGGTGTTCGAAGACCTCGGCTACTACATCCTCGACAACCTTCCGCCCGCTCTCATGGGATCGGCTCTCGGCGTCGCGCGCAAAGGCGGCCACCCGCGGGTCGCGATGGTAGTGGACGCGCGGAGCGGCGCGCTCTTCACCGACGCGGCCGCGGAGCTCGAAGCACTCGATCGCGACGGCACGCGTCCGCACGTCCTGTTCTTCGACGCGTCGGACGAGGTGCTTCTGCGGCGCTACAGCGAGACCCGGCACCGCCATCCGCTCGAGACGACGGGCGGCGTGCAGCCGTCGATCGAGGAGGAGCGGCGCCTGCTCGTCGACCTTCGCTCGCGAGCCGACAAGGTGATCGACACCACGCATCTCTCGGTGAAGGACCTGCGAGACACCCTCCACTCGCTGTACGGCGAGGGAAGGGCGGGCATGCTCGTGCAGCTCATCAGCTTCGGCTACAAGTACGGCCTGCCGCCGAGCGCTGATCTCGTCTTCGACGTGCGGTTCATGGAGAACCCGTTCTACATCGAGCGGCTGCGGCCGCTGTCCGGCAGCGACGAGCCGGTGCGTGAATTCGTGCTGGGCCACCATGCGACGCGGGCGTTCCTCGACCGGTTGATGCCGCTCCTCGAGTTCGCGCTTCCCCGATACGAGGAGGAGAAGAAGGCCCGACTGGGGATCGCCTTCGGCTGCACCGGCGGCCGGCACCGCTCGGTGGCCATCGCCGACGAGGTCGCGCGCCGGCTGCAGGCGTCGTGGAAGGGCGAGGTCATCGTCGAACACCGCGACCGCGACAAGCCGGACGTCCGCACGTGACACGCGGTGTCTCGGCCCGCGAGCGTTCGCCGCTGTCCGATGAGGTGAAGGCCGAGCTCGCGCGCTTGCCGCTCAAGTCGTGCGATGCCCGGGTGCTCGCGGAGCTGCTGCCGCGGGCGAGCCACCTCGGCGTCCCGGCACGACGGCTCGCGCACCGGACCGAGGAGGCCGATCCGAGATCGCTCTTCCGGCGCGCGTGCTGCCGGCGCACGTACCTTCGCGGGCTCGTGCTCGCCGGCGGATCGGTGTCGGCAGGCCCGTCCGGATACCTCCTCGAGCTCCGTCCGCCGCGCGGAGAAGTGCGGCGGGCCGCGTCGATCCTCGGGCGCGAGGGCTTCGGCCCGGCGATCCGGTCGCGCCGTGGCCAGCTCGTATTCACGATCCGCGACGCGGAGCTGATCGCCGCATACCTGCGCGCCTGCGGCGCGAGCGAGACGCTCCTGCGCTTCGAGGCGCGGCGGGTCTCGCGTGAGGTCCGTGGGCGCACGAACGCGCTCGTGAACGCGGAGTCGGCGAATCTCGCGCGCACGGTCACATCGGCGCGCACCCAGACCGAAGCGATCCGCGTGCTCACGCGCGCGGGCCGGCTCGCCCGGCTCCCTGCCCCGTTGCGCGAAGCGGCGACCGCCCGGCTCCGCGCGCCGACCGCGACACTGAGCGACCTGGCTCGGCGGCTCGAGACGACCAAGTGGTCTGTGCGCTCGCGGCTGCGGCGGCTGGTGGAGGAAGCGCAGGCATGAGCCGGGGTCATCTCGTCGTCGGGAACTGGAAGATGAACCCCTCGACGGTCACGGATGGGGTGGCGCTCGCGCGCACGATCGCCGCGCTGCCTCACGCCGGGAGCGATGTCGGCGTCGCGCCGCCGGCGATCTCGCTCGCTGCGGTCGCCGACGCGGTGCGCGGAACGGACATCGCGGTGTACGCGCAGGACGTCCACTGGGAGGACAAGGGCGCATACACCGGGCAACTGAGCGTGTCGATGCTCCGCGGTCTCGCGAGCGGCGCGATCGTCGGCCACTCCGAGGTCCGCCGAGACCAGGGCGACGACGATGCGCGGGTCGCGCGCAAGCTCGCGCGCGTGCTCGGCGCGGGCATGCGAGCGGTCCTGTGTGTCGGCGAGACCGAGGCCCAGTTCGCGGCCGAGGAGACCGAGGCCGTGCTCAAGCGCCAGATCGAGCGCGACCTGAACGACGTTCGCGGGATCACGGGGGATCGCTTCGTGATCGCGTACGAGCCGGTCTGGGCGATCGGCACCGGCCGCCCGGCCACTGGCGCGCAGGCGAGCGCGGCGGCGCGGACGATCCGTACCGCGCTGCGGGTCCACGGCGTGCCGGCTGACGACATCCGGATCCTGTACGGCGGCAGCGTCTCGCCTGCGACGGTCGCGGAGTTCGCGGCGGCCGACGGCATCGACGGCGCGCTCGTCGGCGGCGCGTCCCTGAAGGCCGAAGAATTCGCCGCGATCGTCCGGGCGTTCGCGAGTTGACCGCGGCCTACCGGCCGGTGGTCCTCTGCGTGCTGGACGGGTGGGGTATCGCGCCGGATTCGTCGTCCAACGCCGCCGCTCGTGCGGACACGCCGCGGCTCGATGCGATCCTCCGCGACGATCCCAACGCGACCCTCGAGGCGAGCGGCCTCGCCGTCGGCCTGCCGGAGGGCGTGATGGGGAACAGCGAGGTCGGCCACCTCACGATGGGCGCGGGGTACGCCGACCCGCAGGCGTTCGTCACGATCGACCGGGCCATCGCCGATCGCAGCTTCTTCGCGAACCCGGCGCTCCGCGCGGCGTGCGCCGCCGCGCGAGATGGCCACGCCCTTCACTTGATGGGGCTCCTGTCGACCGGGGGAGTGCACGCTGACATGCGGCACATCGCGGCCCTCATCGAGCTCGCGAAGCGCGAGGGCGTCCGCGACGTTGCGGTGCACGCGTTCCTGGACGGCCGGGACATGCCGCCGCGCAGCGCGCTGCCGCTCATCGGTCAGGTGACCGCACCCATCGCGACCGTGCACGGGCGCTTCTACGCGATGGACCGCGACAAGCGATGGGATCGCACGGAGCGCTCGTACCGCGCCATCGTCGACGCCGACGGCCCGGCCGTGCCGACGGCCGAGGACGCATTGGCAGCGTGCTATCGCTCCGTCGAGTGCAAGGACGAGCTCCTCGAGCCACACGTGGTCGGCACCGGACGCCCGATCGCCGATGGCGATGGGGTCATCTTCTTCAACTTCCGTGCCGATCGCGCGCGCCAGCTCACCTGGGCGCTCCTGCAGCCCGACTTCACCGGCTTCCGGCGCGCGCGGGTACCGCGCGATCTGACCTACGTGACCATGACCGACTACCAGGTCGGCCTGCCGGATGTGCGCATCGCGTTCCCGCGGGCCACCGTGATCCCGATCGCCGAGGTCCTGGCCGAGCGCGGTCTGCGGCAGCTGCACATCGCCGAGACCGAGAAGTACGCGCACGTCACGTACTTTTTCAACGGCGGCCGCGAGGAGCCGTTCGCGGGCGAGGACCGGGTGCTCGTGCCGTCCCCGAAAGTGAAGACCTACGACCAGGCGCCCGAGATGAGCTCGGCTGAAGTGGCCCGGCGCCTGGCCGACGCAGTTCGCGCAGGGTCGTACGACTTCGCGATCGTGAACTTCGCGAACCCCGACATGGTCGGGCACACCGGCGTGTTCGACGCCGCAGTCCGAGCGATGGCCGCGACCGACGCCGCGGTCGGCACCGTGGTCGACGCGGTCCTCGCAGCAGGCGGGTGCGTGCTCCTCACGGCCGACCACGGCAACGTCGAGGAGATGCGCTTCCCTGACGGAGGCATCAACACCCAACACAGCACGAACCCCGTGCCGGTCGCGCTCGTTTCGCGCGATCCCGAGCGGTGGACGATCCGCGACGGCGAGCTGAAGGACATCGCACCGACGCTGCTCGGGCTGCTGGGCGTCCCCATACCGGACCGCATGACCGGCCGTTCGCTGCTCGGCCGGCGATGACCGGTCGCGTCGCGCGCGGTACCTGGCTCGCGTACGCGGCCATCGCCGGGATCATGACGCTCCTCGCGCTCCTCAAGTGGGGGCAGGCGCTCGCTGTCGCGGGTCCGGTCCTCTATGGGGAAGGCGCAGTCGCGCATGCGGCGATCCTCACGCGGACGCTCGCGACATATGCCGACGCGGGCGGCTTCACGGCCGCGAACTACCCGCCGCTGTACTTCCTCCTCGCGTCGTTCGGCGATCCCTTCGTGACCGGACGCGTGCTCAGCGTCCTCGGCACCCTCGGGATCGCCGGCCTGGTCGCCTGGCGCGCGCGCGCCGGCGGTCCGCTGGTCGCTGCCGCGCTCGGCCTCGGCTGGCTCGCGCTCTCGCCGGTCGCGATCTGGGGACCGGCGGTGAAGCCCGATCTCGTCGCGCTCGCCCTGACGGTGGGCGCAGTCATCGCGCTCGAGCGCCGGCGGGCCGGGCTCGCCTCTGCGCTGCTCGTCGCAGCGATGATCGCGAAGCCGACCGCGCTCCTGCCGGCGATCGCGCTCCTGCTCTGGGTCGCGCGCGAGGATCGCGCGCTGTTCCGGCGGTTCATGCTGTGTGGCGGCGTTGCGCTCGCGGCGGCGGCCGTGGCACTCGCGCCGTTCGGGTACGCCGGCATCTGGCGGCACGTCGTCGCCTGGAACGCCCTCGCCTGGAGCATCGAGTCCGCCCTGCTCCTTGCGTTCCTCGCGATCGTCGTCCTCGCGGCGGTCGTCGGCGGCGCCCTCGTCTCGCGGGGCTTCAAGGGGCCGATCGCGGCGTATGCCGTCGCCGGGCTCGCGATCGTCGTCCTCGGCGGCCGTGAAGGCGCGACGATCAACTACCTGCTCGACCTCGCGGCCGCGGGCTCGCTCGCCTTGGCCTCAGTGGCGCCGGTGCTCGCGCGCGCGCCGCTCTACCCGATGACGGCCATCGCGAACCTCGCCATCGCCACGCTCATCCTCGATCCCCTCGGACTCGTGCCTGGACGCACGGCGACGACCGGCGCATGGGGCGATCCATCGCGCGTCAGTGCCGTGTCGGTCCTCCTGGCGAGCGACGAGCTCGTGCTGGCGGAGGACAGCGGGCTGCTCGTCGCGACGGGTCACCGCGTGATCGTGGACGACCTGTTCCTCTGGAGCCGGCTCGTGGCCCGCGGGGCCGTCGACCCGAAGGAGATCCTCGATGACGTGGGCGCCGCCCGGTTCACCGCGATCGTCAGCGAGGTCGAGCTCGCGCAGCTTGCGGCCGCGCCGGCGTACGAGCGCGCCCGCTGGGACCCGTCACTCGTCCGGGCCATCGACGCGCGGTACCGGCTCGTCTCGCGCGGGCCGGGCGGGCTGTTCGTCTATCGGCCGCGCTGAGAGTCCGAGCGGGTACACTGATGTCCCGATGGATCTCCTTCAGGTCTCACAGTTGCTCATCGCGATCGCCGTCGCGACGTCGATCCTGCTGCAGGCACGCGGGACCGGGCTCTCGTCGACGTTCGGCGGTGAGTCGACGGCCTATCGCAGCCGGCGCGGCATCGAGCGGACCCTCTTCCGTTTGACGATCGTGCTCGTCGCGGTGTTCATCCTGATCTCCCTCGTCGGCGCGCGGACCACGTCGCCCGCGGCCTGAGCGGCCCCGCCCGCGCAGGAGGACCCGACATCGCAGGCGCTGAGCGTTGACCCGTCGTGACAAGCTCGCCGTCCTGGCACTCGTCGGTCTGCTCGCCCTCACGAGCATGGTCGCGATCGCGACCGACCGCACCGACGCTCCGACGGATCCCGCGTTCGGCGGCACGTATGTAGAGGGCGTGGCCGGCGCACCGCTGTACTTCGACCCGATCCTCGCCGCCACCAACGTCGATCAGGACGTGTCGCGCCTCGTGTTCAGCGGCCTCACGCGCTTCGATCGCGACGGCACCATCATCGCCGACCTCGCATCGACCTTCGACGTCGATCCGACCGGCAAGGTCTGGACATTCACGATCCGGTCCGACGCGACGTGGCACGACGGGGCGCCGGTCATTGCGGACGACGTCCTGTACACGGTGGGGCTGCTCCAGGACAAGGGGTACAACGGGCCCTTCGCCGACGCGTTCCGCGGCGTGGCGGTGACGGCGCTAGGGCCGAAGGTCGTCCGATTTACGCTCCCCGACGCGTACGCGCCGTTCGCCGGCAGCACGACCGTCCCGCTCGTGCCGGCGCATCTTCTTGGCGCGGTGACGTTCGCCGATCTCGCGCGCCAGCCGTTCAACCTCAAGCCCATCGGCACCGGGCCGTTCAAGGTGAGCGAGGTCGATGGCCGGCAGGTCACGCTCGTGCGGTCGGACGACTTCTATCGGACGAAGCCCGCGCGCTCGCGCCCGTATCTCGACAAGATCGTCTTGCGCTTCTACCGCGACGAGAGTGAGGCGCTCGCGGCCCTCGCTCGCGGCGAGGTGGATGCGGCCGGCGGGCTCTCTCCGCAAGACGCCGGACGCGCGCGGACGCTGAAGTCGGTCGACCTGTTCAGCCTGCCCACGAACGACTTCACGGCCCTGTTCCTCAACGTGCGGCCGACGAAGTCCGTGTTCCGCGATCGGGTGGTCCGTCAGGCGATCGTCACGGCGATCGACCGCGGCAAGGTGCTTCAGGTCGCGGCAGACGGGCGGGGGAGCGTGGCCGATGAGTTCGTGCCTTCGTCATCGTGGGCGTTCGTCCGGGACGTGCCGCGGTACCCGTTCTCGGTCGCCGACAGCCGCGCGATGCTCGATGCCGCGGACTGGGTGGATCACGACGGAGACGGCATCCGCGACAAGGGCGGCGTGCCGCTCACGTTCTCGATCGCGACCTCCGATGAGGCGCCGCGTCTCGCGGCGGCGCGGCAGATCGCGGACTTCCTCGGCGCCGTCGGCATGAGGGTCGACGTGCGCGCGGTTCCGTTCGTCGATCTCGTGGACCGTGTCGCGCGACAGCGCGATTTCGACGCCCTGCTCGTTGGGATCACGGTGGGCAACGACCCCGACCCGTATCCGTTCTTCCACTCGAGCCAGGTGAACGATCCGGGCGACGACTTCTCCGGCTACTCGACCTTGCCGATGGACCGGCTGCTCGAGCAGGCCCGGCGAACGGTCGACCAGACGAAGCGGCGCGAGCTGTTCGCGCAGGTCTGGACCGCGATCGCGACCGATGTGCCCGTCGTGTTCCTCTACTACACCGACTACCTGTACGCGCAGTCGCACACGGTGCAGGGGTTCAAGATCGCGCCAGTCAACGATCCGCCGCAGCGGTTCTGGAACGTGGAGGACTGGTACGTGAAGACGGTGCTCAGGCAATAGCTCGAGGGGTCCTATAGACACGGCGTCCGCGACCTGTGCATATGGATCGCGTGCCGAAGGGTGAAGGCAAGGGTTGGTCCAAGGGTCGCAACGCGTCGAACGATCCACGGATCGCAAGGAATGCGGATGCCCACCGCGGCAAGACCTACGACTCACACCTCTTACCCGCAGCGGACCGCCGACGCAAGGCTCCACCGGCGTCAGTCGTGTGGACTCCGACGCTCGCGTACGCGGTCGGCTTGCTGGCGACCGATGGATGTCAGACCGACGGCCGCCATCTCGCGTTCCCGAGCGCCGATCGCGAGCTCGTTGAGATCCTCCTGAGCTGTTTGGGCAAGACGAACAAGATCGCCGAGATCAGCACGAGGACTGGCGGTGTTGTCTACAAGACGCAGATTGGCGATGTGCTGCTGTGCAAATGGTTGCTCACCGTGGGAGTGACTCCGCGGAAGAGCCTGACCATTGGTCCGCTGAATGTCCCCGACGAGTACCTCCTGGAATGCGCGCGCGGACTGCTGGACGGCGACGGCGACATCACGAACTTCATCCACGCTGCGACGAAGAGGACCTACCCCGACTATCGATACGAGCGCATCGTTGTCGGCTTCAACTCGGCGAGTCGTACCCATCTCGAGTGGCTGCGCGGCAAGCTCGAGCCGCTAGTCGGTGCGCCAGGCTGGTTAACGGTCAAGCCCGCGACGGCCGACCGCCACGAGTTCGTGACCCTGCGATATGGAAAGCGCGACGGTCTGCGGCTCCTCCCGCTGCTCTACCGAGACCCGACGGTGCCGCGACTTGAACGCAAGCACCGCATCTGGCGGAGCTACATCGAGCGCCATCCGGGCGCCGGGAGCACGGTACAATCGTCTTCTTCGCCGACGTAGCCGAATTGGCATAGGCGCCGTCTTCAGGTGGCGGTTCCCGCAAGGGAGTGCGGGTTCAAGTCCCGCCGTCGGCACAGAGCATCAAGACCTCGCTACCATCCGACCGTGCCGAAGCGCGATCCCTCGAGCGTGTGGATCTCCGTCGACATGGAAGGCATCGGTGGCGTCGCGGCCTACAGCCACGTGATGATGAGCGGCGTCGAGTACGAGCGCGCACGCACCTGGATGACGAAAGAGGTCAACGCCGCGATCGAGGGCGCCGCATCGAACGGCGCAGCGCGCTTCTGCGTGAACGACTCGCACGGCAGCATGCACAACCTCTACGCGGACGAGGTCGATCCGCGTGCGGAGCTCCTCGTCGGCACCGCGAAGCCGTGGTTCATGGGGCAGGGCATCGACGGTGGCTATGACACGTGCTTCTTCATCGGTTACCACGGACGCGCCGGTCACCCGCGCGCGGTGCTCGATCACACGTACGCGAGCCGCGCAGTCTACGAATGCAACCTCAACGGCGCACCCGTCGGCGAGACGACGCTCAACGCGTATCTCGCCGGCTATTTCGACGCGAGCGTGACCCTCGTGTCCGGAGACGGTGCGACGTGCCGCGAGGCGCGTGCGCTCATTCCCTCGTGTGTCACCGTGAAGACGAAGGACGCGACCGGTCGCTTCTCGGCGAAGATGCTGCACCCGCAGCGGGTCCAGGAGCTGCTGCAGGTGGCCGCGGCGAAGGCGATGGATGTCGCGCGCGATGCCAAGCCGGTGAAGCCAAAGGCGCGCAACGAGATCGAGCTTGTGTTCCTCACGTCCGCGATGGCCGACATGGCCGAGCTCATCCCTGGCACGCGGCGCAGCGGGGCGCGAGCCGTCGCCTACGCGTCGCGCGACTACCTCGAGATGTACAAAGCGCTTCTGGCGATGGTCCGTATCGCGCCGTCCGCCGTGCCGCCGGAGCAATGACGAGCGCCGACGTCGTCATCGTCGGCGGAGGCGTGATCGGCGCCTCGATCGCCTATCACCTCAGCCTCCGAGGCGCGGGCCGCATCGTGGTGCTCGAGCGCGACCGGCTGGGCACCGGATCCACCGGCAAGAACGCCGGCGGCATCCGCCTCCAGTTCTCGACCGAGGTGAACGTGCGGCTGTCGCAGCGCGCGCTGCCGCGGCTCGAGGCGTTCAAGGACGAGATGGGCATCGATCCGCAGTTCCATCAGGTCGGATACCTGTTCCTCATCACCGAGGAGCGTGACGTCGAGCCGTTCGAGCGTTCGCTCGCCCTCTGGCAGCGCCTCGGCGTGCCGGCGCGACGGCTGACCGGGCCGGAGGCGCAAGCGCTCTTTCCCGAGGTGCAGGTCGACGATGTGCGCTTCGCGACGTTCTGCGCCAAGGACGGCTACGCAGATCCCCATTCCATTCTGCAGGGGTACGTCGCGCGCGCCCGCGAACGAGGCGTCGAGTTCCGCGAGGGCGCACCCGCGCGCGCCATCGATGTCGCCGGAGGACGGGTGACGGCCGTGCGCGCCGGCGACGAGCGGATCGAATGTGGGACCGTCGTGAATGCAGCAGGCGCGTGGGGCGCGCAGGTCGGCGCGATGGTCAGCCTCACGCTGCCGATCGCGCCCCTCCGCAGACACATCTTCGTGACCGGACCGGTGCCCGGCCTTGACCACGAATTCCCGCTCACCATCGAGTTCGCGTCGGGCCTGTACTTCCACCGCGAATCCGGCGGGGTCCTGCTCGGCATGGCCGACCCCGCCGATCCGCCGCGCTTCGACGACTCGGTGAACTGGGACTTCCTGCCGACCGTGGTGGAGCACGCGCTCACGCGCCTGCCCGTGCTCGAGAAGGCGACCGTGAAGACCGGCTGGGCCGGCTTCTACGAGGACACGCCCGACCGCCATCCCATCCTCGGGACGGTGGATAAGGTCTCGGGCTTCGTGTGCGCCGCAGGGTTCTCAGGACACGGGCTGATGCACGCACCGGCCGCCGGCGAAGTGATCGCGCAGCTCATCTGCGGCGAGACCCCGAGCGTCGACGTGACTCCGCTGCGCTTCGATCGGTTCGCTCGTGGCGCACTCGTGACCGAGCACCACGTGATCTGATGCAGCTCTTCTTCCTTGTTCTCGATCTCGCGCTCGTCGCCGCCGCCGGCCTGCTCCTGCTCATCGTGCTCGTCAGGCGCGGGCGCGGCATGTCGTATCTCACGCTCGCCGTGCTCCTGATCGTTCTCGCGATCGGGCTTTGGTACACGGGGATCCGGACGACGGCCGGCGGCCTCTGACCCCATGCGCGCGGCTATCCTCGTCGCATGTCCGACCGAAACGAGGTGAGGCTCACCAGCTTGTCGTCCTGCGCCGGCTGAGGCGCGAAGCTGGGCCCTGGCCCGCTGGCGCAGGTCCTGCGCCCCCTCTCCCTGCAGCGCGAGCCCGCGGAGCTGCTCGTCGGACTGAAGGCCTCCGACGACGCGGCGGTGTACCGCGTTGCCCCGGACGTGGCGATCATCGAGACCGTCGACTTCTTCCCACCGATCGTCGATGACGCATATGCAGCCGGCGCGATCGCCGCGGCCAACGCGATGTCCGACGTGTATGCGATGGGCGGCGAGGTGCTGTTCGCGCTCAACGTCGTCGCGTGGCCGGACGATCTCTCGTTCGATCCGCTCGAGCGGCTGATGCAGGGCGCGGTGGACAAGATGGCCGAAGGGGAAGGGGTCATTGCGGGCGGGCACACGGTCATCGACAAGGAGCCGAAATTCGGGCTCGCCGTCACGGGACGTGCGCATCCCGACCGGCTACTGACCAAGGGCGCGCTTCGGCCCGGTGACACGCTGTGGCTGACGAAGCCGATCGGCACCGGCGTCCTCACGACGGCCCATAAGAACGGCGACCTCGCGCCCGAGGACCTCGCCTCCGCGGTCGCCTCGATGGTCGCGCTCAATCGCGCCGCCGCGCGAGCGGCGGTCGACGCGGGACTGCACGCCGCTACCGATGTGACTGGCTTCGCGCTCGTCGGGCATGCCCACGAGATGGCGGAGCGATCCGGACTCGCGATCCGGATCGAGGCGGGCGCCGTCCCGCTGCTGCCGGGCGCGCGCGCACACGCTGAACGCGGCGTGAGCTTCGGTGGCCTCGAACGCAATACGGCGTACTACGTCGGCGAAGGCCACGTGCGGTTCGCGGGGACGATCGACGATGCGACGCAGCGGCTGCTCCTCGATCCGCAGACGTCGGGCGGCCTTCTCGTCGGCGTGCCAGCGGTGCACGCCGCAGCGTGGGATCGCGCGCTCAAGACGCACGGCGTGCAGGCGTGGAAGGTCGGCGCGGCGCTCAGCGGACACGGCGTCGCGGTCGAGTGACGGAAGCGGAGGCGGTCGAAGGAGTCGAGGAAGCGCAGCCACTGACCCGCGCGGCGCAGCTCGCGCTTCTCAGCCCTGGCCGCGCGGCGTTCCAGCTCGCGTGGCCCGGCATCATCGAGCAGCTCATCCGCGCGAGCGGCCAGACGGTCGTCATAGCGTTCATCGGTCACCTGGGCGGGGTGGCGATCGCGGCCGTCGGCGCCTCGCTCCAGTTCACCTTCCTGCTCTTTCCGGTCTTCAACGCCATCTCGATCGGGACCGTCGCGCTCGTCAGCCGGCGGATGGGGGAACGTCGCGCGGAGGCCGCGTCGAGCGTCGTCCGCCAGTCGCTCGTGCTCGGCGCGATCCTCGGCGTGCTCACCGGTGCGCTGTTCGCGATCTTCGCGAAGCGCCTCCTCGTCCTCATCGGCGCGGACGATGCGGTCGCGTCCGAGGGCGCGCCGTACCTCGCGTTCATCGGCGGGCTGAATGTGTTCCAGACCATCTCGATCATCGGCGTCTCCGCGATGCGTGCGGCCGGAGACACTCGGACGCCGATGTGGCTCTCTGCCGGCGGGTCCGCGCTCACCATTCCCGCGACCTGGCTGCTCGTCACGGTCGCGGGCCTCGGGATCATGGGCGCCGCGTACGCCCAGATCCTCGTGAGTGTCGTCTTCTGCGCTGGGACGATCGCGCTCCTGTGGCGTGGCACCGCGGGCGTCAGGATCGCGCGCGGGTCGTGGCGCCTCGAGCGCCCGACGATGCGCTCGCTCGCGTCGATCAGCGGCTACTCGGCGGGCGAGTCATTCCTGTTCAGCATCGGCATCCTGGCCCTCGGCTTCCTCGCGTTCCGGCTCGGGACCGAGGCGTACGCCGCGAACCAGCTCGTCGCGCAGCTCGAGTCGCTCTCCTTCCTGCCGTGCGTCGGATTCTCCGCGGCCTCGGCAGCGCTCGTGGGGCAGTCGCTCGGGATGCGTGACCCGCAGCGGGCGATGCGGTCCGGGTGGGCCGCGACGCGGATGGCGATCCTGTGGACGACGTCCGCGGGCGCGATCCTCGCGCTGTTCCCAAGCTTCTTCCTCGCGATCTTCACGAACGATCGCGGCGTCATCACCGCGGGCATCGGCGCGTTGGTCGTGATCGGCTTCGCGCAGCCGGCCCAGGCCGTGAACTTCACGATGGGTGGCGCGCTGCGCGGGGCGGGCGATACGCGCTTCACGCTCGCGACGACGATCGTGAACTGGTT
>DATCPY010000100.1:0-3557 GCA_036569845.1 Candidatus Limnocylindria bacterium | reverse complement strand
GCTGCAGCTCCCGTGCATGCTCGTCCATCTCGGGATCGGTCAAGAAGTCGTCCCAGTCGATGGTCCGCGCCTCCAGGTAGACCCGACCTGATGCCGTACCGCGTGTGATCGGCGTGGCCTGCCGCGATAGATCCTTCCACTTGGCGGAGAGGTTCCATGCCGCGACCACGACGAAACCGTCGCCCTCGCGGAGGTTCACAGTCGCCATCTCCGCCTCGCACAGGCGTGCCGCGCGTTCGACGACCGCGTCGAACACGGGCTGGACATCCTCGGTCGAGGTGCTGATCGCCTGGAGGATCTCTGCGGTGGCGGTCTGCTGCTCGAGCGACTCCTTCGTCTCCTTCAATAGGCGCGCGTTCTCCATCGCGACCGCGAGCTGATCGGCGAACGTCTCGACGAGCGCGATGGTCGCCTTGTCGAAGCCGCCGGGATCGTCGCGAGACATCGTGAGCACGCCGATGGACTCACCGTCCCGGAGGATCGGCACCGACAGCCGGGTCCGGCGCTTCTCGGCATCCGGAACCTTGGGCTCCGCGACCTTCGTGTCGGCGTAGTGGAAGCGCCGACCACTGAGGACCGCCCGGCCCCAGATCGATTCGGGCACCGCCTCCATCCGCTGCCCACGTTCGAATGTGACCGAGCCGTGCGTCGCGCCGACGATCCACCGATCTGCCTCGCGGCGAATGAAGCTGCCGTGCTCCGCGCTGGCGAGCTTCATGGTCGTCTGCACGATCAGGTCGGCGACCTGATCGACGTCGACCGCGGGATCGGCGAGCGCTTTCATGACCTGGCTGACGGCGGCGAGCTGCTTGGCCGCGTCTCCGGGCGCGTCCGGAACTGCCCTGCGCGTGGCGGCAGCCTTCTTCGCTGGCGCCGCCTTCACCGTCTTCTTCGCTCCCGCCCTCACGATGTGCGCAGTATCCGCGCGCCACGCGGCGTTGGGCTAGGGGTGTCCGTTACCCGGGGCACCTAGCCGGATTGCTCTACGCAACGGTCGCCGGCGCTCCTACGCTGTGGCGGGCGAGGGAGGTCGAGTGGATATCTGGCAAACACTTCGCGACCGCCTGGATTACGCGGCGTTCATGCCTGCGCCGGTCGCCGACGTCGAGCGCGCCGACCTGAAGCGGCGCGACGGCAGCCCGTACACGATGCTCAAGAACCCGCATGGCGACAGCGGCGCCGGCCGCTACCTCCGCCTCGATCCGGCGGACGTGCAGCTCTTCGAGCTCATGGACGGACAGCGCTCGATCCAGGACATCCTGGTCGCGAATCTCGAGCGCACCGGGACCTTCGCGATCGACCGCCTTGCGCGGCTCACCGCAGCGCTCCGGGCGAACGGATTCTTCGGCGAGGAGCCGCCGGCGTTCTACGAGAAGCTGATGATGCGGCGCGCGATGCGCGACCCGGTCGCGCGCGCCTCGATCTTCCTCCGCCGGCTCGTGACCTGGGACATCGCCCGCTGGTCGAACGCCGACGGGGTCGTCGACCGGGTGTATCGCTACGGCGGCCGGCTCTTCTTCACGCGGATCGGCGCGGCGCTCACGCTCGCCTTCGGCCTGTACGGACTGTGGCTCTGGTTCCAGGAGGTGCGCGATCCCAAGCTGCAGCTCGTCACGATCAACAATTCGTACGTCGCCGGGATCCTCGCCCTCACCATCCTGCAGGTCATCTCGATCTCGGTGCATGAGGCCGGGCACGCGCTCGCGATCCGGCACTACGGCCGGCACGTCCGCCGGTTCGGGGTCGCGATGTATTACCTGTTCCCGTGCTTCTACGTCGACTCCACCGATATGACGCTCGGCTCGCGCGCGCAACGGATCGTCGTGTCGCTCGCCGGTCCGTTCGCCGGTCTCACGACCGCGGCGGTGTGCGCGGTCGCGGCCGCGGCGATGCCCGGGACACTGCAGGGCGAGCTCGCCTTCAAAGCCGCGAGCCTTTTCGTCTTCCAGTTCGTCTTCAATCTGCTGCCGATCCTCGAGCTCGACGGCTACCACGTGCTCGTCGACGCGTTGGATGCCCCGCTCCTGCGCCAGCGCGCACTGTGGTTCGTACGAGGCGCAGCGCTGCGCAAGCTTCGCGCGCGTGCGAAGTGGAGCGCGGAGGAGATCGGCCTTGCCGCGTTCGGCACGACCGCGATCGTGACCTCGCTCCTCACGCTCGTCCTCTCGATCCTGCTCTGGCGGTCGCGCATCGCGGTCGCCGCACGCGAGCTCCTCGCGCTCGGTCCGGTCGGGATCGTCATCTTCGCCGTCCTCGTGGTCGTGTTCGTCGGCCCGATCGCGATCGCGGTCGTCGCGCGGCTGATCGGCCTCGCAAAGACGAGCGTGACCCTCGCCACCGCTCGTAGCCGCGCCGTCGCCGCCCGCGAGCGAGGCGCGCGGATCGCGCTGCTCGGGCGGGTCCGGTTCCTCGCCGGCCTGCCCGGTCCGACGCTCGCCGCGCTCGCATCGCATCTCCGGGTCGAGCACGCCGGTGCCGGCGACACCGTCATCACCGCGGGGAGCGTCGGCGACCGCTTCTACCTCGTGCGCTCGGGCCTGCTGCAGGTGCTCGCGCCGGACGGCTCAGTCCTCGGACAGATCTCCCCGGGCGAGGGGTTCGGGGAGCTCGCGCTCATCGATCGGACCCCGCGCACGGCGACGGTCCAGGCGACCGAGCCAAGCGAGCTCTGGTCGCTCGATAGCTCGCACTTCCAGCGCTGGGTCCGCGATCGGTTCGAGATCGCGGCCCGGATCCGGGCCGATCAGAAGGAGCGCGCCGCGCTCGCGGCGCTCCCGTTCTTCCGCGACCTCGAGGGCCGCGAGCTGGACCGGATCGCAACCCGGCTGCAGACCCGCCGGTTCGAGACCGGCGATGTGGTCATCCAGGCAGGCGAGAGCGGCGGCGGCTATTACCTCATCCGCGAGGGCCAGGCCGACGTCCACCTGCCCGACGGTCGGTACATCCGGACCCTCGGCCCGGGGGACGGGTTCGGCGAGCTGTCGCTGATCTTCGGGGTCCCGCGGACGGCGACGGTGACCGCCAAGGGCCCGCTGACCGTCGGGGTCCTCGGCCGGCCCGACTTCGCGGCCCTGGTAACGGCATCCGGTGAATCAATGCGTGATTTCCGGGCGAGGACGGGCCATTATGTCGGTGCCGGCCTCGGCGGGGCCGTTGGGGGAGCGTGAGTGGACTGTTGGACCTGCGAGCGACCGGCGCTCGCCGCATGCCGATTCTGTGGCCGGGGCGCCTGCCGGGAGCACGCCAAGAGCCACCCCTTCGTGCTCGACGTCTATCGGGGCTTGCAGCACAAGTCGCTGCGGGCGCTGGTGGTCGACGACGCCATCCACTGCGGCGTCTGCCGGCCGCGAAGCGAGCCCGTGGACATGCCTGAGCTGGAGTAGGGGAGGCGGGTGACCAGGAAAGGTTAGGTACATCACGTCCGGGACGTGCCGGCGGGTATCGAGGCCGAGGCGGTTCCGGCGCAGATTGCACGCATTACCGCACAAGCGGGGAAAGAAGGAGCAAAGGCGATGGCCAGCAAGAACCTAGGAGCAGTGATCCAGCGGGCGATCAGC
>DATCPY010000099.1:0-23849 GCA_036569845.1 Candidatus Limnocylindria bacterium | reverse complement strand
CGCACGAGCCGCAGGAGCAGGCGATCAAGCTGCTCGGCGAGGCGGTGACCGCGACGAACGGCGCGAAGGGCGTCCTCCTCATGCCCTCGTTCGCGATCGGCCGGACCCAGGAGATCGTGTACGAGCTCGATCGGCTGCTCGCTGCCGGCACGATCCCGCACCTGCCCCTGTACCTCGACTCGCCAATGGCCAGCGGCGCGACCGAGATCTACCGGACGTACGCCGACTACTTCGACGACGGCACGCGCGCGCTCCTCGCGCGGGCGGAGGCGCCCCTGGACTACCCAGGCGCGGTGATCGTGCAGGACGCGAACGCGTCGCAGGCGCTCGACGTGGGCGGCGTGCGGCCGTACATGGTCGTCGCGTCGAACGGGATGATCACCGGCGGACGCATCGTGCAGCACACCAAGGCCCTGATCGGTGATCCTGCGATGACGCTGCTCTTCGTGGGCTATCAGGGCGAGGGCACGCTCGGCGCGCAGCTGCAGCAGGGCGCGAAGCAGGTGCGCATCGACGGGCAGCCCCTCGATGTCGCCTGTCAGGTCCGGTCGATCAGCGGTTTCTCGGCCCACGCCGACGAGCCCGAGCTCCTCGGCTGGCTGCGCAACTTCAGCATCGCCCCGAAGCTGACATTCATCGTGCACGGCGATCCGGCGGCACAGACGGCGTTCGAGCCGAAGGTCAAGGCGCTCGGTTTTGTGACGAAGGTGCCACGGTGGCGCGAGACCGTGGAGCTCACGTGACGAGCCCCGTAAAGAAGCTCAGGGGGGTCTGCTTCGACTTCGGCGACACGCTGTTCCACAGCCCCGACGGCGCGGCCGTGATCGCCGAGACCGGCGTCGCCCCGCAGGTCGCGCGTCAGCTGTGGGACAAGATCTGGCGGGACTCCAAGACGCCGGAGGCACTCGCGGTGCAGCGCGACCTCTCACCTGAAGCGCATCGCTCCGGCTGGACGGCGCTGTTCGAGCAGGCCGACGTCCATCAGCCGGGGCTCTCGACGCTCCTCTACCAGCGGGTGATGGACCACACGAAGTGGCTGCCCTACCCCGACACGGAGCGGGTGCTGCGTGAGCTCCGCAGTCGCGGGTTGCGGATCGGCGTCGTGAGCAACGTCGCCGAGGATCTGCGTCCGGTCTTCGAGGCGCACGGCTGGGCGGATCTCGTCGATGGATATACGCACTCGTACGAGCACCGGATCGAGAAGCCCGACGTGCGCATCTTCCTCGCGGCGTGCAAGGCCATCGGCACCGCGCCGAGCGAGACCCTCGTCGTGGGCGATCACGCGGTGGACGGCGGTGCGGTGGCGGCCGGCTGTGTGGTGCTCCTGCTACCCCGCACCGAGCCGGGTGAGCCGCACGGCCTCGAGCGAGTGCTTGGGCTCGTCGACTAGCGCGGTGGGAAGTGCGGCTGCAGCTCGGTCACGTGCTCGTGCGCATGGCGGGCCTGGTAGGCGCCGAGCCAGCCGGCCGTGACCGGGCCGCGCTCGGCGTGCACGCCGATGCGATCGCGCACGCCGGGCTGCTGCAGCAGCCGCACGATCGCGGCGTGCGCGGCCTGCAAGCGCCTCGAGAGCGCCATCGGATCGGCAGCATTGTTGTTCCGCTGCGCGCGGACCACCTCCTGATCGACGCTCGGTAGCCCGGGACGGTCTTCGGCGGCGCAGCGGCGGATCCGATCGGCAAAGACCTCGGCCATGTCGGCGACGTGGCCGATGACCTCCTTCGCCGACCAGTCGCCGACCTTCACGGCGCGGAGCTGCTCGTCAGGGGTACGGCGCACGATCGCTGAGATCGTTGCCACGTCGTCGGCGAGGGTGAACGCCGTGTCCTCGTCGTAGTGAAGGTCGTCGGTCCTCATCGGTCCATTCTCGGGCTCGATCTCACTCCTCGTCCGCCTCCAGGGATGCAAGCCGATCGGCTTCGTCGGCCTGCATGAGCGCCTCGACGAGATCGTCGAGCTCACCATCCATGCGGCGCGGCAGGTTCGAGAGGTTGTGCCCGAGGCGCTTATCGGTCAGCCGGTCCTGCGGGAAGTTGTATGTCCGCATCTTCTCGGACCGCTCGCCGCGGCCGATCTGGGCGTTGCGCAGCGCGCCCGCCTTCGCGTCCTTTTCCTCCTGGGCGCGGGCGAACAGCCGCGCGCGGAGGACCGTCATCGCCTTGGCCTTGTTCTTCAGCTGGGAGCGCTCGTCCTGCTGGATCACGACCTCGCCGGTCGGGAGATGTGTGATCCGCACGGCGGAGTCGGTCGTGTTCACGCCCTGACCGCCCTTGCCGCCGGCGCGGTACACGTCGATCTTCAGATCGTCGTCGTTGATCTGGATGTCGACCTCCTCCGCCTCGGGCAGAACCGCCACCGTCGCGGTCGAGGTGTGGATCCGGCCCTGCGCCTCGGTCGCCGGCACCCGCTGGACGCGGTGCACCCCGGATTCGAACTTCAACCGGCTGTACGCGCCCTGCCCGGCGATCCGGAAGATCACTTCCTTGTAGCCGCCTTTCTCCGAGCGGCTCGCCGACAGCTCCTCGGCCTTCCACCGATGGCGCTCGGCGTAGCGGAGGTACATCTTGTACAGCTCGCCGGCGAAGAGTGCGGCCTCTTCCCCGCCTTCGCCGGCACGGATCTCGACGATCACGTTCTTGTCGTCGAGCGGATCACGCGGGATCAGCTGCGTCCGGAGCTTCTCGGTGAGCCGGTCGACGTCGAGCGACGCGGTGCCCTCTTCCTCGTGCGCCAGATCGCGTAGGTCGGCGTCGTCGCCCTGTTGGAGCTCGCGTGCGTCGGCGACGCGCTGCTCGGCGCCGCGCAGCCGGCGGATGGTGTCCACGATCGCCTCGAGCTGCGCGTACTCCTGCCCGACGGACCGCAACGTGTCGCGGTCGCCGGTGACCCTCGGGTCGCTCATCGATCGCCCGAGCTCGTCGTGACGACCCTCGATCTGAGCGAGGCGTCCGCGGAGCTTCGCCGACAGCTCGGTCATGCCGCCGCATCTCCCGCGAGCGCTTCCTCGAGCGACGCGATCGCGACCTCGATCATCGGTTCATCAGGCCGCCGGGTGGTGATCGCCTGGAGGAGCAGGCCTGGCGCGACGGCGAGCCGCATGAGCGGATTGTCCTCGTGTCCGGCGCCAAGGCGCAGCACTTCGTACGAGATCGAGGCGACCGGGATCACCAGGACGAGGCGCACGATGAGATCGACGATGAGGTTCACGCGCGGCACGAACGCGAAGACGGCGATCGCGATGACCACGACGAACAACAGGAACGCGGTCCCGCAGCGCGGATGCGCGGTCGGATATGGCGCGACGTGCCGGGCATCGAGCGGGTCGCCGTGCTCGAACGCGTGGATCGTCATGTGTTCGGCCCCGTGATACGCGAACACGCGCCGGATATCAGGCAGGAACGAGATCGCGACGAGGTAGCCGAGCAGCAGCGCGAGGCGGAGCACCCCTTCGGCGATGTTCAGCCAGAGGGTCGAGGGAATGGCCGCGCGCAGGAAACCCGTCGCGACGTATGGGATCCCGATGAACAGGACGAGCGCGACGAGCAGCCCACCGACCATCAACGCCGAGCCGCCGCCGCCCGTGAGCCGCTGCTCTTCTTCCGCCACCTGCACGTCGGCCGAGCGCATGAGCATCCGCATGCCGTAGCGCAGGGATTCCCAGAGCACGAACACGCCACGGATGAACGGCGCGCGCGCGACCTTCGACGTGAGCAACGGAGAGTTGAGCGCCTCGCGATAGCGGTAGATGCCACCGTCCGGCTTGCGGCAGGCGAGCGCTATCGTGCGCCGGCCGCGGATCATCACGCCTTCGATGACCGCCTGGCCGCCATACGTGGTCGGCTTCACGCTCGTGCTCATGCCTGGACCGCCGCACGCCGGGGGACGGTGTGGCATGTCCGGCATCGCGCCTCGTAGGCCTCCTGCGCCCCGATGACGATGATCGGGTCGTCGTAGTCGGCTGGGACGCCGTTCACGATGCGCTGCGTGCGGGTCGCCGACTCGCCGCACACGACGCAGATCGCCTCCAGCTTGTCGACGCGCTCGGCCAGGGCGAGCAGCGTCGGGACCGGACCGAACGGCTCGCCGCGGAAGTCGAGGTCAAGGCCGGCGCAGATCACGCGGCGGCCGTCCGCCACGAGGTCGCGCACCACGCTGACGATCTCCGGATCGAAGAACTGGACCTCGTCGATGCCGACGACGCTCGTCTCCGGCAACAGCAGTGAGAGGATCTGCGCGCTCGAGCGCACCGGACAGGCGACGAACGAATCGCCATCGTGCGAGCGCACGAGCTCGCTGCCGAACCGATCGTCGATCGCGGGCTTGAAGACCTGGACGCTACGGCGCGCGATGACCGCGCGTTTCACGCGACGGATGAGCTCTTCGCTCTTCCCGCTGAACATGCTCCCGACGACGACCTCGAGGCCACCCGCGTGGTGGCCGGAGGTCAGGCGCGCGCTAACGCGTCGGAGCGGTCTCGGAAGCGGCCGGCTGCTCCGCCTTCTGCTGGCCGTATCGCTTGTTGAAGCGCTCGACGCGGCCCTGGACGTCCATGAGGTGCTGCTTGCCGGTGAAGAACGGGTGGCACTTCGCGCACACCTCGACGTGGAGGTCCGGCTTCATGCTGACGGTCTTGAACTGATTGCCGCAGGCGCACGTGACCGTGGCCTCGACGTACTGGGGGTGGATCTTCGCTTTCATCGCTGGGTCTCCTTAGCTCGCGTTGGGTGTGACGTTCACCTTGCGGCGATCGTCCCGTGCCGGGCTGTACTTCACCGTGCCCGCGACGAGCGCGAACAGGGTGTGGTCCTTGCCGATGCCGACGTTCTCGCCGGCGATCAGCTTGGTGCCGCGCTGGCGCACGAGGACCGCGCCGGCGTCGACGATGCTTCCCGCGTACTCCTTCACGCCGAGCCGCTGCCCGGCGGAGTCGCGACCGTTGCGGGTGGAACCCGCGCCTTTCTTGTGTGCCATCTCTTATGCCTCGATCTTCGTGATGCGGACGGTCGTGGTCTTGGAGCGATGCCCGGTGCGCTTGCGAGAGCGGGTCTTGTTCTTGTAACGGAAGACGATGATCTTCTCGCCCTTGCCGTGGCCCACGATCTCGCCCGTGACCTTCGCCTTCGCCGCGTCCTTCACGGTGTCGCCGTCCGCCAACAGCAGAACGTCGCCGAAGGTCACTTCCTTCCCGGGGTCACCCTCGAGAGTGGCCACAGTGAGGATCGCGCCTTCTTCGACCCGGTATTGCTTCCCGCCAGTGCGGACGACTGCGTACACGGTGAAGACCATCCGTACAGAAAAAGTCGCCGTGTCCGCCCGACACGACGTAGAGAAAGTATACCGCTAGGCGGGCATCGGCGCGGACATCGGCTCCGATCGAGCGCGAAGCCGCAGGGTGAATGCGGCGATCCCGAGGTACACCGCGAGCCCCATGGCCGGTGCGGTGAAGCGCTCGAGGTCGGTGGCCTTCAGGAGGAGCACCACGATGAACGCGGTCACCCCGACGTTCAGGAACCAGAACACGACCTGATCGGCCCACGGCCACACCCGGGCGCGATCGGCGGTCAGCTGCGACAGCACACCGAACAAGAGGTTGGTCATCGTGCCAACGAAGATCGCGTGGTCGAGGGCGATGATGAGGTTGAACGGGATGTCGATCTGGTCGAAGGGCTTGCCTGACCCGACGATCGTGATGATGAGGAAGACGGTGAGGACGATGTTCGTGACCAGGAACGGTACGGCGATCGCGAAGAACCGCGCGCTTCCGGACGTAAGCGGCGTCCGCAGCGCGGATGGGCCGACGCGGACGAGAAGGATGACGACCGCGAGGATCTCGAGCGGCGTGGCCAGGCCGGTAAGGGGCAGGAGACCGAGCAGCAGGCCTCCCGCAACGCAGAGGCCACCCAAGAACAGCGCGCCGATCATGACGTTGGCCGCGAGGGTGCGCCTCGATCGTTCACCGAGGATGCGCCAGTCGATGAGCCCCACCGACATGAGGACCAGGTAGCCGCTCACCTGCGCCGTGGCGTGCGCGCCGGTCGCGTCGTTCGTGAAGATCTTGGCGCCCGTCGCGAGCTGGATCTGGATGAGCACGCCGAGGGTCGAGCCGATGACCAACGACACGAGCGAAAGCACGGCCGCGAGCTGCGCGACGCTCAGTTTGCCCCAGCCGATGCCCGACGCCGCGCCGATCGCGAAGATGGCCCACATCAGGATCACGAGGAGCAACAGCGTGCCGGTGATCGCGCGCGCCGGCAGGTTGCCGCTGAAGAACGCGAGGACGTAGAGCGGGATCGCCGCGGCCGAGAGCAGCGTGAGCGTGCGCGTGTTGCGATCCTTCGAGGCTGGGACCGCCGGTCCGAAGAGCCAGAGGACCATCGCCATCGCCCCGAGGGTGATCCACCCGAGCGTGCCGGAGTGCACGTGCGTGAGGATCACGTCGCGGCTCAGCTCCCCGAGGATCTTCGTCCCGTTCAGGATGCCGATGGTCGGGGTCGCGATGAAGACGATGAGGCCGGTCTGGAGCAGCCAGCCGATCTCGGTGGCAAACCGCGTCGGTCGCATGGTCGTTCCCTCCCCCGCTACGCGGGAGGCTACCGCGCGCGCGAGTCCAGTGTCACCACCTGGACGTTCTCCGGGAGCGAGCTGCGCGATAGCGACAGCTTCGCGGTCGGCGTGATGTCCTTCACCCCGAGCTCGTGCAACAGGCGTTCGAACGGGCTGTCCTTCTTGTCGGCATCCGGGTCATAGGACATCGGCACGACCACTTTGGGCTCGAGCTGGTGGATGATCTCCGCCGCCTGCGTCGCGCTGAGGTCCAGGTCGTGGCCGCCGATGGGTACGAGCGCGATGTCGATGTCCCCGAGCTTCTCCAGGTCGGCGGTCGGCAGGACGTGGCCGAGACCGCCGAGATGGCAGATGACGAGGTCGTCCAGGCGGATCGAGTAGATGGTGTTGCGGCCTCGTTTGGCGCCCTTCTCGTCGTCACGGAACGTGCCGATGCCGGTCACGAGGATCTCTTTCACCTCGTATTCGCCAGGCCCGCGGAGCACCACGGGCTCCCCGCCCACCGACTTCAGGCTGTTATGGCGCGGGTCGTCGTTCGAGATCGTCACCAGATCGGCAGCGGTCTTCGGGATCGCGGCCCCGGATCTGGGGTCGGGCGGGTCGGTCAGCACGACACCTTCGCGGCCACGCAGCCGAAAGCACGCATGACCGAGCCAGGTCAAGTCCATGGAGGAGTTGAGAATACGCCGAAACACGGCAGCGACGGTCCGGGTATGCACTGTTGGACCGCACCAGCTGCCGGCCGGGAGGCTCGCTCTGACGCGGACGGACCAAGAGATCGTGCAGCGGTGCCTGTCCGGTGACGCGGACGCATACGAGGCATTGGTCGAACGATACGGAGGGCGGGTGTACAACGTCGCGCTGCGCATCACGCACGACCCCGACGCCGCGCGCGACTGCGCCCAGGACGCCTTCATCCGCGCGTACCGCGCGCTCCACCAGTACGACCCGGCCTACCCGTTCGGTCCCTGGATCTTCCGGATCACGACCAACGCGAGCCTGAACTACATCCAGCGCGCCCGCGGCCGAGAGATCACCGTCGAGGAGCTGCCGGAGAACCCGGAGCCGCCCGAGGCGGGCCCTGAGCTCTCCGCCGTCCGCAAGGAAGACGTCCAGGAAGTGCTGGACGCCATGGCCTTGCTACCGCCGGCCTATCGGGCGGCCCTCACACTGAGACACATGCAGCAGCTCTCCTATCAAGAGGTCGCGGATGCGCTCGGGATCCCGCTCGGGACCGTGAAGACGCACCTCCACCGCGCGCGCGCCGCGCTCAAGGCGACGCTCGCCGAACGGAGGGGCAAGCGGTCATGAACGACCTTCAACCCGACGAGCTCGAGATCCATCAGCTGTTGAGCGCCGCGAAGCCAGCCGCGCTCCCACTTGGTTTCCGCGACTCGGTGATGGATCGCATCCGCACTGACGGAGCCCCGACTCGCTGGGAGTGGATCTTCGCCGCCATCCTGGCGCTGCCGAGCCTGGCGTACCTCGTGTGGGGCCTGGCCGCGCACGGCACCGAGCTCGGCGCGTCGATCAGCGCGATCCTCGTGGCGGCGCAGGGCCTCGATCAGACGAGCGGCGCCGATGTTGTCATCGACGGACTCGCGGTCATCTCGCTCGCGCTCGTCGGCATAGGCAGCGCGGTCGCGGCCCACGCGATGCTCCACGGCTCCCAGCCGCATCGGATGATCGCTCGATGACCGGACGAGACACCGTCTTCGCCCTCGGCGCGATCGTGGTCGCGATCGCGATCGCGACGGTGCTGCTCGTTGGATCGATGGCCGCGGGCGCCGACAGCGGCAGCTCGCGATTCTTCTTCGTCAACTTCGGCGGTCGAGGCGCGCAGCCGGTCCGCACGGCGATCGGCACGGGCGACATCCCCGTCCCGCTTCGCGCGGTCGTCCCGTTCCAGCGCAACGTCTCCGATACGGCGCGCGACGCGGCCGGCTACCTCCTCGTCGTCATCGCCGTCTCGGCGGTCCTCGTGCTCGGCCGCGAGCCCGTCCTCGGCGCGTATCGCGCCGCGCGCGGCACCTGGCGCGATCAGCTCCGCGTGCTCGGTACCGGCGTCGCGGTGCTGCTGCTCCTTTTGTCCGCGACGTTCCTGGGCGGCGTCGTGCTCCTCGGGGCGCTCGCCTCAGGATTTCGCGAAGCACCGACGGGCATCCAGCTCGGCCTGCAGGTCGGGCTGATGACGTTGGCGGTGTTCGCCGCCGCGCTCCTCCTGATCACGCTCGTCGGGTTCGCCGCCGCTTCGTGGCGGCTCGGCGACACGATCTTCGGCATGCGGGCCATGACCCGCTGGGCCGGAGGGATCCCCGGTCCGCTCGTCGCGCTGATCGGCGCGACGATCCTGTACGTCCTCATGCAGCTGCCCGCGGTGGGCGGTCTCGTCGCATTCGTCGTCGTCGCGTACGCGCTCGGCACCGTCGTCGTCGCCCGGCTCGGGCTCCCGTCGGCTGCGCCCGCATCGATCGTCACCTAACGGTCCGGCACCGCGTGGAGAAGGGAAGAGGGTCAATGTCGATCACCAAGAGCGTCGCCGCCGCCGCCGTGGCGGGCATCTTTGCCGCAGCGTGCAGCGCCGCGCCCGCGGACACGACCGTGCGCACCGCACAGGTCACCCGAGCGAGCGTGACCCAGACCGTCGCGGTCTCCGGCTCGATCAGCTCGGCCGGCACGGTCAAGCTCAACCCGCCGACGAACGGCAAGGTGGCTCAGCTGTACGTGGCCGTCGGCCAGCAGGTCACGGCCGGCCAGCCGCTCGCGAAGCTGGACACGACCGATCTCCAGGCTGCGCTCACGACGGCGCAGAACAACCTCGCCGCGGCTCAGACGAACTACGACAAGGCATTGGCGGGTGTCAGCGACGCCCAGAATTCGTACTCCCAGACCCAGCAATCCACGGCCAGCGATGTCGCGACGGCCCAGTCCGCGCTGACGAAGCTGAAGTCCAACTACGCCTCCGCGAAGGTCAACTTCTCCAGCCTGTACGGCTCGGTGATCAACGACCTCGCGACCTACGTGTCGCAGATCAGCGTCGCCCAGCAGCAGGTGCAGAAGACCCAGAACGACCTCGCGACCGCGAACCAGATCAGTGACAACAAGTCGGCCCAGACGTCGATGTACCAGGCGAGCGCGAGCCTCGGGAACGCCCAGAACTACGTGCTCGGGGTCTACCAATCGAGCGAGGCCGACTACATCGCCGCGGTGAACCAGATCCTCAACGCGATCAGCGTCTTCGACGCCGCGGTCGCCGCGAACACCGACCTCGCCGTGGCCAGCCAGCCGCTCTCCACGGCGCAGGTGGCGTACACCAGCGCGGCAGCGCGACTGACGAGCGGGATCGACGCCCCGAACGGCCAGATCTCAAGCGCCCTCTCGTCGGCGACGGCCGCCCAGAACTCCCTGAACACCCTCAACGCGAAGGTCGACACGACCCTCGACGCGGCCCGCGCGGATGTGGCGGCACTGCTCGTGACCCTCACCGGCGAGACGCAGGGCGCGACCTACGCCAAGAGCAAGATCGGCCAGGTCGGCACGTCGTTCACGACCATCAGCGACGCGATCTCCGGCAGCTACGCCACCGCCGTGCAGAACGTCGCCTCAGCGCAGCTCCGCGCGGCGCAGAGCCTCCAGAGTGCCCAGACATCGCTGAACAACCAGCCTTCTGCCGTCCAGAGCGCGCAGAACTCGCTGAACAACGCGGAGACCACGGTCGCGACGGCGCAGTCCAACCTCGATAACGCGGTCATCAAGGCGACCGTCGCCGGCGTCGTGACGACCATCAGCGCGCAGGCCGGCGAGAACGTCACCAGCACGAGCGCGACCGGGTTCATCGTCATCGCCAACACCGGCACGATGGCGCTGCATGGCACGATCGGCGAAGGCGATGTGGTCAAGCTGAAGCTCGGTCAGGTGGCGACGATCACGGTCGACGCCGTCGGCACGGCGAAGATGACCGGCAAGGTCACCTCCCTCGACCCGGTGGCGACCATCGCGTCTGGCGTCCCCGTGTACGGCATCGACGTCACGATCGACCTGCCCAGCCAGTCCGTGAAGCCCGGCATGAGCGGCACGGCGAACGTCATCCTCGCCAGCAGCACGAACACGCTCACGGTGCCGAACCTCGCGGTGAAGACCGCGAGCGGCCGGCGCTACCTCACCGTCATGAAGGACGGGCAGTCGGTCGACACCGACGTGACCTTCGGCATCGCCAATGACACCGTCACCGAGGTCCTGACCGGCGTCCAGGAAGGCGACGTCGTCGTCTTGCCGCAGCCGCGCGCGACCGCGAGCGGCGGTGCGAACCGCGGCATCCAGATCGGTGGCGGCGGTGGCCAGCAGGTGCCCGGCCGGTGAGCTCCTACGCGCCCGCAAGCGCCGACCCGGTCATCCGCCTTCGTGGAGTGACGAAGACGTACCGGATGGGCAAGGACAACATCGTCAACGCGCTGCAGGGCGCGGATCTCGACGTGTACCCGGGCGAGTTCGTCGCGCTCATGGGCCCGTCCGGCTCGGGAAAGTCCACGATGATGAACATCCTCGGCTGCCTCGACGTGCCCGACGCGGGAAGCTACGTCCTCGCGGGCGAGCAGGTCCGACAGCTCAACGACGACCAGCTCGCTGCGATCCGCAACCGGCACATCGGCTTCGTCTTCCAGACGTTCAACCTGCTGCCGCGGCTCAACGCGATCGAGAACGTCGAGCTGCCGCTGGTGTACGGCGGCAGCGCCCGCGGGCGGACCCAGCGGGCGAAGGATGCGCTCACGGCCGTCGGCCTCGGCGAGCGCATGCATCACAAGCCGAATGAATTGAGCGGCGGTCAACAGCAGCGCGTCGCGATCGCCCGCGCGCTGCTCAACGACCCGTCGATCATCCTCGCGGACGAGCCGACCGGGAACCTCGACTCGCGCTCCTCGGCCGAGATCCTCTCGATCTTCCAGCGGCTGAACGACGAGGGCAAGACCGTCGTCATGGTCACGCACGAGCCCGACGTCGCCGAGCACTGCAAGCGCATCGTCCGCATGCGCGACGGCGTCGTCTCAGGCGACGAGATCGTCCCCCATCCGCGCCGCGCCGACGACGAGCTGCGCAAGGCGGGGACCGGTCACTCGGTGGATCTGCACAGCGGGGCGGTCACGACCGTACCGGCGGCGGCGCGATGAAGCTGTTCGACTCGTTCCGCTCCGCCCTCCAGTCGATCATCGTCAACAAGCTCCGTTCGGCGCTGACGATGCTCGGTGTGATCATCGGCGTCGCGTCGGTCATCGCGATGGTCGCCGTCGGCAACGGCGCGTCCATCCAGGTGCAGCAGCAGGTGCTATCCCTCGGGTCGAACCTCGTCACCGTCACCCCGGGCAACCAGAACAGCGACACCGGCCTTCGGGGCGCCGGCGCGCAGAGCGCGAACCTCACGCTCGACGACATGAACGCGATCGCCGCCCAGCTCGGGCCGACGATCGGCGCGGTCGAGGCGGAGCAGAGCGCCGGCCGCTGGCAGGTCACCGCGGCGGGGCAGAACTGGAGCTCGAACGTCGTCGGCGTGACGACGGGCTATCCGCAGGTCCGCGATTGGAACCTCGCGACGGGCGAATTCTTCACCGAGGATGACGTGCGGGTCTACGCGCAGGTAGCGGTCCTCGGCTCGACGACCGCGGCCAACCTCTTCGGCGAGGGCGTCGATCCGACCGGTCAGACGATCCAGCTGCGGCAGGTCTTCGGTGGTGGTGGTGGCCCCGGTGGCGCGCAACGGGCACGCATCGTGAACTTCAAGGTGCTCGGGATGCTCGAGACCAAGGGCACGACGTTCGGCTTCTCTCGCGACGACCAGATCCTCATTCCCACGACGACCGCGCAGCGCGTGCTCACCGGCCGCACGAACTCGGTGAACTCCATCATCGTCAAGGCCGCGAGCAGCGATCAGATGGCCAACACGACGGCGGACGTGACCGACGTGCTGCTCCAGCGGCACAAGATCACCGATCCCGCGAGCGCGGACTTCGCCGTGACGAACCAGAACGACACGCTCGCGGCGCTCAACCAGGTCACCGGCACGTTCACGATCCTGCTCGCGGCGATCGGCGGCATCTCGCTCCTCGTCGGCGGCATCGGGATCATGAACATCATGCTGGTCTCGGTGAACGAGCGGACCAGAGAGATCGGCATCCGCAAGGCAGTCGGCGCGCGGCGGCGCGACATCCTCACCCAGTTCCTCATCGAAGCCATCGGGCTCACCGGCATCGGTGGGATCCTCGGGATCCTCCTCGGTTGGGGCATCACCGTGGTGGTGCATCAGATCCCGGCCGCGGCGGGCATCCCGATCGCGATCACGGCCGGAACGGTCGCGATCGCCGTCGGCGTGTCCGTCGCGATCGGCGTCGTCTTCGGTCTCTACCCGGCGATGCGGGCGGCGCGCCTGCATCCGATCCAGGCACTGCGATATGAATAAGGGAGCACAGCGATGAACGTATTTGCACGACGTCCGGTCCAGATCATCGTCGGGGTCGTCGTGGCCCTCGCCCTCTTCGGCGGCGGCTTCGCGTTCGGCTCGACGCGCGCACCAGCGGCGAGCGCGACGACCGGGGCGACCGGTACGAGCGGCGCGGCAGGCGCCCGCGGCGGCGCGGGTGGCGCCGGCGGCGCAGGGGCCGGCGGGGCGGCCGCGAACCGCGGCATCTCGAACGGTCAGATCCTCGTGGTGAACAGCGACTCGATCACCATCTCGGTCCGCGCGGGCGGAGCGAATGGTGCCAGCCCCACGACCACGACGCAGCTCGTGCTGGTCGGCACGGGGACGCGCGTCGTGAAGACGGTCGAAACGGACGTGAAGCTCACCGACCTGAAGGTCGGTGACATGGTGACCGTCGCCGGCACGCCGGACACCGCGAGCGGCACGATCTCCGCGCAGACGATCGTCATCGGCGCCACCAACATCCTCGGGGACATCCTGGGCGGCACGCAGTTCCCGGGCGGTGGTGGTCGCGGTGCCGGCGCGAGCGGAAGCCCGAGGCCCAGCCCGACCCGCTAGGCGCCCTACTTGCCAGAACTATCGCTGTATCGCTATAGTTCTGGCAATGGACGACCGCCGCCCGCTCAGGCGTATCCCGGCTGCCGAAGCCGCCGATCGACTCGGCATCGACCGGTCGCGGATCCGGGCGCTTGCGAACGCCGGGCAACTCCGGGCAGAAAAGGTTGCGAACCGGTGGTGGCTCGACGAAGGCGACATCGAACGGAGGCTCGCGCACGGGCCCGAGGTAGGGCGGCCTGTCGAACCACGGAGAGCCTGGGCGCTGCTGTTCCTTCTATCTGGCGAAGACGCCCCTTGGGTCTCCGGAGTTGAACGATCGAAGCTGCGAGCGGTGGCGCGCGATCGGGCGCTCGACGAACTGATGCCACGCCTACGCCGACGCGCGAAGGTTCGGTACTTCGCGGCTGGAGATCGGGCGAAGCACGACATCGGCGCGGCGCCAGACTTCGTCCGATCTGGCGTGAGCGCTGCGGAACACTACGGCGTCAGCCTCCGGTCCAGTCGCGTCATCGACGGCTACTTGCCGAGTGATTCCGCGGAGCGTCTCATTTATCGACACGCTCTACGTGACGTCGAGGAAAGGGCGGCCGACACCATCCTGCGAGTGGCTGGCTACTGGCCTTTCCATGGTCAGAAATTTGCGCCGGCGGCAGCCGTCGCTGCGGATCTCGTTGACGCATTGGACGAACGCGCGGTCCGAGCCGGGCGCGAGCTTGCGGAACGCCTGACGGTCCCGTGATCCGGCTTTCCATCGGCGGATCTTCGGATCTCGAGCTGTGGACCGAGCTCATCAAGCTCCGTGAGCTTTCGCCCAACTGGACCTTGATCGGGGCCCGGATGGTCGAGCTCCACGCTGCTGAACGTGGCCAAGCTCCCCTACGGATCAGCGCCGATGCGGATGCCTTGGCGGATGCGAGGTCGCGCCCGAATGCGGTGAGCGGCCTCGCTCAGATCCTCGTGGATGAAGGTTTCGAGCTGCAAGAACCGAGCTACATGGGGCTGGGCCACAAGTTCACTCGCGGGCTCATGGAGATCGATGTGCTGGCCCCCGAAGGCCTGGGGGTGCGATCTGAAGCGGCTCGGACCACGATCCCTCCGGCGCACACCGTCGAGGTGCCGGCAGGAACGCAAGCCCTGCATCGGAGCGAGCTCGTGCAGATCGAGGCTGGCGCGGTTCGAGGTTCCGTGCCGAGACCGAACCTACTCGGCGCGATCCTCTTGAAGGCGCGGGCGGTCGACGTGGACGACGCACCCGATGCGCAGCGAAGCGACTTGGCGCTCCTGTTCAGTCTCGTGGGCGATCCCGATCTGCTCGTCGCCGAACTACGCGGGAGCGAGCGCTCGTGGATCGCTCGCAGGAGGGAGATGGATGACCTGGCGGCGGCATGCTGGCTGGGGCTAACGCCACAACAGGCGCAGAGCGGCCTCGCCGCGTTGCGTGCAATCGCGGGCTGGTAACACCACAGAGCCAGGGCTACATCGACTCGGGCGCGCTGATGCCGAGCAATCCGAGCGTCTGGCGCACGGTGAGGCCGACCGCCTCGACCAGCCGCAACCGGGCCTTCGACTTCGCTTCGTCCTCGCCGACCACGCGGTTGCCCTTGTAGAACGCGTGGAACGCGCCGGCGAGCTCGAGCCCGTAACCGGTCAGCAGATGCACGTTGTACTTGTCGCGCATCTCCTCGACGAGCTCGGGGAAACGAAGGATCAGGCGCACGAGATCGAGCTCCGCCGCATCGGTGAGCAGCGCGACATCGGCGCCCTCGGACCGCAGACCGCGCTCGGCGGCGGTGCGGAAGATGCTCGCGATCCGCGCGTGGGCGTATTGCACGTAGTAGACGGGGTTGTCGTTCGACTGCTGGACCGCGAGCTCGAGGTCGAAGTCGAGCGTCCGATCGGCGCTCGCCATGAGGAAGAACCACCGGGCGGCGTCCTTGCCGACGGTGTCGATGACGTCGTCGAGCCGGATGAACTGGCCGCGGCGCCTGGCCATGTTCACGAGGAGACCCTCGTGAAGGAACTTCACGAACTGGTAGAGCACGACCTCCCACCGGCCCCCGAGGCCGAGCACGGCCATCGCGTTCTTCATCCGGCGGGCGTGGCCGTGGGTGTTCGCGCCCCATACGTCGAGCTTCCGATCGAAGCCGCGCTCGACGAGCGCCTCGCGGTGGTACGCGACGTCGACGCCGAAATAGGTCGGCACTCCGGTGCTGCGGATGAGCACGCTCTCGATGTCCTCGCTCTGCTCGCTCGACTTCAGCCACACCGCGCCGTCGCGCTCCTCGATCGCGCCGGCCGCGCGGAGGGCCTCGATCGTGGCCATGAAGTAGCCGGACTGCATGAGCGCCGACTCGCGATAGAAGCTGTCGAAGCGGATGCCGAACTTTTCCATCGATGCCTTGTGCCACTCGATCACCACGTCCATCGCGGTGCGCGCGAACTGGGGGCCGAGCACCTCAGGCGACGTGTCGTCGAAGGCGCCACCGGTCTTCTCCCGGATCGCGCGCGCGATGTCGATCACGTACTCGGCCGGATAGCCGTCGTCGGGGATGACGAGGCCCGATTTCCCGCCGAGCTCGAGGTACCGGACCGCGACGCTGCGCCCGAACACCTCCTGCTGCGTGCCCGCGTCATTGATGTAGTACTCGCGCTCGACGTCGGCGCCCGAGAAGGCGAGCACGTTCGCGAGCACGTCGCCGATCGGTCCGCCGCGGGCGTTCGCGACGGTCACCGGCCCGCTTGGGTTGGCCGACACGAACTCGACCTGGAGCTTCTGCCCCTTCAGCGTGTCGTTGCGGCCGAAGCGTTCGGCCTCGTTTGCGATCGCGTCCACCTGCTTCGCGAGCCACGCGGGATCGAGCCGCACGTTGATGAAGCCGGGCGGCGCCGCGGACACCGACGCGATCCCATCGCGCGCCGGCACGCGCTCGGCGATCGCCTTGGCCAGCTCGAGCGGCGGCCGCTTCAGCGGCCTGGCGAGGCGCATCGCGATGTTCGCCGCGTAATCGCCGTGGGCCTTGTCCGCCGGACGCTCGATCTCCACCGCCGCAGCGCGTGCCGGATCGCCCCAGCCGAGCGCGTCGCTCGCCGCGAGCACGCCCGCGGTCACGGCGTCACGGACGAGGTCGCGCGCGGTCCCGGTCATCGCGCCGAGTCTGCCGGATGCATCGCCGCGGCGTCGCCACGCGGCTCATGCGCGCGGAAGAACACGACCAGGAGCGTCGCCGCGACCAGATAGGACCCGACGAGCGTCACGAGGTTGGCGGTGTACCCGCTCACACCGAGCTCGGCGCGCACGACGCCGGAGAGCGCGGCACCCGCGGCGGACGCGCCGTTCCAGGCGATCGCGAAGGCCGCGACGGCGCCGGCGCGTTCGACCGGGGCGAACGACGAGAGCTCGAGTGCGGTGAAGTTCGGGGTCGAGCCGTACATGAGCGCCGCCCGCAGGGCGAGGGCCGCCCATGCGAGCAGCGGCTGGCCGGCCACCGCCGCGAGCAACGCGAACGGGAGCGACGCGAAGACCGGCAGGACGATCGCCAAGAGCGGCGGCAGGCGCGGCACGATGAGCCGGCCGTTCACGATGGCCCCGACGCTACCTGCGACCGACAGTGCGCCGATGGCGAGGCCGACGCCGGCGATCGGGAGACCGAAACGATCCGCGAAGAAGAGGTTGGCGAACGGCAGGAAGCTGCCCGCGCCGAATCCGAAGGCCATCTCGATCGCCATGAACCGCAGCAGCAGGCTGCGGCGATGCGGCGCGTCGAGCGCGCCGACGGCGACCGCGGCGGGGCGCACGAAGATGATCGGGATCGCCGACGCGATCGCGAGCACCCCACCGATCCCGATCACCGTTCGGATGGTGAGCGGATCGGTCTCGGTCCGGCCGAGCGCGGCGCCCACCGGCGCGGCGAGCGCGCCGGCGATCGCGATGGCCGCGAAGCTCGCGAGCGCGCCGAGCGCGATCTGATTGCCGAACATCCGGGGCCGGTCGAGCCCGGTCGTCGCATCCGCGACCAGCGCGCTTCCGGACGACGCGACGATGATCCCGCCGCAGCCGGTGAGCGCCGCCGCGACAAAGAGGGCGGGCAGCGCGGTCTGGGTGAGGATCCCGATGACGCCCAGAGCGGTGACGCACCCGCCGACGACGATCGCGTTGCGGCGCGGCATGCGCCGCGGCAACAGGGCCGCCGGGAGCGCGCCGGCGAGCGCGCCGAGCGCCTGCGCGCCGCCGAGGACGCCGATGGCTCGCGCGTCGAATCCGAGCGCGCGATAGAGGAAGTTCAGATAGAAGAGCGCGATCCCGAGGCCGAGGCCGCCGAGACCGCTCGCGACGATGTACAGCGACGCGTCGTGCCGGCGGAGGGCCGGCGCCGCGTCAGCTCTGCCGGCCGAGGGTGAGGTCGACGGTCTGCTGTTTCCCATCCCGGATGATCGTGAGCTTCACCTTATCGCCCGGTCGGGTGTGAAGCAGGATCGAGCTGATCGGGTGCGTGCCGTCGATCTGCTGGTCGTTGATCTTGGTGATGACGTCGTTCACCCTGAGGCCGGCCTGGACCGCGGGCGAGCCCGGCAGCAGCTGGCTGATGATGATGCCCTGGGTCTGCGCCGGGAGGGCGAGCGCGGCCGCGGCGCGTGGCGTGAGCAGGCTGTAGCTGATGCCGATCGCGCCACGATCGATCTTCCCGTTCGCGATCAGCTCGTTCGCGATGTCGCGGACCGTGTTGCTCGCGATGCTGAAGCCGAGCCCCTCGGAGCCCGCCTGCCGGTTCACGAGGGTGTTCATGCCGATGACCTGCTTCGTCGCGGCCCAGATCAACGGCCCGCCCGAGTTGCCCTCGTTGATCGCCGCGTCGGTCTGGATCAGATCCTCGAGCACGATCGTGTCGGTCTCCGGCACCCGCCGGCCCTTGGCCGACACGATGCCGGTCGTGACCGTGTTCTGGAGCTCACCGAGGGCGCTGCCGATCGCGACGACCGTGGAGCCGACCGGCGCGTCGTCGCTGTTCGCCAGGGTCGCGGCCTTGAGGCCCGATGCCGGGACCTGCAGGACCGCGACGTCGGTCTTGTCGTCGCGACCGATGAGCTTCGCGTCCTTGATCACGCGGTTGTCGCTGAAGATCACGTCGAACGATGCGCCCGGGCTCGTGTCTCGCACGTTCTCGATGACGTGATTGTTCGTGACCACGTAGCCGCGCGCCGCGTCGATGACGAAGCCGGAGCCGCTGGATTGGGCCGTCCCGTTCGGGAGCCGGTTGATCACCGTCACGACGGTCGGGAGCAGCTCGTTCACGACGGCGACCACGTCGTTCGCGCCACCCGCCGTGACGGTCGCCGGCGGCGCGGTCGGCAGCGAGCCGGGCACGGCGGTGCGCGTGGCGATCACCGACTCGGGCGGTTGCGGCAGCTGGGTGGTCGCGATGAAGCCGCCGGACAGGCCGCCGCCGATCGCGCCCGCGACGAGGGCAATGAGAGCGACGACCGCGACGTTCGGTCCGCGACGAACTGGCGGTGGCGGGGGCGCCGGGGTGGACCAGAAAGGCGTGCCGCTCATCGCTTGGACGCTACTCGGAGGCTGTGAGCAAAGCGAACAGCCGAGAGACAAGTTCAACAAGCGGTGCGAAGCACCTCCTGGCTTGTTATCGCTTGGAGCGTGCCGCCGGGTCGGCGCCCGCGGGGGCGGCCGTGGTGCGCTTCCGGCGCGCTGCGGGCTTGATGAGCTCCGGCTCGACGAGCTGCCCGACCGCGGTCGCGCGGATCTCGAGATCGACGTGGGAATCCGGCTCGATCGTGACATTCCAGGAGCAGGCGATCTCCGTCTGCTCGTAGAGACGCTCGAAGCCTTCTTCGGAGTTCGCGATCGCGTAGATCGGCCGGATCGAGGTCTCGGCCGGCGGGTCGATGGCGAACGTGATGTCGAAGTGCCGGGCCTCGGAGTGGACCGCGATCTCGGAGACGTTGCGGACCCCCTCGAGCGGCTTGCCCGGGGTGGTCTTGCGCGTGCCGAGCGTGATCAGGTCGCCGACATTGGCTTCGCCGACGAACGCGACGTTCGACGCGCTCGTGAAGGTCAGCTCGATCGTGTCCTCGCCTTCATTGCGCAGGCGGTACCGGACGCCGGCTGCGAGCCCTTCATCCGCGATGCGGATGTCCTTGCGGACGCCAAAGCCGGGCACGCTCGCGAGCGACTTGGCCGGCGGCTCGAGGATCAGGCTCACCGTGCGCGCCTCGCGCTGCGGGGTGAGCTGATACGGGAGCGCGTGCAGGCTCACCGGGTCCTCGCGGCCGACCGTGAAGCTGTCCTGGAAGAACGCGCGGCGGGCGTCGTCGTACTCGAGCAGCTTCACGAGACCACGCTCTTTCGCGCGCACGACCTCGTGGATGGACTTCGAGTCCTTCTCCGAGGCCTTGCCCACCTTCACCTTGCCGGCCTTCTCGGCGCGGCGCAGCTGCTCGTGCTCGTTCTCGGGCCGGCGCGCGAGCGTGTCGATAAGGTTCGTGGCCGACGCGTAGATGTCCCACTCGATGATCGAGCCACCGTGGATATGCACGAATACCGCGCCCGCGTTGCCGCGGAACAGGTACTCGTCCAGACCGTCGACGTCGTAGTCGCGCTGCTCGCCCGAGGCGACGCGGCGCTCCGCGAGCAGCCGTTCGGCGCGCAGCAGCGAGCCGTATGCGTCGGCGCGAAGGTGCGGCAGGTACAGCCCGCCGAACA
Organism: Candidatus Limnocylindria bacterium; assembly: GCA_036569845.1. Lineage (GTDB taxonomy): Bacteria > Chloroflexota > Limnocylindria > P2-11E > P2-11E > UBA4735. The sequence goes on along the minus strand of DATCPY010000099.1, from coordinate 3,543 downwards.
CACCGTGCCAGTACACGTCGTTCGTCTGCGCGCGCCAGAGGTTCTGCTGGGCCTGCCGGACCTCAGGCGATGCGTCGAGGATGCTGCGGCGCGCGAGCTCCTCGGACACGATGAGCATCCGTTTGTGCAGCGCGTTCGCCTCGGGGTACTTCGCGAGGAAGTTCCGCCACGGCGGCAGCACGACGAGCGAGGCGAGGTCGTCCTTCAAGCCGTTGCGCGCCTGGGTGAGGCGGCGCGCCGCGCCGGCGTCCAGCGACCACTCGCCCATCTCGTGATACGTGCCGCCTGGCACATACACGCGGCGCGAAGGCTTCTGGAAGATCCAGGCGTCCTCGAGGGTCGTCGTCTCGATGAAGTCGGCTTGCGCGATCTGGGTGAAGAAGTCCTCGAGCCAGCCGTCCTTGTGCACGCGCTGGAAGGTTCCCGGCCAGGCGCCGAACTTCTCGCCATCGTCGGCATAGACGACGAGCTTCGCGCCGGCGGCCTGCCGCTCACGGAGCTCCTTCATCGTCTGCCCGACATCGCGGAACGGGATGAGGTAGCGAAGCCGTGTGTTCGCGGGATAGAGGACGAGCGGGAAGCCCTGGTCCTCGGTGATGAACGATTCGCCGAGCTCGTCGCGGCGCAGCCCGGCCTGGAGGAAATGCTCCTCGTCGAGGATCGTGTACGCGACGCCGGCCTCGGCGAGCACTGACGGCAGGTGCGGCTCCCAGACGCGCTCGGTGAGCCATGCGCCCAGTGGCCGGCGACCGAAGATCGCGGCCACCCGGTCGGTGAGCGCGCGGATCTGGCCGACGGCGTCGCGCCGCGGGACGCCGACGAGGATCGGCTCGTAGTAGCCGCCCGAGAGGAGCTCGATCTGGCCGCGCTTCACGAGGTCGGCCAGGTCCCCGATGACATCGGGTCGGTTGCCTTCGAGCCAGTCCAGGAGCGGCCCGGAGAAGTGGAGGGTCGCCTTCACTTCGGGGTGCCGATAGAGCGCAGCCACGAGCGGCGCATACGCGCGCTCGGCTACGTCAGCGAACACATGTGGGAAGTTCCCCGCTGGCTGGTGCTGGTGAAAAACCAGCGCCAAACGCAGCCGATCGGCCACTTGGAGCCATTCTACCAAATTTCGTTTCGCCGTACGCTCTGCGTACAGAATCGCTTCTTCCTTGTAAGGAATGTCGACATACCGTGCGGATCTGGTCAGACTGGAATCGTGAACATTCGAGCCGCTCTGTATCGCCCGCTGCGGCTGGCCCTGGCCGTCGCCATCACCGCGGCGTGCTCGGCGCAGACGGTCGTCCCGCCCGCGACGTCCGCCGCGCCGACCGCCCTGTCGCCGACGGCAACGCTCGCGCGTCCTTCACCGACGCCGACCGCTGTGCCGACCGCCGTGCCGACCAGCTCGCCGAGCCCGAGCGCCGCACCGGTGCTGACCACGTGCCCCGTGCTGACCGGCGGTAACACGAGCGCCCAGGCGCAGCTCGTGGCGGTCCGCGCGGCCCACAACCCCGGCTTCGACCGCGTCGTGTTCGAGCTCGGACCGACCAGCGTCGGGCCGTATGCGCTGCCGCCGTACCAGATCAACGCGACGAGCGGGTTCGTCGGGACCAGCGGCAAGCAGGTACCGGTGGACGGCAATGCGTTCCTGTCGGTCCGCTTCCGCAACGCCTCGACGGTCGATCCGAATACCGGGCAGCAGACCTTCACCCAGACCGACATCCACCCGGGTCTGCCGCTGGTGCGCGACGTGAAGCTCATCGACGATTTCGAGCGGGTCATGACCTGGGGCCTCGGCCTCGAGCGCCTCGCCTGCCCGATGATCACCGAGCTGGCGGGCCCAGTCCGGCTCGTGGTGGACCTCCCGACCCCACCCTGAGATAATCGGGTCTCCGAAACCGCGATCAGGGGAGCGACTCCACTTGGCTGAGGCACCGAAGCTCGAAGTCCGGCCGCGCACCGTGCTCGGCAAGAAGGTCGGCGCGCTGCGCCGCGAGGGCCGTCTGCCCGGCGTCATCTTCGGCGGCCACGCCGACTCGACCCCGGTCGAGACGGACACGGGCACGTTCCAGAAGGGCTACCGCCGCTGGGGCCAGACGACGCTCCTCTCCCTGACCGGGCTCGACGGCGGCGAAGTGCCGGTGCTCGTGCACGACGTTTCGCGCGAGCCGAAGTCGGGCTCGCTCCTGCACGTCGACTTCGCCCGCGTCTCGCTCACCGAGAAGACCCACACCGTGGTCCCGCTGCACTTCGTCGGCGAGTCGCCCGCGGTGCGGACGCACGGCGGCGTCATGGTCCACGCGCTCTCCGAGGTCCGCATCGAGGCCTTCCCGCAGGACATCCCGCACCAGATCGATGTGGACCTGGCCAAGATCGAGCAGATCGAGGACACGCTCTACGTCCGCGACCTCGTCGTCGATACCTCGAAGATCGAGATCCTCAACGAGGGCGATCAGGTCGTGGCGAAGGCCGTCGCGCCGCGCGCCGAGGAAGTCGTCGAGAAGCCGGCCGCCGCTGCCGAGGGCGAGGTCGCCGAGGGCGAGGCTGCCGCCGAGGGTGCGACGCCGGCCGCTGCGGGTGCCGCGCCGGCCGCTGGTGCGCCGGCCGCCAAGGGCGCAGCGCCGGCCGCTGGTGGACCGGCCGCGAAGGGCGCCGCGCCCGCCGCCGGCGCACCCGCTGCGAAGGCGCCGAAGGGCAAGAAGGGCTAGCCGACCCCGCGAAACGAGCGACCAGGGCGCCCGGTAGTGCATAGCGTGGACCTCACCTCCGCGGTACCCGCGCGCCGTTTCGCAGGGCAGCCGGGCCGCGACGTGATCTGGGCGGTCTTCTACGCCAACGCCGTCGCGATCCTCGTGCTGTGGTGGGCCGGCAGCGGCCACGACGGCATGAAGACCGTCGCGGACGCGCTCAACCAGCTTGGCCGCGTCACCGCCCTCCTCGGCACCTACCTCGTGCTCTGGGAGCTCGTGCTCTTGGCGCGCGTGCCCTGGCTCGACGATGCGTTCGGGATGGAGCGGCTCGTCATCCTGCATCGCCGCAACGGGTATGTGCTGCTTTGGATGCTCATCGTCCACGCCGTCGCGCAGACGATCGGCTACGCGATGGACAACGGCTACGGGCTGCTCCAACAGCTCATGGACTTCATCGACCATTACGACGCGCTCGTGCCGGCGATCGCGTCGTTGCTGCTGCTTATCCTCGTGACCGGGCTCTCGGAACGCACGTCGGTCGTTCGCATCGTGATCGGGCGGGACCTCGCGGTCGCGACCTCCGGCACCTACGAGAAGGGTCAGCACATCCAGGATCCGCACACCGGTGCTGCCGCCGACGAGCTTGTCAGCCTCACCGTGGTGGGCCCGAGCATCCTCGAGGCGGACGTGCAGGCCACCGCCGCGTTCGCGATGGGTGCCCATGCGATCGCGTATCTGGAGACCCTGCCGAGCTACGAGGCCTACGCGATCGGGCCGGACCTGCGGGCGACCTGGACCAGCGGTTTCGACGCGTGGTGCGCCTAGCGGGCCTCGGCGAACTCCTCGATGCGCACACCGGGGAACGGGT
>DATCPY010000098.1:0-15353 GCA_036569845.1 Candidatus Limnocylindria bacterium | reverse complement strand
CCGGCCATCGTGCCGACCATCAGCAGGGCCGCTTCGGCCTCCGCCTTCAGGAGCACGCCGACGATGATCGGGGTAGCGATCGCGATGACCCCCGGCGGGATCATGTTCTTGAGCGCGGACTGCGTGGTCAGGTCGACGACGCGCGCGTAGTCCGGACGCGAGGTCCCGGCCATGATGCCCGGGTCCTCGCGGAACTGGCGGCGGACCTCTTCGATGATCGCGCTGGCGGATTTGCCGACGGCCCGGATCGCGAGCGACGAGAAGAAGTACACGAGCATCGCGCCGATGAGACCGCCGATGAACACGTCGACCTTGGCGAGGTTGACGGTGTCGAACGGCTTGCCCGTGATCTGCGCGACCTTGTCGAGGTACGCGGAGAACAGGAGGAACGCGGCGAGGGCCGCGGATGCGACGGCGTAGCCCTTGGTGAGGGCCTTCGTGGTGTTCCCGACCGCGTCGAGGCGATCGGTGCGCTCGCGGGTCTCCTCGGACGCGCGGGACATCGACGCGACGCCACCGGCGTTGTCGGTGATCGGGCCGAACGTGTCCATCGCGAGGATGAACGCCGCGCTCATGAGCATGCCCATGGTCGCGACGGCGGTGCCGTAGATGCCGCCGTGCGGGAGACCGGTCTCGGTGCCCCAGCGCTCGCCGAGGTAGTGCGAGAGGAAGAGCGCGACGGCGATGGTGATGACCGAGGAGAACGTCGTCTCGAAGCCGACGGCGAGGCCCGAGATGATGGTCGTCGCGGGGCCGGTCTTCGAGGCCTCGGCGATCTCCTTCACCGGGCGCCAGGCGCCGGCGGTGTAGTACTGGGTGATGAAGACGAACGCGACGCTCGTGAGGATGCCGACGATCCCGGCGCCCGCGAACCAGTACCAGCCGCCCTTCTCATTGAGCATCAGGTAGGTCACGAGGATCATGCCGAGCGCCGAGAGGGTCGCGGTGATGTAGTAGCCGATGTTCAGCGAGCCCATCGGGTCGCGGGTCTCGCTGCCGCGGACCAGGAAGATGCCGATGACGCTCGCCACGAGGCCGAAGCCACGCACGACGAGCGGAAAGATGATCCAGGCGATGTTGTGGGTCACCGCGAAGATCGCGACGCCGAGGATCATCGCGCCGATGTTCTCGGCGGCGGTCGACTCGAACAGGTCCGCGCCACGACCGGCGCAGTCGCCAACGTTGTCGCCGACGAGGTCGGCGATGACGGCCGCGTTCCGCGGGTCGTCCTCCGGGATGCCCGCCTCGACCTTGCCGACGAGATCGGATCCCACGTCGGCCGCCTTGGTGTAGATACCGCCACCGAGCTGGGCGAACAGCGCGACGAACGACGCACCGAAGCCGAAGCCGACGATCGTGAACGGCGCCTGCTCGGGGTGCGCGAAGCCGCCGTAGGCGACGAACATGACGAACACACCGATGAGCGACAGGCCGACGACGAGGATCCCGGAGACCGCGCCACCGCGGAGCGAGATGCGCAGCGCGTCGGCGACGCTGTGCTGCGCGGCCGCCGCGGTGCGCAGGTTCGATTTCACCGCGACGAACATGCCGACGATCCCCGAGGCCATCGAGCAGGCCGCGCCCACCAGGAACGCGATACCGGTCTTGATCGCGAGCTCGGTCGGCGTGACGCCGGGTGCCGTCTCGAAGAAGTAGATGACGAGGGCGATGACCACGGTGCCGCCGAGGGCCAGGAGCGCGATGGTCCGGTACTGCCGGTTGATGAACGCGACCGCCCCCTCGTAGATGGCGCCGGCGACCTCCTGCATCGCAGGGGTCCCCCTGTCGGAGCCGAGGACGTCGTAGGCGAAGTACGCGGCGACCGCGACGGCGACGACACCGGAGATCGGGACGATCCAGAGCAGCGGGTTGTTGCTAAAGGCGTCCAAGCGCGCGCGTCCTCCCGCGAATGACTTGACCAAAAAGAGAGCGCCCGCCCCGACGGAGGGGGCCGCAGCGCTGCCCCGAATATTAGCCAGCGGCCCCGGGACGCGCAAACGCGGCTATCGTGGAACGCGTGCCACCGCAGAAAGCCTCCAAGTCCGCCCCGAAGGCCGACGCCAGCGAGAAGGCCAAGAGCACCGACCGCGACTGGCTGACCACCGCCGAGCTGGCGACGAAGATCGGGTGGCGCGAGCACGCGCTACGCGACGCGCTCCGTGGGAAGGACCTGGAAGGTGTCCGCCGGACCTCGTTCGGCTACCACATCGACGCCAGCGCCGTGGACCAGATCAAGACGACGCTCGGCGCGCCCCCGCCGAAAGGCAACGCCTCCAAGCGGGCGTAGCCCGCGCGGACCTAGACCCGCTTACGCAGGCGCGCGGGCAGGATCTGCAGCTCCTCGCGGTACTTCGCGACCGTCCGTCGCGCCAGGATGATCCCGTGGTCGTTCCGGAGCTTCTCGACGATCTCCTGATCTGAGTACGGATGCCCGCGATCCTCGACGTCGATGATGTTCTTGATGACGTCCTTCGTCCCGAGCGAAGCCGTGAAGAACAGAGAGAACGGCACCACCTGACCCGCGGGTAGGAGCACGTATTTCCCCGCCGTGGCCCGGCTCACCGTCGATTCGTGCATCCCGATGCGCTCCCCGACCTCGGCGCGCGTCAACGGACGCAGGCTCTGGATGCCCTTCTCGAGGAAGTCGTGCTGGCACTCCACGATGACCTGGGTGATACGGGCCATCGTCTGCCGCCGCTGGTTGATGTTGTCGATGAAGAACTTCGCGCGGGTCACGTACTCGCGGATGTGCTGCTTTTCCTTGTCGTCCATCTCCGGCGCCTCGGTCTTCGCCGACCGGGCTGCCTGGATCTGGCCGACGAGCTGGCGGTACACCGGATTCACCTTCAGCGAGAAGCGCCGCGACTCGATGACCTCGACCTCGAAGTCGTTCTGCTCGTTCTTCACGATGATCACGTCGGGCCGGAGGGTGACCTGGCGGCCGCCGATGCTCGTTCCGTCGGGACCTGCGGCGAACGCGTGCGCCGGGTACGGGTTCAGATTCGTCTTGATGTAATCCCACGCACCCTGGACCTCGTCGCGGGTGATGTGAAGCGCCTGCGCCACGTCGCCGAACTTGTGCTCCCCGAGCTCGCGAAAGTGGTCGGCGACGATCGCGCGCGCGTGCGGCGGAACGGCCTCCCCCGCCTCGGCGAGGTGCTCCATCTGGATGAGCAGGCATTCCTGGATGTTGCGCGCGCCGAGACCCCATGGCTCGATGGACTGGATGACGTCGAGCACGCGCTCGGCGTCCTCGAGCGAGACCTTGCAGGCAGTGGCGGCGTCCTCGAGGCTGCCCTCGAGGTAGCCGTTGTCATTGAGATTGCCGATGAGGTATTCCGCCATGATGTGCAGCTGCTTCGGGAGGAGCACCCGCACGTTCCACGATAGGTATTCGGCGAGCGTCTGCTCGGCCTCGGCGCGGACGATCGGGTCGAACTCGTCGCCCTCCTCCTCGTCACGGGCCATGAGGCTCGTGCCCTCAAGGGGCTCGTTGTCGCTGTATTGCTCGGCCGCGCCGGCCTTGCCCGCGCCGAAGCAGTTGAGGCAGACGCGCCCGGTGAGCGGATTGCCGCAGAGCGGGCAGACCTGCACCTCATCCAGATCGAGTGCCGGGTTCTCCTCGAGCTCCTGATTGATGACGTCCTGAAGCTCGAGCGATGACAGCTGAAGGATGTAGTTGGCCGCGATCTGCTTGGGTGTGACCTTGAGCTGTTGCTGAGGGAGTAACCGCAAGTCCACGTGGCTTACCTTACCGCAGGTGGTCGTGACGGCTGAGCTTCCGCTCATCTGCTCCGCGGCCGCGCTCTGCGTATTGCTCGCCGCCTTAGCTGCGCGTGCGAAGCCGATCGCGGCGGGCGCGGCACTGGCCGCGTGCCTCGTCCCGCTCGTGCTGTTCACGGCCATCGATCCAGCCCGCGCCGCCGGTCGCGCGCTCTGGGAATGGTCGGCCGCCGGGGGACCGACGATCCGAGCGAGCTACCGGTTCGACGGGATCGCTGCGCTCGGCGTCGCCGTCGCCGCGGCGTACACCGCGGCGGGCCTCTTCGGAGCCGCGCGCGCGACGACGCGTCATCCGCTGCTGCCCGGCGCCATCCTCTCGATCGGGCTCGTGTTCTTCGCGCTCGCAGTGAGCGAGGACCTCATCGCCGGCACGGTCGTCCTCGGGGTACTCGCGTCGATCACGATCCTCGCGACGCTCGCGGTCGCGCCGCTGCCGGCGACGACACGACTGGCGGCCTACCTTGCGGTGGGCATCCAGTTCTTCGTCCTCGCGGCGCTGCTGCTGTCACGGTTCGGCGGCGCATCGTTCCGGTTCGACGCCATCACCCCTGGCTCGGTGAGCCCGGGCGCGCTCCTCGCCGCGTCGATCGGCGCGGCCCTGTTCGCGGGCCTGTACCCGTTCATCTCCTGGCGCTTCCGGGCGCAGCTTCGCGCGCCCGACCTCGAGCGGCTCCGCGGCGTGATCACGATGCCGGCTGGCGTCGCGGCATCGCTCCTGTTGCTCCGGCTCCTCGGCGCGACGCGCGGCGATGTCACCTCGGTTGGGCTGCCAGGCATCTCATGGGAGTGGCGAGCGCTGGCGACGATCCTCGTGCTGGTGTCGGTCGGTGTCGGTGCGTGGCGCAGCCGCCGCATCACGGTACGCGGCATGCTCATCGCCGCGATCTTCGCAGTACTCCTCGCCGCGTACCCCGCGCTCCACTGGGCGCACTTCGTCCTCGTCGCGGCGCTGCTCAGCGTTCTGTACGCCGCAGCCGTGTCGCTCGCGCTTCCCGAGCAATGGGCCGTGGTGCGGTATGACGTGACCCTCGCGGCGTTCTGGATCGCACTTGCCGTCGGGACCCCGACCGCGATCGCCGGTGGGCTGTTCATCCTGGTCGCCGACGCGCTTGTTGCGCTCGCCGAGGCGGTCTGGACGCGCGGCGACTACGGCGTGGTCATCGCCGGATCGACCGCGACCATGACCGGCCTCATCGTGATCGGCCTCGGCTCGCTCGCGGCCACGGACTCCGGCGCGCAGGGGCTCGCGATCGCCGGCCTGCTCGCGATCGCGGCACTGGTGCTGGTGCACGTCGGCAGGCGACTTGACGTCGCAGACGTGCCGCTGTTCCTCGACGGGCTGGCTGCCGCCGCGGCGCTCGGGATGACAACGCTCATCGGACTTGCTGTCTCGGTCCCGGTGTACGAGGGAGTCGCCATCGTCTTCGGCCGGCCGTTCGAGCCGGGCGTCGCGAACACGCCGCTTGGGTTCCTCGCCGCGGTCGCCGTCGCGACCCTCCTCGTCGTCATCGCCCGCTCGCTCCGGCCGTTCATGCCCGACCTCGCCCCGTTCGCAACGCGTCTCCGCGACGTCATCGCGATCGCCGACCCGGTGCCTGCCGGGCACGCGGCCTTTGCCGCCCTCGACGCGATCACGTCGCGGACGACCGCGACCTTCAGCCTCTTCGAGCAGCGCGCCGGCGTATGGCTGGCGACCGTTCTGATCATCGCGGTCCTCGTGTGGTCCGTGCGGTGATCTACCTCGGGCTTATCGCGCTGGTCACCCTCGTCGCGAATAGCGCGACTCGCTTGCGGCTTATCGCGATCGCGTTCGTGGCGATCGCGCTGGTCGCGAGCCTCATCGCATCGGCGTCCGCGTCGGTGCCGCAGGTCGCCGTCACTGCCGCGAGCGGCCTCGCCGCCGCGGGGATCCTCTTCGTCGCGGCGCGCGATGGCAGATACGGCGAGGACCCCGGCTGGCGGCTGTGGCTCGGCACGTTCACGGCCGCGATCGTGACCCCTCTCGCGTACGCATCGTTCCGGACGATCGGCGGCGAGCCCGCGACGCTGCCGATGTTCCAGGATGGGTCGGGCGTGATCGTCCAGGTGGCCGGCACATGGCTCCTGTCGAGCGGCGTCGCGATCATGCTCACCGCGCGAAGCGCAGTGCGAGTGTCTCTGGCGGCGCTCGTCCTGGTCACCGGCGTACAGCTCCTCGCCCGGCTCGCTCCAGAGCCGCGCCTCGCGACGACCCTCGCCCTCGCCTGGCTCGAGGTGGTCGTCGCGCTCGCGGGCGCGTACCTGATCGTGAACGAGCGCGCCGTGCGGGACGCATGACGGTCGCTGGGCCCACGGTCCTGCTCGCCCTCGCCGCGTGCGCCGCATTCGGTCTGCGGAAACGCATCACGGACGTCGCGCGGCTCAGCCTCGGCGCGATCGCTCTTGCGTTCGCCCTGGTGGGCATCACGCCAGCGGACACGACCGCGCGCATCCTCGACCTGGACCTTCGCGTGTCCGACCTCGGCCGGCTCGCCGGACTGGTGCTCCTCGCAACGATCGCGATGCTCGTCATCGACGTCCTGCTGGAAGAGCCGGCGTACAACTTCTTCCCCTCGGCCCTGCTCGCCGGCGCCGTCGTCCTGGCCGTGCTCGTCGTCTCGTCACCGATCGTGATCTTCGCGGTGCTCCTGCTCGGGTTGCTCGTCCCGGTCGGCACATTCACGTACCAGATCCACCGCAACCGCAGCGTCGAAGCAGCCGTTCGGCATTTCTCTTTCGTCGTGCTCGGCGGGTCGCTCGGGCTCGGATCGTTGTGCGTCGCCGCGAGCCTGCCGAAGGACCAGCCGGCGACGACAGTGGTGCTCCTGGTCGTGCTCCTCTTCGTCGCGTTCGCGCTGATGCTTGCGGCCATTCCGTTCCATACGCACGCCGCGCTGCTCGCCCGCGAGGCGCCGGCGTCGGCGCTCGCGCTGTACTTCGGCGTGCTCGTGCCTGCCACGTTCATCGCGTTCGCCGAGATCCTCGCCGGGAGCGGGCTGCTGCCCGCGATCGTGCAGGTAAGCAAGGTGCAGGACCTCCTGTTGGGCATCGGGCTGCTCTCGGCGGTCGGTGGGGCGCTCCTCGCAGCCGGCGCGAATGACCTGCGCCGGCTCGTGGTCTACGCGGTCATCTCGAACCTCGGCTCATCACTGGTCGGCATCGCGACGCTGTCCGGTCCCGGGATCATCGGCGGCATCGCGACCGCGCTGGTCACGGGCGCGTGCGCGACGCAACAGCTGCTCGCCGCGGGCACCCTGGAGCGCCGTGCCGCGGGCGAGCGCCCGAACGTCACGCATGCCCCGCTGGCCGCCGGCGCATTCATCGCAGGGGGCATCGCAATGATCGGCGCGCCGCCGCTCGTCACGTTCCCGGGCCACTTCTTTGTGGACCTCATTGCGTACGCCGTCTCCGGCTTCGCCGGCAGCGCCCTCGTCGCCGCCGCGATCCTCCTACTGATCGCCCAGCTGCGCGCCGGCGTGCGCCTCTTCGCCGGATCCCCGGAGGGCTGGCGCATCGAGCCGCGGCCGGTCGCGGGGGTGCTCGGCGGGATCATCTTCCTCGCGCTGCTCGCCGGTGGCATCAGCCCCGACGCGTTCCTCCGCCCGATCGCCGCGTTCGCCGACGAGTTCCTGAAGGCGCTCCGGCCGCTCTAGCTGTTCGGGGCCCCGGTGGAGGCGAACCGGTTGGTGACGTCAACGAGATTCGCCAGCTCGAACGGCTTGCTCAGGTAGGCGTCCGCGCCCAGCTGCGTCGCCCAACGCTTCGCGCTCGACCCTGCGGTCATGATCACGATCGGGATGCGCAGACCGCGCTCGCGCACGGCGGCGATGAAGCCCTCGCCGTCGAGCACGGGCATGTTCATGTCGAGCAGCACGACCTCGGGCGCGGCCTGTTCGATCAGCCGGAGCGCCTCCGCTCCGTTCGCGGCGGTCACCACCCGGAAGCCGTACTCCTCGAGGATGTCGCGGATCATCTCGACGATCGCGGGCTCGTCGTCAGCGACGAGGACGTGACGCGCGGTGACGCCGTGCGTGCTGGCCCGCCGCATTGGGTCGATCTTGCGATGGCCGATCGCTGCCCCGGCCGGGTCCCACGAATCGAGCCAGCCAGATACCTCGACGGGCGGCATCGGTCGCGCGATGTGGTAGCCCTGCGCGACGTCGCATCCGAGCGCGCCGAGGAGCTCCCAGGTCTCGCGATCCTCCACGCCCTCCGCCACGACCTCGAAGCCGAGGTCGTGGCCCAGCGCGATCGTCGCCCGGACGATCGCTTCACGGCGATGATCGGTCGTCATCGGCATCACGAACTGACGGTCGATCTTCACCGCGTTCACCGGAAGCGTCGCGAGGTACCCGAGCGACGAGTACCCGGTCCCGAAGTCATCGATCGAGACGGCGAAGCCCAGGCGCCGCACGTTCTCGACCGCCTCGAAAGTCCGCTCGGGCTCGTGCATGAAGGTGCTCTCGGTGATCTCGAGCTCGAACCACTCCGCGGCCGCGCCGTTCTCGCGGAGGAACGCGGCGAGCCGATCGGCGAAGAGCGGGTCCTGCATCGTCTGCATGCAGATGTTCACCGCCACGCGAAGCTCGGGGTTCCGGGCGCGCCACTCCGGTATGAAACCGGACACCTGCCGCAGCACCTGGAATGCGAGGGACGTGGCTTCGCCGCTCTGCTCGGCGAGCGGAACGAAGGTGGCCGGCGCGATCTGACCGCGTACCGGATGCTGCCAGCGCGCGAGCGCCTCCAGGCGCACGACCCGGCCGCTCCGAAGGTTCACGAGCGGCTGCAGCGCGACGGTCACGTCGCCGTTGGCAAGGGCCTGCTCGAAGTCCAGCGGAACGAGTGTCCGATCGAGCGACGGCATCGTGCACGGCATACCGCACGACCGCTGCGCGCCCATATGGCGTTTGATGTAGCCCGGTCTCAGATCGGTGTCAGGTAAACGACATTTAGTTTGGGGTGCGAAGTTCATTACCAGAAGCGGTCAGCTGTCGTACGTACAGCGGTACAGCTAGCTGGGCGCGCCCTCGTCGGTCATCCAACGCTCGAGGTCGCGGGTGTACTGGACGACGCCCTCGGGGAACCACAGCTTGATCTCCGCCGCCGCCGTCTCGGGCGCATCGCTCGCGTGCACAAGGTTGCGCAGGCCGACGAGCGCGTAGTCGCCGCGGATCGTGCCGGGTGTTGCCTCGTGCGGTCGCGTCGCGCCCACCATCGCGCGCACGACCGCGATCGCGTTGGGACCCTCGAGCACGGCAGCGATCACCGGTGACGCGCTGATCGTCTTGACCAGATCCTCGTAGAAGAACTTCCCCTTATGCACCAGGTAGTGCTTCTCGGCGAGGGATCGCTCGACCGTGACGAGACGGAGCGCCGCCAGCCGAAGGCCGCGCCGCTCGAACCGCGCCAGGAGCTCGCCGGCGATCGCGCGCTGCACCGCGTCAGGCTTGAGGACGATGAGGGTCCGCTGGACGTTCTCGGTCACGAGGCCTTCTCCATCGCTGCTTCTTCTTCCGCGCCGGGTGCCGAAAGCTCGCTGACCGTCGCGCGCGGGCCGACGGCCGCGAGGTATGCGAGCTCAGGTCGCAAGTACTGCTGCGCGACGCGCTGGATATCGGCTGCGGTGATCCCATCGATGATCGCGATGAGCTCCTCGACGCTCCTGATCCGGTCGAGGAACAGCTCCTGTCCGGCGAGCCAGCTCGAGACGCCGCGCGAGTGCTCCAGGCGCAGCTCGATGCGACCCTTCACGAAGTCGCGGACCCGAAGGAGCTCCGCCTCCGCCACGGGTTCGCTCCGGAGCCTCGCGACCTCGGCGAGGGCCGCGGTGATCGCCTCGCGCGCGCGTGTCGGCGCGACCCCCGCGTAGATGACGACGTGTCCGGCGTCCGAGTAGTTGGAGATGTACGAGTGCACGTCGTACGCGAGCGCGCGCTTCTCCCGGAGCTCGAGGAACAGCCGGCTCGACATCCCTTCGCCGAGGATGGCGTTCAGGATGTCGATCGCGAACTTGTCCGGATGGAGCTGCGGGACGCCACGCCAGCCGATGCAGACATGCGCCTGCTCGCCGCGCTTCCCGAGCGTCCGCGTCCGCGTCCGCCCGGCGCGCGGCGCGGCCTTGCCCTTGATCGGCGCGCGAGCGGACAGATCCGCGAAGCGCGATGTCACGGCCGTGATCGCTTCGGCCTCGTCGATGCGGCCGGCGATGGCGACGACGACGCGCGACGGGGCGTAGTGCGTCTCCATGAACTCTCGCAGCGCCGGCGCGGTAAGCCCGAGCACGACGGCCTGTCGCCCGGCGATCTCCCACCCCAGCGGATGATTCGGATAGAGCAGCTCGTCGATCAGCGTGTGGACCCGGTCCTGGGCCTGATCGCGATACATGCGGATCTCTTCGACGATGACGTTGCGCTCCGATTCGACGTCCGACTCGCGAAGGAGCGGCGCCCGCACCATGTCGGCCACGACGTCCAGTCCAAGGAGATAGTGGCGTGCCGGCACGAAGGACGAGAAGACCGTGGCCTCTTTGTCGGTCGAGGCGTTCACGGAGCCGCCCACGCCCTCGATCTGCTGGCTGATCTCCGACGCGCTTGGGCGGTTCGCGGTCCCCTTGAAGACCATGTGCTCGAGGAAGTGGCTCGTGCCGGCATTCAGCTTGGTCTCCGCGCGCGAGCCCACGCCCACGTAGACGGCGATCGAGGCCGAGCGCGCTTCGGGCATGTCCTTGACCAGCACACGCACACCGTTCGGCAGGACGACGCGCTCGTATCGCATGGCTACGACGCTAGCAGGGCGGCGTTATTCGGCCGCGCTCCACGCTCCGTAGCTGATGACCAGATCGGCGCCGGCGCGCCGTGCCGCCGCGAGCGTCTCGCGCTCCGCAGCCGGACCGTCGATGTCCAGGGCGGCGTCGATGAACGCGGCATGCTCGTCGGCCGTATGGAACGCGATGAGCGGGCGGGCCACCAGCGGACGCAGCCCGGCAACGATGTCGAGCGCCGTCCCCGGTTTCACGACGACCGCGTCCGCGCCCTCCGCGACATCGCGCAGCGCACGGGCGCGCGACGCGCTCGGATCGTCTGCCGCGAGCAGTGGCACCGCGCGCTCGCGGATCGGCGTGCTCTGGACGAGGATCTGGTGGACGGAGTACAGGGTGCTCTCGAGCTTGGCCATGGCCGCGACCGGGACGCCGTCGTGCTGCCCGCCGAGGGCCCGGCGCAGGGCGGCGACGCTCCCATCGAGCATGCCCGACGGGATGAGCAGGTCGGCACCGGCGTCGGCGTGGGCGACGGCGATCTCGCCCAGCCGCTCGAGCGTGCCGTTCACGTCGGCGGCGCCGTCACGGAAGAGCACGCATTGCCCGTGATCGGTGTACGCGCAGACGCAGACATCGGTCGCGATCCCCAGCTCGGGGACCGCTTCCTTCACCGCCCGGATGGCCCGCTGGACGATGTGGTCGCGCTCGCTCGCGATGTACGCCCGGCTGTCCTTCCGATCGGTCGCGCCGAACAGCAGCATTCCTGCGAAGCCGGCGGAGGCCGCGGCGCGGGCGTCACGCACGAGCTCGGTGAGCGACAGGCGCTCGAGCTGACCGGTCCCCTCGACCCGCTCGCGGTCCTCGACCGAGGCCGATACGACGACCGGCAGGATCATGCGGGACGCGAGGCCGTCGCCGCGCAGGGCTCGCGCCCAGGCTGGGTGCTCGGCGAGGGGCCGGCGGGCGACGGTGTCCTGACCCATGACGTCATGGTAGTCAGGACTAGCATTCCTCTCGGGTGGGCCACCTTCGACCCCTGCTCGCGGCGCTGCTCGCGGCGTCGCTCCTCGCGTCCTTCCAACAGACCGCGCGCGCCGACGACGCCAACGCGACGCTCCCCGCGAAGGCCGACGTCGGCCCGATGCGCCACCTCTGGCAAAGCCTGAACAACTGCGGCCCGGCCTCGGTTGCCATGGCGCTCTCGACCTTCGGGATCGAGGCCGACCAGGAGGAGGCGCGGCTCGCGCTCCGCGGGCCGGACGTCCGCCGCGGCATGGGCCCCGGCGGCGTGGATCCGTGGGTGAGCTCGCTCTACGGGCTGCGGTCGGTGTCGCGCCTGAACGGCACGATCGACCTGATGAAGCACTTCATCGCGAACGGCTTCGCGCCGATGGTGACGCAGTGGATGCAGGATCCGACCATCTCGCGGATCGCCCATTGGCGCACCGTGCGCGGCTATGACGACGACCTGGCGGTCTTCTACGTGAACGACCCGATGCTCGGGGCGAACGTCCCGCTGTCCTACGAATGGTTCAACGCGAACTGGCAGGCGTTCAGCTACCGCTGGATGGTCATCTACCAGCCGGCCGACGCAGCCCGCGTGCAGCAGATCGTCGGCGCCGATTGGACCGAGCTGGGGATGCGCGACCGGTTCTACGCCCGCGCGAAGGCCGACGCGTACGCGCAGGACACGAGCAGCGCATGGCTCGCGTACGGGGAGGCCGCGTACCAGGACGGCTGGTTCGCGGAGGCCGTCGCGGCCTTCGAGCGCGGCATGCAGCTCGGCTCCGCGGTCGGCGTGTTCACGGTCCGCAGCAGCTACCCGCTCGCGCTCCGAGCCCTCGGTCGCCAGAGCGACGCGAACACCGCAGCGGCGGCGCTCGCGAACCTCACGACGACGCCCTCAGCCGTCGCGCAGTCACCGGATAGCTACGCCCTGTTCATCGCCTTCGTGCGCGCGCATCAGAACGATCAGGTCGCTCTGACCGAATAGCTACCCGGCGACCACTGCGGCCGGCCTTTCCACCGGGATCGCGAACGTGAACGTGCTGCCCTTGCCGGGTGCGCTCTCCACCCAGATGCGCCCACCATGCAGCTCGACGAAACGCTTCGCGAGCGTGAGGCCGAGGCCGGTACCCTCGCGCGATCGATCCGCACCTTGGCCGACCTGGCGGAACTCCTCGAAGACGGCTGCCTGATCCTCGGGCGGGATCCCGATCCCGGTGTCCTTCACCGATATCTCGAGCTCGCCGTCGGCGGCCCGGGCAGCGATCCCGATCGTCCCGCCGTCAGGAGTGAACTTCACCGCGTTCGAGAGGAGGTTGAGGAGGACCTGGCGGATCTTGCGCTCGTCGGCGGTGACGGTCGGCAGGTCCGCGGGGATCTCCGCCGCGACCTGGATCCGGTGGGCCGCGGCGCGCTCGCGGACGAACGCGAGGCTCGCCCGGATCGTCTCAGCCGGCGCGAACGCCGACGGCTCCAGCTCCATGCGGCCGGCCTCGACCTTCGACAGATCGAGGATCTGGTTGACCAGGTCGAGCAGGTGCCGGCCCGACGTCGCAATGTCGTTCAGGTAATCCTTCTGCTTCTCGTTGAGCTCGCCGAACATCTTCTGGACGAGGACGTCGGCGAAGCCGATGATCGCGTTCAAGGGAGTTCGCAGCTCGTGGCTCATGTTCGCGAGGAACTCGCTCTTGTGCTTGCTCGCGACCTCGAGCTGACGGCCCTTGTCCTGGATCTCGTTGAAGAGCCGCACGTTCTCGAGCGCGATGACCGCCTGGTCGGCAAAGGTCTGCACGAGTGCGACCTCGCGCTCATCGAACGGCCTCACCTCGTTGCGACGCAAGGACAGCACGCCGATCACGAGGCCCTCGCGGAGTAACGGCACGCCGAGCATGCTCCTGAAGCCAAGCGCGCGCTGGAGCTCGAGGAGCCGTGAGCTGGCGTCTGGGTCGTCGAGGACATCCGCTATCTGCACCGGCTGGCGGGCCCTCGCGGTCCGTGCCGCGATGGAGGTCCCGTTCGTGGCGCTGCTGACCAGACCCATCTGGACGGCGCGGAGCTCGGGGGTCAGCCCGAACGTCGAGACGAACCGGTACGCGTCTCCCTCGAGCAGCGCGAGCACACCGCTCTGCGCATTTGACAACCGAGCCGCGGTCTCAAGGACGGTATCGAGGACGGGTACGAGATCGAACGACGAGCGGCTGATCACCTTCAGCATGTCGGCTGTCGCGCGCTGCTGCTCGAGCGACTCCTTTGTCTCGGTGAAGAGCCGAACGTTCTCGATCGCGATCGCCGCTTGGTCGGCGAAGGTCTCGACGAGCTTGATTTCACGATCCGAGAACGGCCTCAGCGCGGTGCCGCGGTAGACCGCACGCGGCCGCATCGAAGGCTGGACCCCAGCCATCCGAATCGCGCCGAATTCATTCGCGGACCCCGAGTACACATTGGCGGTGACGGTCATGTCATACCGATAGAGACCGATCGCGCCGAGCACGCGCTCGTCCCGCAACATCGGCACGAGGAGCGCAGTCCGATACCAGTCGGATGGCGTGCTCTGGCGCGGGAACTCCTTCTGGACGTTGACGACATGCACCGGGTGCTTCTCTAACAGGACCCGGGCCTCGACGGTGTCTTTTCCCGCTTCGGATCGGTTCCTGCGAAGCGCCTCACCGAATCCGGCTGGTCCACCGATTTGGAGCGCCGGCACGAGTTCGTTCCCGTCCAAGCGGCTGATCGTCCCCCAGTCCGCATCGCAGATGCGTATCGCACTCGTCAGGATGGCCCGAAATACATCATCGATATCGAATCTGGAGCGGGTCATGACCTGGATCACCTTGCTCGTCGCGGCCTCTCGCTCCAGTGATTCACCGAGCGCGCGCCGCTGACGCGACAACTGGCTAGTGGTCCGCGCAAAAAGGTACGACGCGCCGACGAGGAGCAGGACGACGAGGCCTCGATCGAGAGTCAGCTCCCCAAGCGCGATAAGGGGCAGGATGGTGAGCAGGGCGACGAGTACGGACAGGCGCCATGGCACGACCAAAAGCCACTCGAGACGACGAACCACAGCCGCGGAGCGTAGGCGCCTCGGGCTGGCTGTCTACGCCATTATCCGAACACCTCGCGCGCGCGTAAGAGCCGCTCCCCCGCCTCTCGGAGCACGTCGTCCGTCTTGCAGAACGTGAACCGGATGAGGTCGCGCCCGAGCTCCGGTCGTGAGAAGAACGACGAGCCGGGCACCGTGGCGACGCCGACCTCGGCGACGAGCCGACGCGCGAAGGTCACCCCGTCGCCGGCGTCGAAACCCGAGATGTCACAGAGGATGTAGTAGGCGCCCTCGGGCAGCCGCGGCTTGAATCCGGCACGGTCCAGCGCGGCGAAGAGCGTGTCGCGGCGCTCCCGGTAGTGGGCCGAGAGGTCCCCGTAATAGGGCGCTCCGAGGGTCAGGCCCGCGGCAACAGCCTCCTGGAGCGGCGCAGGTGCACCGACGGTCACGAAGTCGTGGACCTTGCGGATCCCAGCGGACAGGTGCGGGGCGGCCACGATCCACCCGACCCGCCAGCCGGTGACCGAGAAGGTCTTGGAGGCCCCGGAGATCGTCACCGTGCGCTCGGCCATCCCGTCGAGCGTCGCGATCGGGATGTGCGGGCCGCCATAGCGGATGTGCTCGTAGATCTCGTCGGTGATCGCGATGACGTCGTGCTCGCGGCACAGCGCGGCGATGAACTCGAGCTCGTCCTTGGTGAAGATCCGGCCGCTCGGGTTGTTCGGCGTGTTGACGATGATCGCCTTCGTG
>DATCPY010000097.1:0-26470 GCA_036569845.1 Candidatus Limnocylindria bacterium | reverse complement strand
AGCATCTCGACGAGCGCGTCGTGAACGATCTTCACGACCATTTGAGCGCCGGTGACGCTCTGGAGCACGTTCTCGCCGATCGCGCGTTCGCGGACGGTCGCGACGAGCTGGCGGACGATCTTGAAGTTCACGTCCGCTTCGAGGAGGGCGACGCGCACGTCCCGCAGCGCCTCATCGAGGTCGGCGTCGGAGACGCGCGCGCGGCCCTGGAGCTTCTCGAATGTCGCGGTCAGCCGGTCGGAGAGCTGCTCGAACACGATCTGAAGGCTAGCTCGGCGCGGGTGCTACCGGCCGAGGGCCTTCTTCGCCTTGCGAGCGTCCTTCACGCTGAACCCGATCGTCGTCGATCGCTTCCCGGTGCCGGTCACGTACGCGGAATCGACGTTGACCCGGCCCTTGGCGAGGCGGCCCGCGATGCGGGCCAGGGAGCCCGGCTTGTCCGAGAGACGCACCTCGAGAAGCTTCCGATCGCTCGCGACGCGGAGCTTCGCCTTCTTCAGGGCTCGGCGAGCGCGGGCAGCGTCCTTGTCCGCGACGACGATGTGCACCAGACCCTTGCCGCCGAGCGTGCTGCCCGCGAGGGACGCGATGTTCACGCCGGCGTCCCCGAGCGCGGTCGAGATCGCCGCGAGCTGGCCCGCGCGGTTCGGCACTTTGAGCGTGAGCTCTGTCGCCATGTCATTTTCTCCCCTATCGCTTTCGCGCATTCTCCACTACCACGGCAAGCGCGTCAGCCGTAGCGGATCCGCGAGCGCTCGTACCGCTCGCCGTCGCGCTCGTGCAGCGTCACCCGCTCCACCCGCACGGTGCCCGCGGGCCGAAGGCTGCCCTCGAACAGCCGCCGGGCGTCGGGCTCCGCGGTGATGAGCGTCGCGTGCGTCAGGAACAGCTCGTCGACCAGCTGCTGGGCGAGGAGCTGGCCGGCGAGCGTCGGTCCGCCCTCGCCGAGCAGGAAGCGCACGCCGCGATCGCGCAGCGCGCCGAGCAGCCGCACGAGATCCACGTCCGTGTCGCCGAACGCCTCGACCTGCGCACCCGCGGCCCGGACGGCGGCGACCGCCGCGGGCGTGGCGCTCGTCGCGGTGGCGACGAGCCGCTCGCCCGGATGCGCGAAGAACCGGTTGTCGAGCGGCAGCTCGCAGGTCCGCGACACGACGATCGCGAGCGGCTGGCGAACCCGGCCCTTGACCGAGGGCGTGAACGGATCGACCCGCAGCGTGCCCGCGCCGATCATGACCGCGTCCGCGAGCGACCGCAGGTGGAACATGAGCAGGCGATCGGTGCGGGTGCCGATCTCGGCGCGGCCCTGGTAGCTCACCCGCCCGTCCGCGGTCATGACGAAGTTGAGCGCGACGTGCGGCCGGCCGTCGTGGACCGGCGGCTGGAGGAGATCCTGGTGGAGCGCGCCGATCTCGTCCGCGCCCGCGGCGCCGAGCCGCGTGAGCTCAGGCATCCGCGGGGAGCAGCGCGTCGACGAACGCACGCGGGTCCATGGGCGCGAGATCGCCGGCCTTCTCCCCGACGCCGAGGAACTTCACCGGCAGCTTCAGCTCATCGGCGATGGCGAAGACCGCGCCGCCCTTGGCGGTGCCGTCCAACTTCGTGATCACGATGCCGGTCACCTGCGCGGTCTCCGTGAACTGCCGAGCCTGCACGATCGCATTCTGCCCGGTGGTCCCGTCGAGCACGAGGAGGACCTCGTCCGGCGCGCCGGCGCGCGCCCGGCCGGCGACCTTCACGATCTTGCCGAGCTCGTCCATCAAGTGCCCTTTCGTATGGAGGCGTCCGGCCGTGTCGGCGATCACGGTCGTGTTGCCGCGCGCGATCCCCGCTTGGATCGCGTCGAAGACGACCGCGGCCGGGTCGCCATCCGGCGTGCCGCTGACGATCGGGACCTCGACCCGCTTCGCCCAGATCTCGAGCTGCTCGATCGCGGCAGCGCGGAACGTGTCCGCGGCCGCGAGGAGCGGCTTCTCGCCCGCGTCGCGCAGCCGCTTCGCGAGCTTCGCCGCCGTCGTCGTCTTGCCGCTGCCGTTCACGCCAACGACGAGGATGACCCGCGGCGTGCCCGTGCCTGGCTTCAGGGCCCGGTCGCCGGGCTCGAGCACGGCGATGAGCGCCTCGCGGACCGCCGCGAGCACCTTCGGGACCGTGTCGGCCTTCCGGTCGGCGACGACATCCCGCACTTGGAGCATGACCGAGTCGACGAGCGACACCGAGATATCGGAGCGCAGCAGCGCCTCCTCGAGCTCGTCGAGCCACTCCGGGGTCACGGGTCGATCGGCCGTCCGTCCGAACAGCCGGGAGAGGAAGCCGCCGCGCGTCTTGGCGAGGCCGCTGTCGATGCTCATCGCCCTCAGTCTGACGACTGCTAGCGTGACGCGCCGTGAACGCTGATGTGGCCGAGCGCGTCGCGCTCGATGACGAGCCCGAGTGCGAAGGCTTCGAGCGCATCGACCGCGGCGACGTTCGCTACAAGCTCGGGTCCGACGCGCTGCCGTGGAGCAACGGCGTCGCGTACGCGCGGTGGCGGCCCGAGGAGGTCGAAGCGCGGGCCAAGGAGGTCATCGGGATCTTCCGCGGGAAGGGCGTGGCGTTCACCTGGCAGATCGGACCGAACACCGACGCCGTGGGGCTCTCCAGCGTGCTCGCGGCCAACGGCCTGCACCGCGAGATCGACGCGCTGCTGCTGGTCGCGAAGATCCCGATCCGCGGGCGTCTGCCACAGCACGATCTGCGGCTCGTCGAGGAGCGCGATGAGCGCACGGCCAGCGACGCGATCCGGCTCGCGCGCGACCGCACGCTCGACGAGGTGCGGGTCCGGCTCGAGGCCCGGATGCGGTACCTCGAGTGCCCGACCCGCCGCGGCGGCGGCGTGGTCGCCTATCGCCGGGACCTCGCGGTGGGCCACGGCGCGTGGCGCTATGGCAGCGACGGCGACACGGTGTACATGCACATGGCGTCGACGCTGCAGCCGCATCGCCGCACGGGCGTCTACACCGCGAT
Organism: Candidatus Limnocylindria bacterium; assembly: GCA_036569845.1. Lineage (GTDB taxonomy): Bacteria > Chloroflexota > Limnocylindria > P2-11E > P2-11E > UBA4735. The sequence goes on along the minus strand of DATCPY010000097.1, from coordinate 23,464 downwards.
CCTCGGGTGGCGGCTCGACCGCGCGGTGAAGGACGGCAAGACCACGGCGGTGGTGGTCGCGCAGCGCTCCTCGACCGCGCCGATCCTCATGCGCAAGGGATTCCGCGAAGTCGGCGCGCTCCAGATCTGGATGGCCGTCTAGCTGACGGCGCGCTCGTCCACGTCCGCGAGACGCATCGACAGCACCTTCGAGCTGCCGCCCTCGTCCATCGACACGCCGTAGAGCGTGTCCGCGGCTTCGATGGTCTTGCGGTTGTGCGTGATCACGACGAACTGCGTCCGGTCGGTGAGCTCGCGAAGCGCTTCAGTGAACCGGCCGACATTCCGCTCGTCGAGCGCCGCATCGACTTCGTCCAGCACGCAGAACGGCGTGGGCTTCACGCGAAGGATCGCGAGGAGCAGCGCGGTGGCGGTGAGGGCACGCTCGCCGCCGGAGAGCTGCGCGAGCGAGCCGATGCGCTTGCCAGGCGGTCGCGCGTAGATGTCGATGCCGGGCTCCTCCGGATCGTCGCTCATCCGGAGCGAGGCCTGCCCACCGTTGAACAGGCGCTGGAAGAACACGCTGAACTCGCGATCGACCGCCTGGAACGTCGCGCTGAACTGCTCGGCGATGGTCGAGGCGAGATCGTCGGCGAGCGAGCGCAGGTCGGCGATCGCCTTGTCGAGATCGGCGCGCTGTTCGGACAGGAACCGGTGGCGCTCGCCGATCTCGCCGAGCTCCGCGGCAGCGAGCGGGTTCACCGGCTCGAGCGCGATGAGCTTGCGCCGGAGCCGTTGGAGGTCGCGCGGGGCGCTCGCCTTCTCTTGCTCCGTGGGCTCCTCGTCGACCTCGATCGACTCAGGGTCGGGCAGCGGCTCGTCGTCGGGCAGGCCGAGCTCGGCGCGGACCTGCTCCTCGAGCAGGCTGAGCGCGCCGGACGCCCGCTCTTCCTCAACGCCGACCTTCGAGCGTTCGCCACGCAGCTCCGCGAGACGCTCGCGGGCCTTGGCCAGCCGCTGCTCGGACTCGCGACGCGATCCCTCGGCCGCGAGCGACCGCTCGCGCGCGATCTCGGCAGACCGGCTTGCCTCCTTGGCGTCGGCCGCCGTGCGGCCAAGATCCTCCTGCGCGGCCCCCAGGCGCGCCTTCGCATCGCGCTCCTGTTCGACCAGGGCCCGCAGCCGGGCGTCCTCCTCGGCAATGCGCTTCTCCGTCGATGCGACCTGCTCGTCCAAGTTGTCGCGCAGCCGGACCAGCGAGGACCGCCGCGCTTCGCTCGTCGCCGCGTCCAGGCGCGCGTCCTCCGCCTGCTTGGTGGTCGAAGCGTGCGCGTCGATCGCCGCACGCTCCGCGCGCTGCGTCGCCGTGAATGCCTCCAAGGCTATGGCGGTCGCGCGCTTGGCCGCGTCGCGGCCGGCGCTCAGCTGCTCGCGCCGCGCGATGAGCTCACCCCGCTCGCGCTCGACCGCGACCGCGCGAGCCTCGCCGGCGCGGACGAGGTCGCGGACATCGGCCTCGGTCGCTGCGAGCGCGTCGGCCACCACCTCGAGTCGGCCGCGCTCCCGCTGCGCATCGGCGAGCTTCGTCTCGGCCTCGGCCAGCCGAACTGAGGCGGACTCGCGCTCGAGGCCGAGCTGCACGAGCGCCCGCTCGGACGCGTTGAGCTCCTCCCCGAGCCGGCGATGCATCGCGCCCAGCCGATCCGTCGCCTCCTGCTCGGCCGCAGCCCGATCGTCGGGCAGCCGGATCGCGCCAGGCGTCACGACCATCCCGTCGATCGTGACCACGATCCCTTCGCGCATCGTCGCTGCGGCGCGGTACGCGGCCGGTCGCGGGCCGACGAAGACGTTGCGGAACAGCGCGCCGGCGATCGCCTGCACATCGTCGTCGAGCTTCAGATGGTCGACGAGGCGGGTGCAACCGTCCGGTACCGGCAGGTCGTCGCGCGTGTTGGGCACCAGCACGGTGACGCGCTTCGCCGTCTCGAGGTCGGCCAGGGCGTGCGTGTCGCTGGGGAACGCGATCGCGTCGCCGAGGACCGCACGGACCGCGAGCCGCAGCTGCGGCGGGACCTCGAACCGCTCGTGCAGCCAGCGCAGGCCCTTGGGCAGCGCCGCCGGTGCGGTGCCCGTGCGGCGCGACTCGAGCTCCTCGCCCGCGCGCGCGACCGCCTCGCGGAGCGCCGTGGCCTGGCCGCGGACGAGCGCGAGATCGCCATCGACGCGCTGAAGGTCGTTGCGCGCGGCGCCAGCGCGTTCCGCGACACCTTCAGTGACGCGACCGGCCTCGGTCGCGGCATCGCGGGCGCGCTCCAGCTCGCGGGCGATGCGCGCCCGTTCACGCTCCCGCAGGGCGCGATCCGCCGCGAGACCCGCGGCCTGGGTGGCGAGCTCCTCGTCGCGCACCAGAAGGGCGCGGTCCTCGTCGGTGAGCCGGACCTCGTCGCCTTCGCGCAGCACGTGGGCGCGCTCGGTCTCGACTCGCGCGGCCTGCGCCTCGGCGAGCGCGACGCGGGTGCGCGACATCTCCTCTTCGGCCACTCGCGCGCCATCGGCGGACTCGCGGGCGCGACGCGCGGCTTCGGACGCTTCGTTCTCGACCGTCGCGCGCCGCTCCCGCAGCGCGGCGACCTCGGCCGGCAGGGAGGCGAGGGTCGTGCGGCTGCGATCGCGCTCGCTCGCGACAGCTTCGAGGCTCGCTGCCAGCGCGGCGATCCGCTCGCGAAGCGAGGCCTCCGCGCCCGCGACATCGGACGCGTGGATCCGGAGACGCTCCTCCTCCTCGCGGGCGCGCCCCAGCTCCTCATCCGTCCCGGTCGCGACGCCCTCGGTCTCCGCAACGTAGTCCGCGAGCCGCTCGATCTCCCGGTCCATGCCGACCAGACGCGCGACCAGCGCATTGCGCTCCGCGGCCGTGGAGCCGAATGAGCTGCGGTACCAGCGCAGTGCGCGACGCCGCAGATCGTTGCGGATGACCTCGTACTCGGTCCACTTCGCCGCCTGCTCCGTGAGTAGCTCGACCCGCGGGCCGATCTCGCGAAGGATGTCGACCACGCGCACGAGCTCGATCTCGGCATGCTTCAGCCGCTGGAGCGCGTCCTCGCGACGCATGTGCAGCCGGCGCGTGCCGGCGGCCTCCTCGATGACCGTGCGCCGGTCCGATGGCCGGAGCGCAAGGACCTGGTCGATGAGGCCCTGACCGATGACGACGAAGGGGTTGTCCGCGAGGTTCGCGCCGGCAAGCAGGTCCTGCAGATCGCGAAGCCGCACGCGCGAGCGATTCACGAGGTATTCGGCCTCGCCGTTCTTGAACAGCCGCCGGCCGACCTCGATCTCGTTGAACTCGATCGGCAGGCGCCGCGACGAGTTGTCCAGCTGGAGGATGGCCTCAGCCATGCCCAGGCCGCGCCGCGTCTCACTCCCCGCGAAGATGAGCTCCTCGTTCCTCTTAGCCCGAAGGACGCGGGCATTGTTCTCGCCCAAAGCCCAGCGGATGGCGTCGGCCACGTTCGAGTTGTGGACGATCATGTCCTCGGCTACGAAGTTATGGTTGCCCTCGACGCAGAGGTCGTAGACCCACTCGTCAGGCGAGTCAAACTCCTCGACGCTGACGACCTCGTCCCAATACACGTCGGACGTCGCGAGGACCTCGAGTTGATCGAGCAGTGGACGCGCCGCTTCCGGAGTCGCGCCGAGCTGCTCGATCTGTGCCGCTACCTCGTGAATGCCCTGGCGGCTGGCGTGACAACGGCGCTCCGAATAGGCGGCGAGCTTCGCCCGGCCCTTCCGATTCCGCTTGACTTTGACTCCGGCGAGCTTGATCGCGTCGTGAATGAGGTCGGTCGCGGTCGGCACGACATCGAAGTTGGGGTTGCTCGCCACGTCGTAGGTCCCGAGCCGCGACAGCGCCGCTTGCTTATCGCCCGCGAACCGTACGTACTTCGCGGCTGTCTGGAGCTGCTGATTCCCGTAGACGTACACGCTCCAATACGTCCGTCGGGTCTTCGCCGTGGTGTTGGTCGCCCACTTCTCCTTGTGCCGGATCGATGCGAAGATGCCGAGACGCAGGAGTAGCGACACGACCCCCCGCGCGAGCTCCTCGCTCGCGCTGCAGTACTCGAGATAGGCCTGGACGTGGCCTCGGTAGGCCTTGTGACACACGTGTACATCGCCCTCGAAGAGACCGGACAAGAACGCCCACTGCACCTGTTCGGGGGCGCCAAAGACGGCTGGGGGGATGCGTTTGGTCGCGGATCGATCCTCCCGTCGCTGATCGAACAGCGCTTCGAGCAACACCACCAACGCCTTTGAGCTGATGATCAGGTTCTCCGCGTTCGGATGGTCCTGACCACGTCGCGCCAGCTCCAGTCCGAACAGGCCACGCACAAGCTCTTGGTACCGGTCGCTGAAACGGTGGTCGCTGTTCACGAACCAGAGCTGGGTCGGAAGGTTGAGCCCCTCTGCGATCGTGGCACCAAGGAAGTAGGCAAGGTCGGGAGATAGCGCGGTCGGAATGCGAACGGAGTGGCCGCCCGTGATCGTGATCTCCGGTTGGTCCGCGTCTGTCACCCCAACGCGCGCGCCCACCCTCGAGGCGGCTGTCGCAATGGCAGAGATCGTCTTACCGAGCGGCAACGCGGCTCGGTCTTCGCTGAGGGGAAGGTGTCGCGGGATCGCCACGTGCGCTCCGGCGCGGACCTGGCCACCGGTGATCGACCGGAGGTGGCCGTGGTCGATCGTGAACAGCGGGTGATATTCGGTCGCCTCGAGCACGCGACCGGCCCTGGTTGTGATCCGCAGCAGCTTCGATGGAGAGGTGCGTTTGACGAACGCCGTCACCTCGCGCTCGTCCAGCCGAAGATCGAGCGGGTCGAGCGACATGACCCGTACCGGCCGGGGCACGTTACGCGCGATGAAGCCGTCATCGATCCGCTCGACGTCACCATCACGCAAGGCCGATTCGACGACCTCGCCGATCGTTCGGACGCTTCCGTCCGCGAGTGCGACCCGAGAGATCGCCCGCACGCACTTCCCGCTGCCGTTTGGGCCGATGATCGCGGTGATGCCAGGCGCAAATTCCAAATGGGTCCTCGAGACAAAACTCTTGAACCCCGTAAGCGTCAGCGTCTTGAGCACCGCGTTCGCCCCGGTGTTGCCGCCCTCGATCACCTTCAGCTCGTCGGTCATCGGGTCGTCACCGCGAGCAGCGCCGATGCGGCGTTCTCCTGGGCCTCGCGCTTCGAACGTCCGGCGCCGCGCGCGTGAAGGTCGCCGACCGTCACGTCGACGAGGAACTCCCGCGCATGCTCAGGGCCGTTCGTCTCGGCCACGTCGTACGCGGGCAACGGAAAGCCTTGCCCCTGGGCCCACTCCTGAAGCACGGTCTTCGGCGATCGTCGCGGCTGCTCTGCCGCCGCGACGATCGTGTCCTTCATCGTGCGCAGAACGAACTCGCGGGCAGGCCCGAATCCGCCGTCGACATACACCGCGCCGAGCACCGACTCGTACAGGCTCGCGCCGAGGCCAACGCGCTGCCGGCCACCGGTCTCCGCCTCGCCGCGGCCGAGCCGGGCTTGGTCCGGTAGCCCGAGCCGCTGCGCGAGCTGCGCGAGCGGCGGTCCCGACACGAGCTGCGCGCGCATCGCGGTGAGCTCGCCCTCGGTCGCCTCGGGGTGGCTCCGGTACAGCAGCTCGCCGATCACGAGGTCCACGACCGCGTCACCAAGGAACTCCATTCGTTCGAAGTCCTCGATGTCCGCATCCGGATGCTCGTGCAGGTAGGAGCTGTGGGTGAGCGCCGTCGCGAGCAGCGACGGATCGCGGAACCGGTACCCGCCGATCTCTTCGTTCGCCATGACCCCTTTCGAATGCAGAGAGGCAGCGGCCGAATGCCGCTGCCTCCCCTGGTCGCCGTTTTTACGCGCGCGTGGAACGTCAGGCCACGTGTTCCTCGATGTACTCCTGAGCGTCGCCCACGCTCTTGATCTTCTCGGCGTCTTCGTCCGAGATCTCCATACCGAACTCTTCCTCGAGGCTCATGATGAGCTCCACGAGGTCGAGGGAGTCAGCGTTGAGGTCATCAACGAACGAGGCCTCGGGCTTCACGTCCGCTTCGTCGACGCCGAGCTGCTCGACGACGATCTTCTTGAGGCGCTCGTACATCTTCTGGTCCGCCAAGAGAGCAAACCTCCCTGCCACAACTTCCACGCCCGCCGGCTTCGCCCCCGGCGTCGAGCAAGTGTCGGGCTAGCCGCACTCGCCCGTCAATCGGTGCTCCCGGTCCGACCGCCGACGGCCGTCGCGAGCACCCCATTGACGAACTTCGGCGCGGCCTCCGACCCGAAGAGCTTCGCCAACTCGACCGCTTCGTCGATGATCACGCCAGCGGGCGCGTCGCCCGAGATCCGGAGCTCGTACAGCGCGATCCGCAGGACGTTCTTGTCGATCTTGGCCATCTGCTCGATCGGCCATTCCGGAGCCAGGGCCGCGATCTCGGCGTCGAGTGCTTTCCGGTGCTCGAGGACCCCTTCGATGAGCTCGCGGGCGAAATTCGCGGCCTCCTCGGTCAGGCCGGCGCGGAACGCGCCGCGGGTCCAGGTCTCCGTGGGATCGCCACGGCTGAAATCGATCTCGAACAGGGTCTGCAGCGCCACGCGCCGGGCGGGATGGCGGCCGGCGCGCTCGATCCGCGGCTTCATGCCGCTCCGGTCCGGGTCTGCTCGCCGATGGCGGCGATGAGGCCCTGCGAGACCGACCGTTCAGCGACGGCAATGGCGAACCGGAGCATGTTCGCCCGGGCTCGGCCATGCGTCACGACCGACACGCCATTGACCCCGAGCAGCGGCGCGGAGGCGTATTCGTCGTAGTCCAGGCGGTGCCGGAGCTTGCGCACGCCGCCCGCGGCGAACACGTACGCGACCTTGCCGAGCGGGCCGCCAAAGATGTCGTTGCGGATCCCTTCGCGGAAGATGTCGACGACGCCCTCCATCCCCTTGGCCAGCACGTTCCCGGTGAAGCCATCGCAGACGACGATGTCGGTCGTCCCGCGCAGCGGATCGCGGCCCTCGATGTTGCCGAAGAAGTTGATGTCGGTCGCTCCCGTAAGCAGCGCGTGGGCCTCCTGCTGGATCCGGCCGCCCTTCTCCGATTCCTCCCCCACGTTCATGAGGCCGACGGTCGGGCGATCGACCCCGTGCACGCGCTCCATGAAACGCGACGCCATCCGGGCGTACTGCAGCAGGTTCGCGGGCTCGGCATCCATCGTGGCGCCGGCGTCGATGAGGCACGCCGGCCTGCGCTTTGTCGTCGGCAGCATCCCGCAGAGCGCCGGGCGGTCGATGCCGCGGATCCGTCCGAGGGTCAGGAGCGCGGCGGCCATCGTCGCGCCGGTGTTGCCGGCGCTCACGACGGCGTCCGCCTCGCCGCGCTTCACGAGCGCCGTCGCGACCCCGATGGAGGTGTCGCCACGGCGGCGGAGCGCGCCCGACGGATGCTCGTGCATCTCGACGACGTCGCGCGCGTCGACGACGGTGATGCCTGGCCGCGGCGCGGTGCCGAGCGCCGCGCGGACGGTCTCGTCGCGACCGACGAGGACGATCTCCGCGACGCCGCCCTCGGCTCGGTATAGCAACGCGCCCCGGACGATCTCGTCCGGGGCGTGGTCGCCACCCATCGCGTCGACCGCGATGCGCATCGCGCTAACTGGCTGCGGTGCGCTTCTTGGAGCGGATCTTGATCACCTGCCGCCCGCGGTACATACCGCAGTGCGGGCAGGCCTGATGTGACGGCTTCGGGCTCTTGCATTGCGGGCAGGGCACCAGATTCGCGGCGCGCAGCCGGAGGTGGCTGCGGCGATCGCCCTGCGCGGCATGCGGGGTCCGTTTCTTCGGTTCACCGGCCAATTCGTGTCCCTCGTCCTTTGATTACCCGCCAATGATTGTAGGTGCGCGCTACTCCTTCGCGATTCTGTCCTTCAGCCCCTGCAGAGCCGTCCACCGGGTATCGATCACCTCATCGTGCGTGTGCGGGCGCGCGTTCAGGTCCTCGCCGCAGACCTGGCAGAGACCGGCGCAGTCGGGCCGGCACAGCGCGGCCACCGGCGTGACCAGGATGAGCTCCTCGCGGAGCAGCGGGACCAGGTCAACCTTGAAGTCGGAGCCGATCGTCTTCGCGTCCAGGGGCGGCTCGACCAGCCCGACGCCGTGCTCGACGGGAACCGTCGCGTAGTACTGCTCCGCGAAGTCGGCGTGCACCGGCGCGTCGATCGGCGTCAGGCACCGCGCGCACTGCGCGGCGATGTGCGCATCGGCAGCTCCTTCGACATACGCCCCGGGGTTCGTGTGCGTCGCGTGCATGCGGGCCTCGATATCGACGATCGATGCGTCGAGCAGGCCCGCGTTCTCACCGCGCGGGTCGATCGGCGACTCCACGATGTCGACGTCGACGCGCGTGCCCAAGGGCTGCTTGAGAAGAGGCGCCACGTTGATGACCACGCGTTACCACCTACTCGCGAACTGGTTCGGGACGCCGCTCCTCCAGCACTTCGAGGCTCTTCTTCACGATCGAAAGCGTCTTCACGAGGTCGCTCTCGAGCCGGATGAGCACGTCCGACGCGTACTGATCGGCTCCGCGCATCGTCTCGTCGGCCTTCGTGTGCGCGGCCTTCTCCATCTCATCGGCGCGGCCCTCGGCCTGGCGGAGGATCGACTGGTCCTGGAGAAGGATCGCAGCCTGCTCCTGCGCGGCGCCGATGATCTGTTCGCCTTCCTCGCGGGCCTTCTGCACCACGCGCTCGCTCTCCTGCACGATCCGGCGAGCTTGCTTCACCTCTTCGGGGATCGCGACGCGCATCTGATCGATGAGGTCGAGGACAGCGGCCTGCTCGAGGATCACCTGGCTGGTCATGGGCAGCTTGCGCGCGTTGACGACGAGCGCTTCCAGTCGCTCGACGAGGAACTGGATGTCCATCGTTTTTACCCTCCCGCGGAAGCCTGTTCACTGTACTGGAGCAGCAGGAGCGTCTCCTCACCGATCTCCTTCATGCGCGCGACCTGGAGCGTGGGCGGGATGGCCGGGAGATGTTTGCGGAGCGCGCGGGCGACGATGAGGCGGTCCGGCGCCGCGAGCTTGACCAGGACGGCCCCGTGCAGCTCGACGTCGGCGAACGGCGGGTCCGAGAACACGATGTCCGCGCGCACCGGTCCGCTCAGATAGGCGAGCGCGTCCTGGCGCACGACGGTCGCTCGCGTGGTGAATCCGGTCGTCTCGAGGTTCTTGCGGAGCGCGGCGATCGCCTTCGGAGCCTTCTCCACGAACGTCGCGTGCGCGGCGCCCCGCGAGAGCGCCTCGATGCCGAGCGCGCCGGAGCCCGCGAAGAGATCGAGCACGTCGCGATCGGGCAGGACGGGTGTCAGGATGCCGAAGAGCGTCTCGCGGACCCGGTCGGTCGCCGCGCGCGTTCCCCCACCCTCGGGCACGACGAGCCGGCGACCCTTCGCCTCCCCGGCGATGACCCTCATCAGGCGAGCGCGTAACGGCGCCAGAGCGCCTCGACCGCGGTCGCGAGGCCCGCATGCTCCGGCAGCTCCAGCGTCGGATCGGCCGCGAGCACGGCGTCGGCATCCTCGGCGGTCTCGCGCGCGAGCCGCGGGTCGACGTCTTTCAGGTCGACGATGCGGAGCTCATCCACACCGCTTTGCTCGTCGCCGAGGAACTCCCCGGCGCCACGGATCTCGAGGTCGCGCTGCGCGAGGGCGAAGCCGTCGAGTGGCTTGTCGCCCTTCCGCTCGACCATCGCCTGCAGCCGCAGGGAGTCGCCGGCATCGCCGCTCACCAGCACGGCGAACGACTTCTTCTCCCCGCGGCCGACGCGGCCGCGCAGCTGGTGCAGCTGGGCGAGACCGAACCGCTCGGCGCCGAGGACGACCATGACCGTCGCGTTCGGCACGTCGATCCCGACCTCGACCACGGTCGTCGCGACGAGCACGTCGAGCTCGCGCGCAGCGAACCGGCGCATCACGGAGTCCCGCTCCTTCGCGGGCATCCGTCCGTGCAGCAACGCGATGCGCAGGCCCTTCAGGGCACCTTCGCTGAGCTCCTGGTATGTGTCGATCGCGCTCGGCGCATCGTCTGCGCCGTCGGACGGATCGATCCGCGGCGTGACGATGAACGCCTGCTCGCCGTTCGCGACGCGATCGCGGAGCCAGGGCCAGACCTTCGCAAGCGCCTCCGGTGGACGGACCTCGGTGCGGATCTCCTGCCGGCCCGCGGGCAGCTCGTCGAGGATCGAAAGGTCGAGGTCGCGGTAGATGGTCTGGGTCAAGGTGCGAGGGATCGGCGTCGCGGTGGTGAGGAGGAGGTGCGGATCGATCCCCTTCTCCCGCAACGTGGTCCGCTGCCGCACGCCGAACCGGTGCTGCTCGTCGACGACCGCGAGGCCGAGCTTCTTGAACGTCACCGCTTCCACGACGAGCGCGTGCGTGCCGACGGCCACATCAAGCGAGCCGTCGGCGAGCGCGGCGAGGATCTCCCGGCGGTCCGGCAGGCTGACGCTCGAGGTGAGCAAGCGCACCGATGGCCCGCCGTTCGCGAAGAGCATCGACAGCGTGCGGAAGTGCTGCTCCGCGAGGAGCTCCGTCGGGGCCATGAGCGCGGCCTGGGCGCCTGAGGCGACCGCGATCCGCGTCGCGAGCGCGGCGACGACGGTCTTCCCGGACCCGACGTCACCCTCCAGCAGTCGCGACATCGGGACGGTCCGTCCGATGTCGGCGCGGATCTCGTCGAATGCCTTGAGCTGGCCGGCGGTGAGCGTGAACGGGAGGCCGGCCATCCAATGGCGCACCTCCGCATCGGGTGCCGCGAGCTTCGGAGCCTTCGCGTTCTTCTGCCACCGCGCGCGGCGCTGGGCGAGTCCGAGCTGCAGCGTGAGGAGCTCATCGAACGCGAGACGGCGCCGGCCTTCGATGAGCCGGGCCTCGGTCGACGGGAAGTGGACCTCCTTCAACGCCTCAGGCAGCGGCAGGAGCTCGCGGTGCTCGCGGATCGCCGCGGGCAGTCCGTCGGGCACCTCGGTCACGACCGGGGAGCGCTTCGGCCCGCCCTCGACGGCCGTGTGTAGCCAGCGCCGCAGGTGGCCTTCCTTCAATCCCTCGGTCAGCTTGTAGACGGGGACCATCCGCCCGGTGTGCACGCGCTCGGCGTCGGCAGCCTCCACGTTCGGGCTCGCGAGCTGGAGCGCCTGGCCGTAGAACGTCGCCTTCCCCGAGAGGCGGATGAGCTGGCCCTCGCGGAACCGCTGTTTGATGAACTGCCGTCCGAACCACGTCGCTCGGACGCGCGTCGGTGCGTGGTCAGCGGGATCGATGAGCTCGACCTCGGTGAGCATCTGGCCTTTTGCGGTGCGCCGCTCGGTGATCCGGCCAACGATCGCCTCGGTCGTCTGGTCCTTGCCCACGCGCAGCTGCCGCAGCGGCTGGAGCTGGCTGAAGTCGTCGTAGCGCGTCGGCAGGTGCCACAGCAGGTCGCCGATCGTGCGGACGCCGAGGCGCTCGAGGAGCTTGACCGATTCGTCGCCGACGCCAGGCAGGGCCTCGACCTTGAGGTCGAGGCTGGTGCTACTCCGCAGCGACGATGAAGGGGTAGTGCGGCTGGCCGCCATCCACGACCTCCACCTCAGCGGCGGGGAACGCCGAGCGAAGCCGCGCTGCGGCGGCATCCCGGCGCGCGTCATCCACCCCGGCGCCGACATACAACGTGAACAGCCCGGTCTCGCGCAGCGTGCTCGCGGCATCGGCGAGTGCGGTGAGCTCATCGTCGGCGTGGGCCACGAGCTTCCCGTCGAGGAGCGCGAGATGCTCGCCCTTCCCGACGCGCTGACCGTCGACCTCCGCGTCGCGGATCGCGGTCGTGATCTCGATCGCATGGGCGTGCTCCGTCGCATCGCGCATCGTCGCAATGGCGGCCTCGGGGGCCTCGCCCTGATCCCAGCTCGCCAGCGCGGCCATGCCCTGCGCGACGTTCCGCGCCGGCAGGACCGTGACCGAGATCCCCTCGGCGTGCTTCGCCGCCTGCTCCGCGGCGAGGATGACGTTCTTGTCGTTCGGCAGGACCACCACGTGGCGCGCGTTCGCGCGCCTGATCGCATCAAGGAGCTGCTCGGTCGAGGGGTTCATCGTCGCGCCACCGCGCACGATGTGCGCGCCGAGCGAGGTCGCGATGCGTCCAAGACCGTCACCGGGAACGACGGCGACGACCGCGACCGCAGCCGGCTCGCGCGATGGGGAGGCGACGACGATGCCGGTCGCGGCCTCGTGCGCGGCGGACATCGCATCGAGATCCTCGATGACGACGTCGCTGATCCGTCCGGCGCTCGTCGCGATGCGCAGGATCTCGTGCGGCTGGAGGGTGTGCACGTGGATCTTCGCGACGGTCTCGTCGCCCACGACCAGGACGCAATCGGCGCCGAACTCGAGCATCTCTTCGCGGATCTGGTCGACCGGGCGGGACGGGCTCGCGATCAGGCACTGGACGTCGTACGCGCCGGCCCAGCTCGCGACCTCATGACTACCGGCCTCCTGAGCGGCGGCCGGACCGGTCGACGCCTTGGCCACCGGACCCGGCACGAACCGCCCTTCGAGCGCGGCCAGCGCTCCGTCGAGGAGCAGCCAGAGTCCTCGCGCGCCGGCGTCGACGACACCAGCGGCCTTGTTCACCGGGTTGTCCTGCTGCGTGCGGTCCACAGCCGCGCGGCCCTTCTCGACCGCGATGCCCAGCAGCTGCTCGGTATCGCCCTTCGCGTGATCGACGGCGTCGTGCATCTCCTTGAGCGCCGTGAGCATCGTCCCGCCGGCCGGCTTCGTGACCGCCGCGTACGAGTACTCGCGTCCGAGACGGAACGCCTTCTTGATATCGATCCCGTCGTCGGCGCAGGCGTCCTTGACGCCGCGAATGATCTGGCTGAGCAGGACCCCGCTGTTCCCCCGCGCGCCCATGAGCGCGCCGTGCGTCGCGCCGGCCAGCACGGCGGCGGGCTCCGGCTCGGCCTTTCGGGCGTGCTCGAGCGCAGTCTTCATCGTGTGGAGCATGTTGGTGCCGGTGTCACCGTCCGGCACGGGGTACACGTTGAGCGCGTTGACCTCGTCGACGTTGGCTTCGAGCCGCGCCGTTGCGGCTTCGAGCGCGGCGAGCAGCGCCGCGGCATCACAGCGTGTTACGATGGTCGGACTTTACCAGTCCGCGACACCGTCGCGGAGCGCTTTCGTTGAGGTGATTCGCTGATGCCACGTGCCTGCGCGATCTGCGGAAAGTCGGCGGCCTTCGGCTCCAACGTGAGCCACTCGAAGGTCCACACTGCCCGGCGCTTCGACGCGAACCTCCACACCGCGGTGATCAACGGCGAGAAGCTGCTGGTCTGCACGCGCTGCCGGCGCACGTCGACGAAGCCGGCGCGGATGGCGAAGAAAGCGGCGAAGGCCGCCTCCTAGCGCGCAGGCGCGGCCCCGACAAGGAACTCCTCGAGGATCCGCGTGACCTGATCGGGCTCGCGCAGCGTCAGGTAGTGGTCGGACTCGACTTCGATGAGCCGCGCGCCCCGGATCCGTCGCGCGACCGTCGCCCCGACCTCCCGCTGCGCCGGCGGATCGTGGGTCGGCACGATCACGAGCGTCGGCACCGCGACCGCCTCCAGCTTCGCGGGCGCGCGCGGCCGCGACTTCGCCCCGTCTGGCACGCCCTTCGCATCAGGCGTCGCCCGCCAGAGCTCGCGGAACGCCTCGTCCGCGCCGAGCGGAGCCCAGATCGCGAAGTCGACGTCCATCATCGCGTCGAGGTCCTTGCGCTTTTCCGCCGCGTCGTACGCCGCCCCTTGCTCTTCCGAGTACGGGTTCACCGGCATCCCCGTGACCCCAGCGGCGACATGCGCCAGCGCCCACACGCGTTCCGGATGCGCGAGCGCCGCGTCGAGCGCCAGCCCGCCGCCCATGGACAGGCCCACGACGGCCGCTCGCTCGACGTCGAGCGCGTCAAGCACGCCGATGAGGTCGTCGATCGGCGAGTACTCCACGCCGGCCGAGTCCGAGCGTCCGAAGAACCGAAGGTCGTAGCGGATCGTGCGGAAGCGCGATGCGAGCGCCCGCGCCTGAGGCGCCCACAGACGCGAGTCGCCCAGGCCGCCGTGGACGAAGAGGACCGCCGGGCCCCGCCCATCGCTCTCGACCCAGAGCTGCGCGCCGTTGATCTCAAGGAGCGTCATGCCCGGGCGGGTGCTCGCTCGTCGACCTTCAGCTGCCCACATCCAGCGGCGATGTCCTGCCCCTTGCTGATCCGCACGGTCGCGGCGATGCCGTGCGCGGTCAGCACCGCGGCGAACTTCTCCATCGTCTCGACCGGCGGCCGCTTGAACCCACCCGGCCCGGCGTTCACCGGGATGAGGTTAACGTGGTAGTCGCTCGTCCGGCCGGCGTGGCCGATGCGTCTCGCGAGCTCGTGCGCCGCAGCCGCTGAGTCGTTCACACCGGCGAGCAGCACGTATTCGAAGGTCACGCGACGCTTCGTCCGCTCGACGTACCGCGCCGACGCCGCGAGCACCTCGTCGATCCCCCACCTCTTGTTGATCGGCATGATCGCGCCGCGGGTCTCGTCATTCGCGGCGTGCAGCGAGACCGCGAGGTTGATCGGCAGGCCCTCGCCCGCGAGCGCGTCGATCTTCGGCACGACGCCGCAGGTGGAGATCGTGAGCCGCCGCGGGCTGATCCCGAACCGGTCGGCGTTGACGAGCTCTCGCGCCGAGGCGATCGTCGCGTCGTAGTTGTTGAATGGCTCCCCCATCCCCATGTACACGACGTGCGAGACGCGCTCGCCCCGCGCCGCGAGCTCCCGCTGCCAGTGGCGCACCTGGTCGACGATCTCGCCGGGCGTGAGATTGCGGATGAGGCCCATCTCGCCGGTCGCGCAGAACGCGCAGGCCATCGGGCAGCCGGCCTGGGTCGAGATGCAGACGGAGTTGCGCGCACCGTGGTGCGGCATGAGCACCGTCTCGATGCGATGCCCGTCGTGCAGCTGGAGGAGCACCTTGCGCGTCTCGCCGTCCGCGCTCGCCTGTTCGATGACCGGCGAAACCCTCGACCAGCGGAACGATGCCGCGAGCGCGTCGCGAAGCGCTTTCGGCAGGTCCGTGAGCTCGCCCCATTCGGCCGCGGATGTACGGGTCGCGTGGCGGCGGATCTGCTTCAGCCGGTAGGCGGGCTCCTCCCGCGCGGCCAGCCACGCGCCGAGAGCGGTATCGCTCAGATCGCTGATCGCGGGCCTCGGCTCGTTCATCACTCGAGGATACCGGGCTAGGAGGCGAGATGCGCCTCCGTGCCGAGGTCACGCAGACCGCGGGCCCACTCGGCGCCGCTCATCGCCCGCTTGCCCGCGGGCTTCACCTCATCGAGCCGCAGCCAGCCCGCGCCCGCCGCGACATGCGGCAGGCCGTCGCGCAGCTCGAGCGTTCCGTGTTGCACGCCGCGGCCGCCGGTCACCGTCGCCCGCAGGACGCCGAGCCGCTGTCCGTTGAAGTTCGTCCATCCACCAGGCTGCGGGTTCATCGCCCGAATGCGCCGCGCAAGCGCCTCGGCCGGCTCGGTGAAGTGCAGCTCCCCGTCGGCGGTGGTCAGCTTCGGCGCCCACGTGGCGCGCGACTCGTCCTGCGGCATCGGTCGCGTGCTCTCCGCGAGGTACGCCGGAAGCTCGCGCTCGAGCAACGCGCCGCCGAGGAGCGCGAGCCGCTCGGCCAGCGCGCCGGCCGACTCGTCTGGATCGATGGGCGTGGTAGCCGACGCGATGATCGGGCCGCGGTCGAGACTCGCGGTCCCCTGCATCAGCGTCACTCCCGTCTCGCGGTCGCCCGAGAGGATCGCGTGGGCGATGGGCGAGGCCCCTCGCCAGCGCGGCAGCAGGGACGCGTGCACGTTCACCGCGCAGCCATCGACGGCGTCGATGAGCCTGCGGGGGATGAGGTTGCCGTACGCCGCCCATACGAGCGCATCCGGTCGCAGCGCGAGAAGTGGATCCGCGGCATCGGCATTCAGCAGCACCGGCTGCAACACCGCGAGGCCGAGCTCGGCCGCGCGGCGCTTCACCGGCGACGGCTCGACGCGGCCGCGGTCGCCGGGTCGATCCGGCTGGGTCACCACGCCGGCGAGATCGATCTCGTCGCGCGCTGCGAGCGCGGCCAGCGCATCAAGGGACGGCACCGCGAACGCCGGTGTGCCCAGGAAAATGACCCGCGGCGTCAGCGCGAAGTCGCCTTCTCCATTTCGGCGCGGGTGTGGCCGGACACCGAATGGGGCTCCTCGCCGGGCTCGTCGGGCTCGACCGGGAAGAGATCCTTTCGTGTCTTCAGGCGGTCGACGTACAGCATCCCGTTCGTGTGATCGGTCTCGTGGAGCATGCACTGCGCGCCGAGACCCTCGCCCTCGATCGTGAACTTCTTCCCGGTGATGTCGACCGCGGTGACCCGCGCGAGGACCGGCCGCTCGAGCATCCCGTACAGCCCACGCACCGACAGGCAGCCTTCGCTCATCTCGTCGACCTCGTCGCTCGTGAACTCGACCTCCGGATTCACCGCGACGATCCCGCTGTCGTCAACGTCGATGATCACGACCCGGAGCGGCACGCCGATCTGCTGCGCCGCGATGCCGATGCCGCGCGCTTGGACCATCGACGCGAACATCCGCTGGACGAGTGGCTCGAGCTCCTTCTTGTCGAGGCGCGGCTTCTTCGCCGGCGCGTGCAGCACCGGATCCCCCACCTGACGCACGTCCACCGCGTGCTCGGTGACGAAGTCGCGCGCCGACCACCGGTCGCGCCGACCGCGATCGATCATCCATGGCGTGCCTTTCACGACCAAGACCCGCGGCTCGTGGGGCTGCGAATCGAGGTCGTCCTGGTCGTCCTGCGCGCCGGCCTGCTGCTCGGGATGCTCGCTTTCCACGGTCGCCACGCTACCCGAGGAGGGTCATCGGGTCCACGTCGACGGTCCATTCGGGGCCGACATCGACACGGTCGAGCACGGCCGTCGGCCGATCGCCGCGCAGCACCAGCTGGGCGCGATAGCTGCCCGCCCGCTTCGCCGCGAACGCGGGCGCCGGACCGAGCACCTCGGCGTCGGCGCCGGCCGTGGCCCGCAGGGCGGCGGCGAGCTCCGTCGCGCGGCGATCGACCGTGGCCTCGCGCGCGGCCGCCGTCTGTAGGAGGACGAGCCGTCCGAACGGCGGATAGCCGAACCGCCGGCGGGCCCGCAGCTCGTGCTCGGCGAAGGTCGCGTAGTCGTGAGCTGCGGCAGCGACGATCGCGTAGTGATCGGGGAGGTAGGTCTGGAGGATGCCCTGGCCTCCGATCGGTCCCCGGCCCGATCGCCCGAGGACCTGCGTCAGCAGCTCAAAGGTCCGCTCGGCGGCCGTGAAGTCCGGCAGGTTGAGCTGCGTATCGGCGTTCACGACGCCCACGAGCGAGACGCCCGGCAGATCGAAGCCCTTCGCCACCATCTGCGTGCCGACGATCACCTGCGCCTGTCCGCTGCGCATGCGCTCGTACATCGCCGCGTGCGCGCCCTTCGCCTTCACCGCGTCGCGATCGAGGCGCGCGAGCCGGGCCTTCGGAACGGCTGCTCGGACATCTTCTTCCACCCGTTGCGTGCCGACCCCCAGATGGCGGATCCGCGGCGAGCCGCACTTCGGGCACACCGCCGGCGCGCGCGGCTCCGTTCGACCACAGCGGTGACAGACCAACCGTCCATCGGCGTGGAGCGCGAAGGGGATCTCGCAAGCCGGGCACGGCACGACGTAGCCGCAGTCGCGACAGAGGACGACGGTCGCGAAGCCGCGACGATTCAGATAGAGGATCGCCTGTTCGCCCTTCGCGACGGTCCGTTGCAGGGCGGTGCGTAACGCGCCCGATAGGGTGGACCGGTTGTTCGCCTTCAGCTCGAGGCGCAGGTCCACGATCGTGGTCTTCGGGAGCGGCAGATCAAGGACCCGCTCGGGCAACGGCAGGAGGCCGAGCTCGCCGGCGCGCGCCGCCGCATACGTGACGACCCGAGGGGTCGCGCTCCCGAGCACGACGGCCGCGCCGGCCAGGCGCCCAAGCTCGAGCGCCGTGTCCACGGCGTGGTAGCGCGGGGCGCTCTCCTGCTTATAGGAGGGCTCCTGCTCCTCATCGACGACGACGAGGCCGAGCGGTTGGATCGGCGCGAAGAGCGCGGACCGCGACCCGACGACCACGTCGGCAGTGCCATCAAGGATCCGGCGCCACTCGTCGTAGCGCTCGCCGGCGGAGAGCGCGCTGTGCAGGAGGGCGACGCGCTCCCCAAAGCGGGCGACGAACCGCGCGACGACCTGCGCGGTGAGCGCGATCTCCGGGACGAGCACGATCGCGCCCTGTCCTCGGGCGAGCGCCTCGGCGGTGAGCCGCAGGTAGACCTCCGTCTTCCCACTCCCGGTGACGCCGTGCAACAGGAAACCCCGGCCGCTCCCGAACGATGCGATCACTGCCGCGATCGCAGCCGCCTGCGGTCCGGTCGCGGGCATGTCCTTCGAGAGGTCCTCCTCGCTCAACCGAAATTCGACCGGCACCCGGCGAACCCCGCGCTCGCCACGCAGCGCGAGGCCGCGCGCGGCCAGGCTCTTCGCCGCGTCGGCGGTCCCGCTGGCCTGCGTGAGGTCATCCGAGGTCACCGCCCCCGCCGCGAGCGCGCGCAGGGTCACGAGCTGGCGGGCGCCCAGCTTCACCGAGCCCGACGCGAGCGCCTGGCGACCCGCGGGCGTGATCCCGAACACCGGCTCGGTCCGTTCGCCCCGCGCTGCGGGCAGTCCCCCGCGCGCGCGGGCCGCGAGCGCGGGTGGAAGCATGGCGCGCACTGCGTCCGCGAGCCCGCAGCGGTACGTCGCGGCCATCCACGCGGCGAGCGCGAGCTGCCGCTCGGAGAGCAGCGGGATCGGGTGAACGAGACCGTCGAGCGGCTTGAGCTCGCGGTCTGAGGGAACGTCGAGCGCGACCACGACGCCGTGGACCGCTCGCGCGCCGAAGCCGGCACGCACGAGGTGGCCGAGGCGGACGTCGAGGCCCTCCGGAACGCGATACGTGAAGGTGCGCGCGGGCCCGCGCAGGCCGGCGAAGACGGCGACCTCGGCCGTCCGGCTCAAAGCACTGATCCTCCGCTGCGCTCCGGCGAACTTTGTCGGCCGGAACGGCCGATCAAAGTTCGTAATGCCGCGGCCGCTTCGCCTCCTTCTCGATGATCGACGCGATCTCCTTGACCGCATCGTCGAGCTTGTCGTCCTCGTTGACGACCACGTAGTCGTACTCAGGTGCCGCGGCCATCTCGATCTCCGCGTTTCGCAGGCGAAGGTCGAGCTGCTCGGGGGTCTCGGTGCCGCGCACCAGAAGACGGCGGCGAAGTGACTCGACCGAGGGCGGCATGATGAAGATCGTCAGGGCCTCCGGCAGCAGCGCTTTGATCTTCCGCATCCCCTGCGGCTCCGGCTTGACGATGACCACCCGGTGCTGCTCGAGGGTCTCCGCCAGCGCGTCGCGGCGGACTCCCTTGAAGTCCCCATGGACCATCGACCATTCGAGGAAGTTGCCGGCCTCGATCTCCTCGCGGAACTTCTCGGGCTCGTAGAAGTAGTAATGCTTGCCGTGCCTCTCGCCGGGCCGTGGCTTACGGCTGGTCGCGGTGACGTACAGGACGGCGTCGGGCACGGCGGGCAGGAGCCGCTCGATCACCGCGTCTTTCCCGCCGCCCGATGGCGCGGAGATGATGACGAGGAGGCCGCGGCCGTCGATGCTCACCGCACGTCCCCAAATGGGGCGGTCGTGCCACTCGGCGTGCCGAGCGCGACGAGGTACGCGCGCAGATCGTCCGCGAGCGGCGCGGTGAACGTGCGCGGGCCGCTGTGCGGGAGATTCACCGACAGCCGCCAGGCGTGCAGGAACTGCCGATCGAGGCCATCGCGCTCCACGCCCTTCCGTCCATACACCGGGTCGCCAACGATAGGGAGTCGTGCGTAGGCGAGATGGACGCGGATCTGATGCGTCCGGCCCGTCAGCGGCTTGACGTGGAGCAGCGCTCGCCGCTCGGGGCCGGCGCCGTACGTGGCGATGCGCGCGAAGCGCGTCGTCGACTCGCGGCCGCCGGCTCGGACGGCCATCCGGCGCCGGTCCGCCGTGTCTCGGCTGACCGGCGCCTCGACGACCGCCGGCTGCTCGCCCGGATCGCCCCACACGAGCGCGAGGTACTCCTTCTCGAACCTGCGGCCCTGCAGTTGCCGCGCGAGCGCCAGCTGCGCGACATCGTTCTTCGCGATGATCATCACGCCACTGGTGTCCTTATCCAGACGGTGCACGATGCCCGGCCGCGCGGCCGCGCGTCCGGTGTCTGCGACGATCTTCCCGACGACCGCGTTCACGAGCGTCCCGGTCGCGTGCCCGTGCGCCGGGTGCACGACGAGCCCCGCCGGCTTGTTCACCACCAGCACGTCGTCGTCCTCGTAGATCACGTCGACCGGGATGTCCTCACCGAGGAGCGAGAGCGCCGGCTCGGCGTCCGGTACGTCCACGACCAGGGCCTCGCCCGCGCGCACCTTGTACGCCGGCTCGACCGCGGCGCCATTCGCGGTGACGTGGCCGTCGCGAGCGAGCCGCTGGATCGCGCTGCGGCTGAGCTGTGTCCGCTCGGCGAGGAATCGATCGACGCGCTGCCCCGGCGCATCCGCTTGGAGCTCGATGCGCTCGGCCATCAGGCGGGCCGCAGGTCGCGCGTCTGCCGCCGCTCTTGCCACCACAGCAGCACGGTCACCGCGATGATGCCCACCACGATCGAGGAGTCCGCGACGTTGAACGACCAGAACCGGAGGCCGCCGGGAATGCCCACATCGACGAAGTCGACGACGTAGCCCTGGCCGATCCGATCGACGAGATTGCCGAACGCTCCCCCGAGCTGCATCCCCAAGGTCGCGGCGATCAGCTTCGAGCCCGCGGCGAGCCGCCGGTAGTAGTAGACGATCGCGACCACCGCGACGACGGACAGGATCGAGAGCAGCGTGGTCCCGCCTGGCAGGAGGCCGAAGGCGGCGCCGCTGTTCGTGACGTGACTGATGCGGATCCATTGGCCGGCGACGTCGATCGACGATCCGACCGGCAGGCTCGAGTCGACCGCGATCTTCGTGATCCGATCGAGCACGAAGATCGCGACCGCGACGATGGCGACGAGCAGAGCGCGGCGTGAGGTCACGCCATTGATGCTATCGGCGGATCACCCGCCCGGCTTGGTCACCATCAGGACGATGATCACGACCAGCAGCACCGTGATGATCGGGCCCATCTGACCGACCCGCTTCGCGATCGCCATGAACTCCGGCGTCGGCGGGCCCGCCTTCGCGAGCTCGATGAGCCGCGCGAGCCGCTTGTTCTGCCCGAAGATCGCGAGGTAGAACGCGATCGCGTACAGGACGATCCCGACCCACAGCCAGTAGTGGCTGAAGAAGTTGACGTTGTAGCCGGCGAGGAAGATCAGCGTCAGGCCGCTGAGGGGTTGCACGAACATCGCCACCGGTACGACGAGCTTCTTTTCGATCGCCTCCATTCCCTCGAGCAGCGCGAGCCCGCCGTGCGGGCCGGCCTTGCCGGCCATCGGGCCCAGGATCGCGAAGGTGAAGGTCGGGCCGAACCCAATGATCGCGCCGGCGACATGGATGAGCAGCAGGATCGCCAGGAGCACAGCGGTGTCCACGGTCCCTCCTCTATTTGCGACGCGGGCTACGCGGTGACCATTCCCCCATCGACCACCAGCACCTGGCCGGTGATGTACGACGCCTCGTCGGACGCGAGGAACGCTATCGCATTCGCGACATCCGCCGCGGTGCCGAACCGCGCGAGCGGGATCTGGGCGAGCATCGCGTCCTGCGCGGCCTGCGGCACGATGCTCGTGAGGTCCGTGGGGACGAAGCCGGGCGCGACAGCGTTCGCGGTGATGTTCCGGCTGGCCATCTCGCGCGCGATGGTCTTCGTGAACGCGATGAGCCCGGCCTTCGCAGCGCTGTAGTTCGCCTGCCCGGCATTGCCCATGACCCCCGCGATCGACGAGACGTTCACGATCCGGCCGCTGCGCTGCTTCATCATCGGCCGCATCGCGGCCTTCGTGACGAGGAACGCGGCGCGCAGGTTGAGGTCGAGGACCGCGTCCCAGTCCTCCGCGGACATCCGGAGCAGCAGGTTGTCGCGGGTGATGCCCGCGTTGTTCACCAGGATGTCGAGCTTCCCGTTCCCGAATACGAGGGCTTCCTTCACGACGCGCTCTGCCTCGGCATCGACCGAAATGTCACCCTGGATGAGCGCGGCCTGCGAGCCGGCCGCTTCGACGGCCCGCTTGGTCTCCTCGGCCGCCGCGGTGTTGCCCTTGAAGTTGATGGCGATCCGCGCGCCGTCTGCGGCGAGGCGGATCGCCGTCGCGCGACCGATGCCTCGCCCCGCGCCCGTCACGAGCGCGGTGCGTCCGACCAATCTGCCCATCAGCGGCCTGAGGCCATCAGGCCTTGGTAAAGATCAGCGTGGCGTTGTGCCCGCCGAAGCCCATCGAGTTCGAGAGCGCCGTCTTGATCTCCTTGGGCCGCGCGGTGTTCGGGACGTAGTCGAGGTCCAGCGCGGGATCCGGCGTCGTGTAGTTGATCGTCGGCGGGATGCAGCCATCGCGCATCGCGAACAGGCAGGCGATCGCCTCGAGCGCGCCGGCCGCACCGAGGAGGTGCCCGGTCATGGACTTCGTCGACGACACCAGCAGCTTGTACGCGTGCTCGCCGAACACCGACTTGATGGCGGCGGTCTCCTCGCGGTCGTTCGGCTGCGTCGACGTGCCATGGGCGTTGATGTAGTCGATCGCGGTCGGCTCCAACTTGGCCCCGTCCAGCGCCATCTTCATCGAACGGGCGTTGCCCTCACCCTCGGGCGATGGCGAGGTGATGTGGTACGCGTCGGCGGTCGCGCCGTAGCCGACGAGCTCGCCATAGATGTGCGCCCCGCGCGCGAGCGCGTGCTCGCGCTCCTCGAGCACCACCACGGCCCCGCCCTCCGAGAGGGTGAAGCCGTCACGGTCCTTGTCGAACGGCCGCGAGGCGTGCTCCGGATCGTCGTTGCGGCGGGACATCGCGTGCATCGTCGAGAAGGCGCCGATGGCCAGCGGCAGGACCGCGGCCTCCGCGCCGCCGGCGACCATGACGTCGGCCTGGCCTCGATCGATGATCGCGGCGCACTCACCGATCGCATGCGCGCTCGACGCGCAGGCCGACACGTGCGTCAGGTTCGGCCC
Source organism: Candidatus Limnocylindria bacterium (assembly GCA_036569845.1). Lineage (GTDB taxonomy): Bacteria > Chloroflexota > Limnocylindria > P2-11E > P2-11E > UBA4735. The sequence goes on along the minus strand of DATCPY010000097.1, from coordinate 144 downwards.
CTTGAGGCCGAACTGCATCGAGACCTGCGCCGAGCCGGCGTTCGCCATGAGCATCGGCACGAGGAACGGCGAGAGGCGGCTGGGGCCGCGCTTCTCCATCAGCAGCACCTGCTCGATGAGCGTTTCGAGGCCGCCGACGCCGGT
>DATCPY010000096.1:0-2394 GCA_036569845.1 Candidatus Limnocylindria bacterium | reverse complement strand
CCGCGCTCGACGACGGTCGCGTCGAACATGCGCGGCACGATCTCGTCGATCGCCGCGTTCGCGCCCCGCACGATCCGGTGGGTCCCGAAGATCCGCAGCCCAGGGTCGTCGAGGGCGCACAGGTACGCGAGGGTGAAGTGCGTGCTGTCCTCGTCGAAGTCGATCTTCGCCGCTTCGATCTCCTCCTTGAGGTACGCGAGCCCGGTCTCGTAGCGGTGGTGCCCGTCGGCGATGTACACGCGCTGGTCCTTCAACGCGGCGGTGAGCTGTGCGGTCACCGGGCGGTCGTCGAGCGCCCACACCATGTGGCGCTCCTCGCCGACGCGGGCATCCGCGACCAGGCGGGCGGGCCCACGGACCATCCACGCCTCGAGGGCCGACGCGACCGCACCTTTCTCGTCCGCGAAGAGACCGAACACCGGACTGGTGTTCGTGCGCGTCGCCCGCAGCAGCTTCAGGCGGTCGGTCTTCGCCTTCGGGAACGTGCGCTCGTGCGGGCGCACGATGCCACGGCCCTCCTGATAGAGGCGTAGCGCGCCCAGGAACCCGCGCCTGCGGATCCGCTGGCCGCCCAAGACGAAGTAGTGGTCGTAGAGGTAGAACGCCGGTGACGTGTCGACCTTCAGCACCCCCGCGCCGGTCCACTCCTCGAGCGCGGCCTTCGCCCGGGTGTATTTGTTGTTCGCAGGCCCATCCGTCGGCTCCTCCTTGCCCTCCTCCAGCCGCACGACGTTGTGCGGGCTACGGGCATAGAGGGCCTCGCGCTGGGCGTCCGAGATCACGTCGTACGGCGGTGAGATCAGGTCGGAGAGCGGTCCGGCCTTGGACTCATCGAAGCGCAGCCCGTGGAACGGAACGACATCGGCCATGCCGTCAGCGTAAGTTTCTTGGGCGATGCGCATCGAAACACAGCGTCTCGTCATCCGGTCCTTCACGCCGGCCGACGCCGAAGGCATGCTCCGCGTTTTTGACGATCCGGAGGTCCGCAAATTCCTGCCGCCATTCCCCGATCCGACCCTTGAGTCGATCGGCAAGAGCGTCGCGCGGCGCATCGCGATGGAGCAGGACCACGGTCATGGCCTCTGGGCGGTGGAGCGAAGGGACACTGGCGAGCTCATCGGCGACTGCGGCCTGATGCAGGTCGAGGGGACCGGCCCCGAAGTCGAGATCGCCTATCACTACAAGCAGACCGCTTGGAACAACGGGTATGGGACCGAGGCCGCGCTCGCGTGTCGCTCGTGGCGGGTCATGGAGAAAGCCGGGATGCGCTATGAAGGGACGGCGAGCTACTACGGACTCACTGGACTGAAGAAGTACGTCGCCGATCGCGCGACCTGGAGCGCGCCGCGATGATCGATCCAGCCGCGTTCGATCGCGATGTGCGGCTGACCATCGCCGACTGCATCCGCGAGCGCGGCGCGGTGCCGACCCGCTCGGAGGTCGCGGCGCGCGTCGCCGCTCCCGATGCGGAGGTGGGCGCCTCGTTCGGCCGCCTCGCGGCCGCGCGGGTGATGATCCTGCGCCCGGGAACGGCCGAGATCCTCAGCTTCAGTCCGTTCGCCGCGGGCCTGACCGATTTCGCCGTCCGCTCCGGCGGCCGCCCGTGGTCAGCGATCTGCGCGTGGGACGCGTTCGGCGTCGTCGCGGCGCTGAAGGAAGACGGCCTCGTCCTCGGTCACTGCGCCGACGTGTGCGGGGTGCCGCTCGAGATCCGGCTCGCAGGCGACGCGATCGGTGCGCTCGATGGGGTCGTCATGCAGTTCGGGCTGCCGGCCCGCGAGTGGTGGAAGGACATCATCTTCACGTGATCGACGATGTTGCTCTTCCGGTCGGAGGAGCACGCTCGAAGCTGGCGAGAGGTACGTGGCTTCCCCGAGGCCAAGACGCTCTCGCTCGAGACCGGCTGGAAGCTCGCGCGCGCGTGGTACGCACGGAAGCTCGAGCCGGACTGGCGTCGCCACACGCTCGAGGAGGCCGAGGCGTTGTTCGCTGGCCTCGGGCTCGCCGGCGACTTCTGGCGGCTTCGCTGATGGCGCGGCCGTATCTCATCGCGGTCATTGGGAAGAGCAACAAGGACCCCGGCGATCCGCCCTCGCCCGAAGCGCTGAAGGCGGCGGAGCTGGTGGGCGCGAACATCGCCGGCGCTGGCGCCATCCTCATCACCGGTGGGCTCTCCGGCGTGATGGAGGCCGCCAGCCGTGGCGCGAAGCGCGCGAACGGGCTCGTCATCGGCATGCTTCCGGGCTTCAAGAAGGATGACGCGAACAAGTACGTCGACATCGCGATCACGACGGGGATGGGCTGGATGCGCAACACCCTGGTCGTGCGCGCCGCGGACGCGGTGATCATGATCTCGGGTGGCATCGGCACCCTGAACGAGCTGACGGTCGCGTA
>DATCPY010000095.1:0-4128 GCA_036569845.1 Candidatus Limnocylindria bacterium | reverse complement strand
GTCGAGATGTCGAACCAGATGTTCGGGTCGGCCGTCCCGAAGAGCAGGACGCGCGTCACGCGGTGATGCACAAGACCGTCGGTGAGCTGCTCGGGGAAGAACAGGTGGTCGCGCGCGGCGATGACGCCGTCGAGTGCCGCCCAGCCCGCCACGCGGTGATCGGGGTGCATCTGGTACACGCGCCACGGGTCCGGACAGAACACGAGATCGGGCTTGTGGATCCGGATCTGCTTGCAGACCTCGCCGCGGAGATCCATCGAAACCTCGGTCTCGCCATCGTCGTGCCGTAGGAACACGAACTCCGACGCGCCTGCGCGCCGCCCGGCCTCCTGCTGCTCCTTCTCGCGGATCGCGGCGATCCGCTCCGGCGTCATCTTTGGATCGTGGGTGCCCTTGTTCCCGCTCGTGATGAGGCAGTACGTGACGTGGACGCCCATCTGGGTCCAGAGCCCGATCGTGCCGGAGCACCCGAAATCCACATCGTCGGGATGGGCCACGATCGCCATCGCGCGGCGTGGGAGCTCGAATGCGTCCGCCATCAGACCTCCACCGGCTGCATGAGATCCGCGTACAGCGCGGCCACCGCCTCGCCGACGCGGTGCCACGAATACGCCTTGGCCCGCTCGCGCGCGCCCGCGGCCAACCGTAGGCGAAGTGCCGGGTCGAGGAGGACCCGGGCCATCGCCTCGGCGAGCGCGGTGTCCTCGCCGGCCGGCACGAGGAGGCCAGAGACGTCGTTCTCGATGACGGTCTGCAGGCCGCCGACGCGCGTCCCGACGACGGGCGTGCCGCAGGCCATCGACTCGAGCGCGACGAGGCCGAACGATTCGGTGAGCGACGGTACGGCGCAAAGGTCCGCCGCGTTGTAGAAGAGCGCGAGCCGCGGCTGGTCCTGCGAGCCCACGAAGTCGACGGTGTCCTCGAGCCGGTGCTCGTGCACCAGGCGTCGCAGCTCCACGATCTTCTCGGTCTCGGCCTCGGCGTCCTCGGCATCGAGCGCGCCGCCGACGACAAGGAGACAGACCTCGTTGCGCAGCTCCGGGTAGGACTGGAACACGAGGCCGATCGCTCGGAGGAGCACGTCGATGCCCTTGATCTGCTCGATCCGGCCGACGAACAGCACGAGGCGCTCGCACTCGTCGCGACCGAGCGCGCGGCGCGCGTCGGCCTGGCGGACGGGATGGAAGACCTCGGGATCGACGCCGCAGGGGATGATCCGGAGCTTGGCCGGGTCGGCCGCGTATAGCTCCTCGAGCTCGCTCGCCTCGATCTCGCTCGCGGCGACGACGGCTGCAGATTCGCTTACCGCGCGGCGTTCGATGGCGATGCGCACGTCGCTCTCGGCGTCGACGTCCTCGTCCATGACCTCGCGCTTCACGAGGCCGAGGGTGTGGAACATCTGGATCCGCGGCACACCCCACTTCGGCGCGAGCACCCGCGCCACCTCGGCCGAGAGCCAGTAGTGCGCGTGGATGACGTCGTAGCGGAGGTCGTTCTCGCGGACGTACGCATCGACGCCCGCGGTGAACTCGTCGAGCCGGTCGTACACGTCCATCTTCGGGAGATAGCTCACCGGGCCGGATTCGATGTGGATGACCCGCGCGCCGGGCGCGATCTCCTGGATCCGCGGGTGATCGTGCTCGCGTTGACGGGTGTACACGTCGACTTCGATGCCGCGCTTCGCGAGATCGCGCGCGAGCTCGCGGATGTACACGTTCATGCCGCCAGAGTCGCGGCCGCCGAGCTTCGCCATCGGACACGCGTGCACCGACAGCATCGCGACGCGCATCAGCCGCGCACCGCGTCGAGCCGGGCGAGCCACCGGTCGCGTGCCCCGAGGTCGTACTTGTACGGCTCATCGCCGCGGAGGAGGTCGTACGTCGTGTACCCACTCGCGATGGCCTCGCGGATCGCCCATGCGTGACCGATGATCCCGACGGACAGCGACGCGAGCCCCGGGTCGTACGCGGCGTTGTACAGCGCGATGACCCGGCCGAGCGCGAAGCCGAAGAGCACGGCGACGTCCGCGCCGTCATAGCTGAGCACGCCGAGCCGCAGGCGATCGAGCGGCGCGAGCGCATCCGCGATGTCGCGGAAGAACTGCTCGACCTCAGCGGTCATGAAGCCGGCCTTCTCGCCGCGGCTCAGGCGATGGAGCGCGAAGAACCGGTCGAGGACCGTTGCGCGTTCGGATGCGGAGGCGAACCGGAAGCTCGCCGGTCCGGCGGCCTCGAGCCGGCGGACCTTCCGCCGCAGCTCGTGCCGCTCCTTCTTCCCGAGCGACTGCACGTAGGTCTCGTACGAGGTTGGTAGGTCGAGCACCGGCGAGACCGTCTGCCGCTCCCGCGTCACGCGGTAGCCGGCAGCGCTCAACACGTCGGTGAACGCGTCGAGCGTCGGCCGCTCCTCGGGGACGAACTCGAGGCGCACTCGGGGCGGCAGCGCTGTGGCGACCCAGCGGGCCGCGGCCCCGGCTACATCACGCTCGTCGCCCGGCCCTGCGACGACGTCCTGCTCATCGGTCAGCTGGCCGCCGGCAAAGGTGATCGTGCCATCGGTCTCGCGCGCGAGCGCCGCGATGCCACGGTCGCCGATGGCGAGGGTGATCGGCTCGGTCGCCTCGTGGGCCCGGGCGACGGCGATCCATTCGGGCGTGAGGAAGATGCTCGGGGGCGTGCGGGATGCGGCGAGCGCGGACCAGGCGGGGGCGATCTCCGCCGGTTCGCGCTGAATACAGGCGACGTCGCTGTTCGGGGAGACCAGGGTCACAAGCCGAGTCTATTTCTGTTCGCGGCCACGCTCCGTCAACCCGTTTACGCTCGGCGGCATTCCGTACCGAGTCGTCATCGCGCCGCAATCCTTCAAGGGGAGCGCCGATGCGGTCGCAGTCGCGGCCGCCATCGCGCGCGGCTTCCGTCGCGTCCTGCCCGACGCGCAGCTCGACGAGGTGCCGCTGGCGGACGGCGGCGAAGGCACCGTCCACGCGCTCGTACGGGCGACGAACGGGAGCCTCCGCACGACCCGCGTCCACGATCCGCTGCTCCGCGAGATCGACGCGGAGTGGGGGATCCTCGGCGACGCGACCACCGCGGTCGTCGAGATGGCGGCCGCGAGCGGTCTGCCGCTCTTGCGGGAGAGCGAACGTGATCCGCGCATCACCTCCACGCGCGGGACCGGCGAGCTCATCCTCGCCGCGGCCGCAAGCGGCGCGCATCGGATCGTCATCGGCATCGGCGGGAGCGCGACGAACGACGGTGGCGCCGGGATGGCCCGCGCCCTCGGGTACCGCTTCTTGGATCGCGAAGGCCGCGAGCTACCGGAAGGCGGTGCGGCCTTGGCGCGTCTCCACCATCTCGAAGGGCAGACCGACCAGCGACTCATCCGTCCCGCGATCGAGGTCGCCTGCGATGTGCGCAACCCATTGCTCGGTCCGGAAGGGGCGTCCGCCATATACGGTCCGCAGAAGGGCGCGACGCCCGAGATGATCGCCGAGCTTGACGCGGCGCTCGCGCGCTACGCGGACGTGATCGAGGACTTCGTCGGACGGAACGTGCGCGACGTGCCGGGCGCCGGCGCGGCCGGCGGTCTCGGCGCCGGCCTGCTCGCGTTCCTCGACGCGAGACTGCGGTCGGGTGCCGAGCTCGTGCTCGACGCGACGAAGTTCGCGGCGCGCGTGGCCGGCGCGGATCTGATGATCACCGGCGAAGGTCGCGCGGACGCGCAGAGCGCATACGGGAAGCTGACCCAGGCCGTGACGCACGCCGCACGCGATGCAGGCGTCCGCGCTGCGATGGTCGTTGGGGGGACCGCGCCCGGCTACGAGGCTCTGCTGTCGCAGGGCATCGAGGCGATCGAGGTGAGCACGCCGGACGGCATGCCGCTCAGCGACGCGATGCGCAACGCGGAGTCGCTCATCGAGGAGGCCGCGGCGCGGCTCGCCCAGCGACTCAAGTCCCATTGACACGACTCGTGGGAATTGATATTTGATGATCGAAGCGGACCATCGGGCGCCACTCAGCCGCGGCGGACGGAACACGATCGAAAACATCCTGCCCGCGTGCCGCAGTTGCAATCGTCGGAAGCGGACGAAGACGGAAGACGAATTCCGCACCTGGCTCGCGGCGAACG
>DATCPY010000094.1:0-7064 GCA_036569845.1 Candidatus Limnocylindria bacterium | reverse complement strand
GTCCGCCTGGTCGGCGAGCTCGAAGTACTGCTCAGGGCCGAACCCGAACATCCCGGCGAGGATGTTCGTCGGGAACGTCTGCAGCGCGGTGTTGTAGTCGCGGACGTTGCCGTTGTAGAAGCGCCGGGCGAACGCGATCTTGTCTTCGGTCGCGGTCAAGTTCTCCGAAAGGTCCTTGAACTCCTGCACGGCCTGCAGCTGCGGGTAGGCCTCGGCGACGGCGAACAGCGAACGCAGCGCGCCGGTCAGGACGTTCTCGGCCTGGGCCATCTGCTGCGGCGAGCCGGATGCCCCGGCCGCGACGGCGTTCGCACGGGCCTTCGTGACCTCCTCGAATGTTCCACGCTCGTGCGCGGCGTAGCCCTTCACGGTCTCGATGAGGTTCGGGATGAGGTCGTGACGCCGCTTGAGCTGGATGTCGATGTCCGACCACGCCTCTTTCACCCGTTGGCGCAGCGTGACAAGGCGGTTGTAGGTCGTGATGAGGAACAGCGCGAGGATGACGACGATGACGATCAGGACGATCGAAATGTCCACGGGACCTCCCCTACGCGACCTCCATGATGCCAGACGACCAGGCGAAGCCTGTTACCCGACGAGATCCTTCACCGCGGCGGCGATGTGCGCGGCGTCGATCCCCGCGGCCGCGAGCAGCTCGGCCGGCTTGCCCGACCCGGGCATCTCGCGCGGTGCCAGGTGGACGAAATGGACCAGCTCGCCTGCGACGCCGGCCTCCGCGAGCGCGGCGAGCACCGCGTCGCCGATGCCGCCCTCGGGCCAATGGTCCTCGACCACGATCAGCGACCCGCCGGTGGTCTGCACGGCGTCCACGAGCGCATCGGTGTCGATCGGCTTGACCGAATACGCGTCGAGCAGCCGGACCTTCACGCTGCCGTTGAGCGAATCGATCGCCTTGACGGCCTCGTGCACCGTGATGCCGGCGGCGATGACCGCGACCTGATCATCGGACGCGCCGCCGCGGACGATGCGCGAGCCGCCGATCCGGAACTCGTCGAGCCGGTCCGCGTAGAGGATCGGGGTCTTCTCACGCGTCGTGCGGATGTAGCTGATGCCCTTCTGGTCGGCCATGAGCGCGACCAGCCGGGCGGTCTGGTTCGCGTCGCACGGGTAGAGGACCGTGCTGCCGTACACCGCGCGCATCATCGCGAGATCCTCGAGGGCCATCTGCGACGGTCCGTCCTCGCCGATCGACACGCCGGCATGCGATCCCGAGAGCCGGATGTTCGCCTGCGAGATCGCGGCCATGCGAATGAAGTCGTAGGCCCGGCTCAGGAACGCGGCGAACGTTGACGCGAACGGGACCAGTCCGACGACCTGCATGCCGACCGCGGCGGCGACCATCTGCTGCTCGGCGATGTACATCTCGAAGAATCGATCCGGTGCCACCTTCTTGAAGTCCTCGGCGTGCGTCGAGTTGCTGACCTCGGCGTCGAGGACGACGACATCGGATCGCGCGGCGCCCAGTGCCGCGAGCGCCTCGCCGTAGGCCTTGCGCGTGGCGAGCGGCTCGGTGTAGGTCGCAAGGCCGGGCTTCTTCGCGGGTGGGGTCGCGGCGGGCGTCCACGCATCGGGCTTCAGCGTGGGGAACGTGCGCGATGCGACGGCGCCGAGCTCCGCCAGGGCCTGCTTCGCCTGCTCCGCATCGAGGGCCTTACCGTGCCAGCCCTCCTTGTCCTCGAGGAACGAGACGCCCGCGCCCTTCTTCGTCTTCGCGACGATGACCGTCGGGCGCTCCGCGCGACGCGCGCGGCCGAGGGCCTCGTCGACGGCGGCGACATCGTGGCCGTCGATGACGATGGGATCGCAGCCGAACGCCTTCACCCGCGCGGCATACGCGTCGACGTTCCACTCGAGCTCCGTCGGGCCACGCTGGCCGAGGCGGTTGATGTCGAAGATCGCGGTGAAGTTCGAAAGGCCCTCGTGGCCCGCGTGGTCGAGGCCTTCCCAGATGGACCCTTCCGCGAGCTCGCTGTCGCCAGTGAGGGTCCAGACGTGGAACGGCGCGTTCAGCGGCCGCTTCGCCGCGAGCGCCTCGCCCACCGCGATCGGGAGGCCTTGGCCGAGCGACCCGGTCGCGACATCGGTCCAGGGAAGGATCGGCGTCGGGTGCCCTTCAAGGCGGCTGCCCATCTTCCGGAACGTCATGAGCTCGGCGTCGTCGATCGCGCCCGCCGCCCGGAGCATCGCGTAGTAGAGCGGCGACGCGTGGCCCTTGCTGAAGATGAGGTGATCGTTCGCCGGCGTCTTCGGCTTCGACCAGTCGTAGCGAAGGTGGCTGGCGAGCAGCACGGCGATGAGATCCGCCGCCGACAGCGAGGACGTCGGATGCCCGGAGCCGGCGGCGGTCGAGCAGCGGATCGAATCCGCGCGCAGCTGCCGCGCGAGCTCGCGGTGGAGGTCGACCTTCGGGGGCGTCTGGCTGGCCGTGGCCATGGAATTACCCTACGCCTGTCGCGACAGTTCGACGGAGCGCCTGCGAGCGCCTGCGGCGGACGCGGCGAGAGCCGCGGTGACAGACGGACGACCGCGGAACGCCACGGTGAGAAGGGGATGTGGGCATGGAGATCGGCATCTACGGGCTCGGTCGGATGGGCGGCAACATGGCGACCCGCCTCGCCCAGGGGGGCCATCGCGTCGTCGCGTCGAACCGCAGCAAGGAGCCGGTCGATGAAGCGGTGAAACACGGCGCGGTCGCCGCGTACACGATCGAAGAGATGGTCTCCACGCTGAAGGCCCCGCGGGTCCTCTGGTCGATGGTCCCCGCCGGTGCCGTGACCGACGAGGCGCTCGAGGAGTTCGCGCGGTTCGCGAGCAAGGGCGACATCTTCGTGGACGGCGGCAATTCGAACTTCCATGACTCGCAGCGCCGCGCCGAGACGTACAGCGCGCGGGGGTTCCGCTACCTCGACATCGGCGTGTCCGGCGGCATCTGGGGACTGAAGATCGGCTACTGCATGATGGTCGGCGGGCCGGCCGATGCCGTCGCGGTCGTCACGCCGCTCCTCGACACGCTCGCGCCGCCCAACGGCTGGGCGCACTTCGGCAAGAGCGGCGCGGGCCACTTCACGAAGATGGTCCACAACGGGATCGAGTACGGGATGATGCAGGCGTACGGCGAAGGCTTCGAGCTCCTCCACGCGAGCGAGTTCGGTCTCGACCTCAAGACGGTCGCCCAGGTGTGGAACCAGGGGAGCGTCGTGCGGTCGTGGCTCCTCGAGCTTGCCGAGCGCGCGTTCGAGGCCGAAGGCAGCGATCTGGAGCACATCAAGGGCTACGTCGCCGATTCCGGCGAGGGCCGCTGGACGATCCAGGAGGCCATCGCACACGACGTACCGATGACGGCGCTCGCGCATTCGCTCTTCGCGCGGTTCACCTCGCGGCAGGAGGACAGCTACGCGATGAAGGTCGCCGCGGCCCTCCGCAACCAGTTCGGCGGCCACGAGGTGAAAACTGAATGAATGAGGCGCAGCCGCTGTGACGATCGCGCCGCAGCTCGAGAACCCGCTGCGGGCGGGGGCCCGGATCGCGCGGACGCCGCAGCCGTGCGCGCTCGTGATCTTTGGCGCGACCGGCGACCTCGCCGCCCGCAAGATCGTGCCTGCGCTGTACAACCTCGCGCTCCAGCGGCTCCTCCCGGCGGCGTTCGCGGTGGTCGGTGCCGCGCGGCAGTCCCTCACTCCCGAGCAGTTCCGGGAGAGTCTCCACGCGGACCTGGTGAAGTTCTCGCGCACGAAGCCGATCAACGAGGATGTGTGGGCCAGCTTCGCCGAGCGGGTGCACTACGTGTCGACGAAGGACGCGAGCGGCTACGACGCGTTGCGCGAGATGCTGGCCGACCTCGACGTCCGCGCGGGCACGAACGGCAACCGGCTGTTCTATCTCGCCACCCCACCCTCGGCCTATGGCCCGATCGTGGATCTGCTCAAGGAGCGCCGGCTCACCGAGAACGTGAACGCGCGCGTCGTCGTGGAGAAGCCGTTCGGCCACGACCTCGCGAGCGCGACCGAGCTGTCGCAGAAGCTCCAAGGCGTCTTCACCGAGGACGAGATCTTCCGCATCGACCACTACCTCGGCAAGGAGACGGTGCAGAACATCCTCGTTCTGCGGTTCGCCAACGGGATCTTCGAGCCGATCTGGAACCGTCAGTACGTCGACCACGTGCAGATCACCGTGGCCGAGTCGCTCGGCGTCGAGGAGCGTGGCGCCTACTACGAGCAGTCCGGAGCGCTGCGCGACATCGTCCAGAACCACCTTCTGCAGCTCGTCGCCCTCGTCGGCATGGAACCACCGGTCTCGTTCGACGCCAAGGCGGTGCGCGACGAGAAGCTCAAGGTGCTGCGCGCGATCCGTCCGATCACCCAGGAGGAGACCGAGAACAACGTGGTGCGCGGCCAGTACGGGCCGGGATTCATCGAGGGCACGCCGGTGCGCGCGTACCGCGAGGAGGACGCCATCGCGCCCGACTCCAAGACGGAGACCTTCCTCGCGATCCGCGCGTACATCGACAACTGGCGGTGGGAGGGGACGCCGTTCTACCTCCGCACCGGCAAACGGCTCCCGAAGCGCACCACGGAGATCGCGATCCAGTTCCGCGCAGCGCCGCATGCGGTGTTCTCGCGCGAAGCGGCCGAGGGCATGGAGCCCAACGCGCTCGTGCTGCGCATCCAGCCGGACGAGGGCATCTCGCTGAAGTTCGGCGCGAAAGTCCCGGTGCAGGGCATCCGCATCCGCTCCGTGAACATGGACTTCGTCTACGGGGCGTCGTTCATGGTGGACGCTCCGGACGCGTACGAGACGCTCATCCTCGACGCGCTCCGCGGCGACGGCACGCTGTTCACGCGGCAGGACGAGGTCGAGCAGCAGTGGCGCTTCGTCGATCCGATCGCGCGCGCCTGGGCTGAGGGGCAGAGCGACCTCCCGGTCTACCCATCGGGCACCTGGGGGCCGACCGAGGCCGATCTCCTCATCGCGCGCGACGGGCGGACCTGGCGCAAGCCATGAGCGTCGCCCTACCGGATGTCGTGGACGAGGCGATCTGGGGAGCGCGCACCGATGGCGTGGCCGCCCTCGAACGCGAGCTCGCGCGACTACGCCGCTCGATGGGCGCGCACGCGAAGGAGCAAGGCGTTCCGGTCGCGCGCGCGTCGGTGCTCAACCTCATCGTGTTCGCGACGCGCGATGCGCATGCCCGTCGCGCCGCGACGACGATCGACGACCTCGCCACCCGGCACCCGTCACGGGCGATCGTCGTGCGTGCCGACCGCATGCGCGACGGGATCGCGCCCGGGCTCGAGATGCACTGCCACCTCAGCCATCCCGCGGGCCTTCAGCAGGTGAGCTACGAGCAGATCCTCATCCGCGCGCGCGGCGACGCCGATCAGCGGCTCGCGAGCGCCGTCATCCCGCTGCTGCTGCCCGACCTGCCGGTGTTCCTCTGGTGGACCGAGACCCCGCCGCTCGACGCGGCGTACTTCGAGCAGCTGCTCGGCCTCGCCGATCGGCTCATCGTGGACTCCGGAGATTTCGCGCGACCGGACGCGACCCTGGCCCGCCTCCACTCGGTCGCGCGCGCCGGCCACGGGCGCTACGGGCTCACGGACTTCAACTGGACGCGGATCACGCCGTGGCGCGAGCTGGTCAGCCAGTTCTTCGACGTGCCGGCGTGGCGGCCGTTCCTCGACGGCATCACCGGCGTCCGCGTGGGCTTCTCCGTCGACGCCGACGGGCGCGAGATCCATCCATCGCAGGCGCTCCTGCTCATCGGCTGGCTGGCCTCGCGCCTCGGGTGGCAGGCGGTCGAGTCGCTCGCGCCCTCGGAGGCCGGCGGGCTCTTGTTCGCGATGCGGCGCGGCGACGGCCACGAGATCCAGACCCGCGTCCGTCCGCGCTACATGCGCGGCATCGACGAGGGCAACCTGTCGGGCCTGCGGATCCAGGCGACCGACGGCGCGCGGCGGGCGGAGTTCGTGGTGAAGCGGGTCGAGGACTCGTCGCATGCGACCGCGTCCGTCGGCATCGATGGCGTGACCGTGGCAGAGCGGCTCGTGCCGCTGGGCAAGCCCGGTGTGAGCGAGCTGCTCGGCGAAGAGCTCACGATCGCGCGCAGTGACTCGATCTACGAGGATGCCCTCACCGCGCTCGTCGCGCTCGCCTGAGCGCGCGGCACCGGAGTTGCCGTTCCTGACCGTATGACGAACGAAGAGAACGTGCGGCCGAGCCCGGCTTCGCCGGCCTCGGCCGAGCCCCCTTCAAAAGCCCGCCTCATCGCCGGTCGGTACCGCCTGACCGAGCGCATCGACCGCGGGGGCACCGCCGAGGTCTGGCGCGCCCGTGACCTGCGACTCGATCGAGACGTCGCGGTCAAGATCCTCGGGGCACAGGCCGAGCCGGCGTTCCGCGATCGCTTCACCACCGAGGCCCGCCGCGCCGCCGCGGTCAGCCACCCGCACATCGTCACGGTGTTCGACGAAGGACAGGATGGCAACGCCGCGTTCATCGTGATGGAGGAGGTGCGGGGCCGCTCGCTGCGGGACATCGTCGCCGACCGTGGGGCCCTGCCCGCCGCGGAGGTCGCCACGCTCGTCGGGCAGATCGCCGGCGCGCTCGACGCGACCCACCAGGCCGGCCTCGTGCACCTCGACGTGAAGCCGGCGAACGTCATCGTCGACGGGTCGGGCAACGCCAAGCTCACCGACTTCGGCATCGCCCGCGCGGCACGTGACAGCGAGGAGCGTGAGCTCGTCGGGACCGCGCGGTACATCGCGCCGGAGCGCATCGAGGGAAAGCCGGTGACGCCGCGCAGCGATGTGTACGGCCTGGCGCTCGTCGCGTACGAGCTCCTCACCGGTCAGCCCGCGTTCGTGGGTGCTGAGAACGAGGATCTCCTGCGCGACCGGCTCGACCGTGGCGCGCCGCACATTCGCACCGCCGACCCGCGGCTCTCGGATACCGCCGACGGCGTGATCGCGAAGGGTCTCGCTCGCGATCCCGATCGGCGCTACGCGACCGCGGGCGCCTTTGCGGCCGCGCTGTCGGACGCGGTC
>DATCPY010000093.1:0-18688 GCA_036569845.1 Candidatus Limnocylindria bacterium | reverse complement strand
CGGGGACGAGCGGACAATTCGAGATGATGCCGACCGGCCCGCTCCCACGCGGCACCCTGACCTTCCTGTTCACGGACATCGAGGGGTCGACGAAGCTCCTCAACGGCCTCGGGACCGACAAATACCACGAGGTACTCGAGGTGCACACCGAGACGCTCCGCCGGGCGTTCGCGAAGGGCCACGAGGTCCGGATCGAGGGCGACGCGCTGTTCATGGTGTTTGCCACGGCCCAGGACGCGCTCGCCGCCGCGGCCGCCGGCCAGCGGGCGCTCGCCCAGCTGACCTTCCCTCACGGTGCCGTCGTGCGCGTCCGCATGGGCATGCACACCGGCGAGGGCACGCCCGCGAGCGAGCGGGCGGGCGCGGACTACGTCGGCATCGATGTGCATCGGGCTGCGCGCATCGCGGCGGTCGCCCACGGTGGCCAGGTGCTCGCCTCGGGCGCGACGCGGGTGCTCGCGGGCGCCGATCTGCCGGCGGGCGTGCAGCTCCGCGATCTGGGCGAGCACCGGCTCAAGGATCTCGCGCAGCCCGAACGGATCTACCAGCTCGTCATCGATGGCTCGCCAAGCGAGTTCCCCGCATTGCGGACGTTGGACCGCACGCCGAACAACCTCCCGCAGCAGATCACGACCTTCATCGGCCGCGAGAAAGAGATCCGCGATGGTCTCAAGCTGCTGGACCGGACCCGCCTCCTCACGCTCACCGGTCCGGGCGGGACGGGCAAGACGCGGCTCTCGCTGCAGCTCGCGGCGGAGGTCGGCGATCAGTTCGCTGACGGCGCGTTCTGGGTCCCGCTCGCGCCGATCAGCGACCCGGAGCTGGTGGCGTCCACGATCGCGCACTCGCTCGGCGTTCAGGTGAGCGGCAGCGAGCTGCCCATCGATCGCGTGACCGAGCATCTGCGCGACAAGACGCTGCTCCTCGTCCTCGACAACTTCGAGCAGATCCTGCCCGCCGCATCGACGATCTCGGTATTGCTCGACGCGGCGCGTGGTCTGAAGGTGCTCACGTCCAGCCGCGCCCCGCTGCGGATCTCCGGCGAGCAAGAGCTACCCGTTCCGCCGCTCGAGCTGCCCGATCCGGAGCGGCTGCCGTCGATCGAGGTCCTCGCTCAGTCCGATGCCGTGCGGCTGTTCATCGAGCGCGCGCGCGCCGTGAAGCCCGACTTCATGGTGACGGCCGAGAATGCCGCGCCGGTCGCCGAGATCGTCTTCCACCTCGACGGGCTGCCGCTCGCCATCGAGCTTGCCGCGGCCCGGGTCAAGCTCCTCACACCACAGGCGATGCTGCCGCGTCTCAAGCAGGGTCTCGATCTCCTGGCGAGCAGCGCCCGCGACCGGACCGACCGCCAGCGCACGCTGCGCGGGGCGATCGCATGGAGCTACGACCTCCTCGACGAAGGGATGAAGCGGCTCTTCGCGCGATGCTCCGTCTTCGTCGCCGGCGCGCAGCTCGAGCAGATCGAGACCGTGTGCGGCCCATCGAGCGAGATCGGGCGGGACGCGCTCGACGGGGTCAGCGAGCTCGTCGACCAAAGCCTGCTCCGCCAGAGCGAGGTCGAGGGCGAACCCAGGTTCCGAATGCTCGTGACGATCCGCGACTACGCGCTCGAACGCCTCGCCGAGCGTGGCGAGCAGGAGGATCTGCGGAGGCGGCACCTCGCCGCGTACGTGGCGCTCGCCGAACGGGCGCGGCCCGAGCTCCAGGGAAAGCAGCAGAAGCTCTGGCTCGACCGGGTCGAGCTCGAGCACGACAATCTGCGCGCCGCGCTCGAGTTCGCGATCGCTGACGGCCGCGCCGACGAGGCGGCCCGGTTGGTCTACGCGCTCTGGCGGTTCTGGCAGAGCCGCGGATACCTCCGGGAGGGGCGGGGCTGGGCCGAACGGGCCGTCGCCGTTC
This sequence comes from Candidatus Limnocylindria bacterium, assembly GCA_036569845.1. Classification (GTDB taxonomy): domain Bacteria; phylum Chloroflexota; class Limnocylindria; order P2-11E; family P2-11E; genus UBA4735. Next base: position 16,786 of record DATCPY010000093.1, on the reverse strand, counting down.
CCGGCGCGAGCCGGGAGCTCCGCCTGCGCGCGCTCGAGGCGCTCGGCGGACTCGTCTACTGGATCGGCGATCTCGCGATGCTCACGCACTATGGCGCGGCGCTCGAGCTCGCGAGAGAAATAGGGGATCCGAAGGAGATCGCGCTGGCGGCGTACAACCTGTCCTTCGCCTACACGATCCCGACTTCGGACATGGCTCACGGGCGCGTGCTCCTCGAGGAGGCGCTCGCGCTGTTCCGTCAGCTCGGCGACGGTGCCGCGATCGGCCGCGCGTCGTTCGCGTTGACCAACGTGGTGTCGGGCGGGCAGGGCCACACCAAGGAGGACCTTCTGTTCGCGCGACGGACGATCGACGAGGCGCTGGAGCAGCATCGGAAGCTGTCGAATCAGTTCGATCTCGCCTGGGACCTGCACATGGCCGGGCTCGTGGACCTGAAGCTCGGGGATCTCGTGCACGCGCGCAGCGCGTGGAAAGAGGCGACCGAGCTGTTCGTCGCGGCGGGCGACATCAGCGGCATGGTGCTGATGCTCAGCGATCTCAGCGAGCTGGCAAAGGCCGCCGGCGATCTCGAGCGGCATGACGTGCTCGTCGGTGCATGGGCCGCCCTCGCCAGGAAGACGGGCATCGGCCTCACCGCGATCTTCGGCCAGACCGAGGACCGCGCGCAGCCCGACACGATCCCTGCCGAGCGGCAGCCTGCGGTGCAGCGCGGGCTCGCGATGAAGCTCGAGGACGCGCTCGCGTACGCGTTCGCCACGGAGCCCGCGACGACCGCGTAGGCCTCCGGGCGATATCCTTGCGTTCGCCGAAGGAGATCGATGTGCTCGCCGTGAAGGACCGCGCGTACTCGAATAGCCACGTCGTCTCGTGGGTCAACGAGATGGCCAAGATGTGCAAGCCCGACCAGACCTACTGGTGCGACGGATCAGACGACGAGGCGAAGGCGCTGCTCGACGAGGCGATCGCCACCGGTGTGATGATCCCCCTCAGTAGCGAGAAGCGGCCCGACTCCTACCTCCATCGCTCGAACCCGAACGACGTCGCGCGCACCGAGGAGCTCACGTTCGTCTGCACGCCCACGAAGGCCGAGGCCGGGCCGACGAACAACTGGATGGAGCCTGCTGACGCGTATCGGAAGCTGGCCGGCATCTTCGACGGGTCGATGAAGGGCCGCACGATGTACGTCGTCCCATACGTCATGGGCGCGGCCGACTCGCCGTTCGCGAAGGTCGGCATCGAGCTGACCGATTCGATCTACGTCGTGCTCAACATGCGGATGATGGCCCGCATGGGCCAGGTCGCGCTCGATCGTCTCGGCACATCGGATGACTTCAACCGCGGTCTGCATTCCGTGGCCGATTGCGACCCGGAGCGGCGGTTCATCTGCCACTTCCCGCAGGACGACACCATCTGGTCGGTCGGCTCCGGCTACGGCGGCAACGCGCTGCTCGGCAAGAAGTGCCTCGCGCTGCGGATCGCCAGCTACCAGGCCCGGAACGAGGGTTGGCTCGCGGAGCACATGATGCTGCTCGAGGCCGAGAGCCCCGAAGGCGAGACGCATTTCATCGCCGGGGCGTTCCCGAGCGCATCCGGGAAGACGAATCTCGCGATGCTCGTGCCGCCGCCGGCCCTTTCCGGCTGGAAGATCCGGACCGTCGGCGACGACATCGCGTGGATGCGCGTCGGCGACGATGGCCGCCTCTACGCAGTGAATCCCGAGTTCGGCTTCTTCGGGGTCGCGCCTGGCACCAACTACCAGACGAACCCGAACGCCATGCGGATGCTCGAGCGGAATTCCTTCTTCACCAACGTCGCGCTCACGCCGGATAACGACATCTGGTGGGAGGGCATGGACGGCGAGGTGCCGGAGAACCTGACGGACTGGCGCGGGCGGCCCTGGACGAAGGGCTCGCGCGAGTACGCCGCGCATCCGAACAGCCGATTCACCGTGCAGATGGCGAACAATCCGGCGCTGTCGCGCTTCGCCGAGGATCCGAAGGGCGTGCCGATCTCGGCCATCCTCTTCGGCGGCCGGCGGTCAACGACGGTGCCGCTGGTCCTCCAGTCGTTCAACTGGACGCACGGCGTCTACCTCGGCGCGACGGCCGGTGCCGAGACGACCGCGGCGATCACGGGCACGGTCGGTGTGATCCGGCGGGACCCGATGGCGATGCTTGCGTTCTGCGGCTACGACATGGGCACGTACTTCGGCCACTGGCTCGAGATGTCGGCCCTCGTCCCCGATCCGCCCAAGCTGTTCCTGGTGAACTGGTTCCGCAAGGACGCGGCCGGCAAGTACCTGTGGCCAGGCTACGGCGAGAACATGCGGGTCCTCGAATGGATCATCGGCCGTTCGACGGGCAACGCGGATGCCATCGAGACGCCGATCGGCTGGACGCCACGCGCGAGTGACCTCGACCTGGTGGGCCTCGATCTCAATACGGAGCGGCTGGCCGCGGCGCTGCGCGTCGATCCGTCCGAGTGGGCTGCCGAGCTCGGCGCGCACGCGGACTGGTTCACGAAGCTGGGCGGGAGCGTTCCGGCGCCACTGGAGCTGCAGCGCAAGCTGCTGCTGGCCGCGATCGGGATCGCCAGGACCTAGCCGACAGGGAGCTCCACACGCGGGTCGTCGCGGACGACTCGGGCGATGACCACGGCGAACACCATCGCGACCGGGAGCGCGAGCGCGATCGTCACCACGAACGGCAAATGGGCGTCCGCGTCGTACAGCGACCCTGCCGCGATGCCACCGATGCCGAAGCCGACCGCGTACACGAGCTGGAACGCCGCGTAGCCGACCGCCGCGCGGGCCCGCGGGACGACCCGCTCGAGCAGCGCGGCGAGCACCGGGTTCGAGGCGACGTTCGCGCCGGCGAGGACCAGCCCGATCGCGACCAGGATCCCGTTCGACGCGAGCAGCGCGGCGATCGCGCAGCCGACGGTGAGCGCGACGGCGTTCGCGAGCACCGCGGGCGCGGCACCGAACCGGTCGGCCAGCCGGCCACCGGCGGCGGAGAAGAGCGCCGACCCGAGGCTCACACACGCGACGTACACGCCCACGAGCTCCAATGGCGCGCCCGCGATGTCGCGCACGTACACCGGCAGGAGCGGCGTCGGCAGGACCGCGACGAAGGCGCCGACCGGCGCAAGGGCCAGCAGCACCCAGAACGCGCGTGGGAAGCGGGCCGCGCCGACCGTGCGCGCGACGCGACCGGGCGTGAGTCCGAGCGAGCCCGCCGTGGAGAGGCCGAAGAACACCGCGCCGGCAAGGATCGTCGCCCGCATGCCGATGTTCGCGGCGAGCGCGCCCGCGAGCGGAGACGCGAGGATGAAGCCGCCGAAGAATGCGCCGTAGACCGTACCCATAGCGCGGCCGAGGAGCGCCCGCGGGACCGATTGCGACACATGCGCGCTCATCACGGGAAGTGCGGCGGTACCGGCCCAGTACAGGATGGAGCTCGCGATCGCGCCCTCCCAGTGATCGAGGAGCACGAGCGAAAGCGCGCCGATGGTGCCCGAGATCCCGCTCGCGATGATGACGAGCCGCCGGCCGCGGCGATCCGCCGCGAAGCCCGCCGGCAGGACGAGGAGCCCGCCCGCGATGTTGCCGATGCCGAACACGAGCCCGATCTGCGACGGATCCGCGCCGAGCGACTGCAGGAAGAGCGGCTGGATCGGACCGACGAGCCCGAACCCGAGGCCCCAGAGGACCTGGACCGCGACGAGGATGCGGACGTCGCGCGGGAGAAAGCTCAGGCCTTGCCCTTCACCACGCCCTGCGTACGCCGCTCCTCGAACTCGACGCGCGCTCGCTCGAGCAGCGCGGGGTCCGTCAGCGCGTCGATCGCCACCAGGGCCAGGGCCTTCGCCGCGAACAGCGCGTTCTCGTGCGCCTCCGGCGTCGCGGCTGCATCCCGGAACGCGGTCGAGTGCCCGGGCGTGCCCTCGGCCGCGATCCCGATGTACGGGTGGATCGCCGGGAGGACCTGGCTCACGTTTCCCATGTCGGTCGAGCCCATCCGCTCGTCGTCCAGGGTCGTCTGCACCGACTGGCCCATTGCGCGCATGTGCGCGGCCCAGCGCTCGGCGAGCGGCTGCGACGGGACCATGTTCTCGTAGCCGGAGTTCTCGTGGACCGTGACCTTGAGCTTGGTGCCGGTCGCGGCGGCGGCGCCCTCAGCGCATGCGATGAACCGCTTCAAGACCTCCTGCTGATAACGGCGATCGAGTGCCCGGACGCTGAACTTCGCCATCGCGTACTCGGGGATGATGTTCGCGGCGCTCCCGCCGCTGGTGATGATCCCGTGGATGCGCGCCTCCGGCCGGAGCTGCTGGCGCATCGCGTTCACGTTGTTGAACGTCTGGATCACGCCGTCCAGGGCGTTGATGCCCTTGTCCGGCTGCGCGGCCGCGTGGGCGGCCTTCCCGTAGAACTCGACATCCACGCGGTTCGACGCGAGGGACGTGCGGCCCGACAGCGTCCGGGACGACGGGTGGCACATCATCGCGACGTCGACGTCCGCGAACCCGCCCGCTCTCACGAGCGCGACCTTGCCGCCGCCGCCTTCTTCGGCCGGCGTGCCGATCGCGGCGAGCGTGCCGGGCAGGGAATCCAGGACCGCGCGCACGCCGATCGCCGCGCCGGTCCCCATCATCGCGATGAGGTTGTGACCGCAGGCGTGCCCGATATCCGGAAGCGCGTCGTACTCGGTCAGGATCGCGACCGTCGGGCCCTTCGCGTTGCCCGCGGCGTCGCCGCGGTACGCGGTCTCGACGTCCTTGTACTTCCGCTGGACCGTGAACCCGTTCGCTTCCAGGAACTCGGCGAGCTTCGCTGCGGACTTGTGCTCCTGGTATCCGATCTCGGGCTCGCCGTGGAGCGACAGCGACAGCTTGATCAGCTCCCCGCGTTTCGCGTCGATCGCGCGGATCGCGCGCTCGCCGAGCGCCTTCGTATCGGTCACGCGGCGCGGTGTCCGTCGATGAGCGCGAGGATCACGGTGTCGAGAGCCCGGTCGGCCTCCGCGAACAGCGAGGCTGCCTCATCCGGTGCGAGGCTGCGGCGGCGTGCGACGTTCGCGATCTCCGCGAGGAACCGCGCGCGAAAGAACAGGAACGCCTGGGTAGCCTCGCCGAGCGAGAGGTCCCGGCGCTTCGCCTCCACGCCGTACTCCTGTCCAAGGGTCGCGGCCTGCTTCAGGTACCCGTCGCGTCCGGGGCGGCGGCCTGCATCGAGATAGCCGATGAGCAGGTCGCTCATCCGCACGCCGCGCTCGCGGAACCAACGCAGCGAGTCATCGTCGAAGCGCCCGTGCCAGTCCTGCGTGGCGAGGTCCGAGCGGACGCGCTTTAGGAACTCTGCGGCGATCCGATCCGGCGGCTCGCCGATCGCGCTCAGCGAAGCGCGCGCCGGCTGACGCGGGCGGGGGAGCATCCCTTCGATCGATGCCCGGAGGAAGCGGCGATGTCCGCCCGGCGTCTTCAGGACGTCGACCTTCCCGTTGTCCGCCCAGCGGCGCAGGGTGTCGGGATCGACGCCGAGGATGCGGCTCGCTTCGCCGAGGGTGAGCCAGAGCGTGCCGGTCACGGGACCTCCGCCAGCTGCTGAATGGAGCGAAGCCTAGCCGAGGCGACCGACGGCAACATCGGCTAATCCGCCGGCGTCGGCTCCGACTCCGCGGCCGGCTCGACGGCCGCGGCCTCCGCCGACGCGTCGCGGATGTCGTACTTGCGCAACGGGCCGAGCGAGCTCACCGCGACGGACAGCGCGCCGAGCACACCGGCCGCGGCGAATGCCACGGATGTCGAGTACGCCGCCGCGATCGTCGAGAGCAGGGCCGGCGAGGCGGTGTTGCTGATGAGGATGAGCGTGCGGAACGCGCCGTTCACCCGGCCCCGCAGTGCGGCCGGGACCTCGCGCTGCCGCGGGATGAACGCGTAGACGATGTGCGCGCTCCACGCGAGCTGTCGGCCGGTGACCGCGAGGACGACCGTCTGCCAGGTGCGGGCGAACGCCGCCGCGCCGCTCGACATTGCCGCCAGCGAGACGACGATGAGCATCGTCGTCCCGAGCGGGCGCCCCCGCGCGAGCCGCGGCGCGAACGCCGACCCGAAGATCTGGATCACGCCGGTGAAGGACAGGGCGAGGCCGATCGTCAGCGCGTCGAGCTTGTACTCCTCGCGAAGGACGAACAGGAGGAGCGTGTTCATCCCCTGGCTGCCGAGGTTGCTGATGAACATGAGCACGAAGAGGGCACGCAGGACGCTGCTCCGCCAGATGAACGTGAAGCCCTCGCCGACCTCGCTCCTCACATTGGCGACCGTGAGGGGCGCGACCGACGCCGGATCGACGTCGTTCAGCGGCGGCATGCGCAGGAAGACCACGAGCGAGGGCAGATAGAGGAACGCCGACAGCCAGAGCGCGTTCGCCGATCCGTATGCGCCGCTGAAGGCGAGCGCGCCGACCGCGAAGCCGCCCAGGCCCGGCCCGACGATCCGCGCGACGCGGTCGGCCGTCAGGTAGGTGGCGTTCGCCGCGGTGAGCTCATCCGGCTCGACGAGGGCGGGCACGATGCTGAAGTCGGCGGTGATACCCCAGACGACCTCGAGGGTGCCGAGCAGGAAGGTGATCGCGTAGAGCAGACCGAGCGAGAACCAGCCGAGGTCCACCGAGATCGGGATGAACGCGGTGAGGATGAAGCTGAGGATGGTGGTGATGCTGAGCAGCCGCCGCTTCTCCGAACGGTCAATGAGCGCGCCGGCGAACGCCCCGAAGAGCACGTAGGGCACGCTCTCGATGACCCGGAGGATCGCGGCGGCGCCGATGTCGTGGGTCAGGTCGAGCACGAGGAGGGGGAGGGCCAGCCGCATGATCTCGTCGCCGATCGAGCCCGAGGTGATGGTCGCGGTGAACGCGGCGAACCATTTGTGACGGAGCGGGCCGGAGCGCACCCGGTGACGATACGGAGTTCGGCTGCTTGGCCGCTGCGGCGGCACCGAACGTGCGAGTGGTGGGATCGATGGCGCGCGCCACAGCGCGCCCTGGAGGACCAGATGGCCAAGAGCGCTGACAGCCCCGCGGACGCCCCGGCCCCGGACTACGCCCCCAAGGAGTACCACGTCATCCCCGGAAGCGAGATCCATGCGCCGGACGAGATCAAGGGCGAGAAGTCGTACACGATCAAGAGCGGTGACAACCTCTCCGACATCGCCCAGGAGCAGCTTGGCGACGCCAATCGGTGGAAAGAGATCTACGAGCTGAACAAGGACGTCATCGGCGACAACCCCGACCTCATCCACCCCGGCAAGACGCTCAAGCTCCCCGCGTAACCGGCGCGGCCGCGCGCGGTGCGACCATGGTCTTGTGACCAAGGTCGTGTTCCTCTGCGGCCACAACGCCGCGCGGTCGCAGATGGCCGAAGGATTCCTCCGCGCGCTCGGCGGTGAGCGGTTCATCGCCGAGAGCGCGGGCACGGTCGCGAGCGAGCTCCATCCGCTCGCGGTGCGCGTCATGCGCGAAGTCGGCATCGACATCTCGGCACAACGCAGCAAGTCCATCGATGAGCTCGCCGGACCGTTCGATGTGTGCGTCACCGTCTGCGACGCGAACTGTCCGATCCCGCCCGGCGCGCGGATGCAGCTTCGCTGGAAGTTCCCCGATCCCGCGCTCGCGCGCGGCAGCGAGGACGAGCGGCTCGCCGCGTTCCGCATCGTGCGGGACGGCATCGAGCGCCGGGTGCGCGCGCTCGTCGGCCGGCTCGAGTCTGGCACGGCCTCTGCCGCATCGGTGAGTGTCGGCTTCGGCCGAAAGACAGAAGGAGGCCCGAAATGAACCCGCAAGGACCGCTTCCGCCACGGCCCGGCGAACACCCACCGGCCCAGGTTGAGCAGGGCACGCAGGGCGGTCAGTCGATCGATCAGCCTCTACAGCCGCGGCCATCGCCGCAGCCGGAGACGCCGAAGACGATGTGAGCTAGTTCAGCCCGCTCGCGTTCACCAGGCCCTGGAGCATCGCGAGGATCGCGATGCCCGCGATGACCGAGGTCGCGATCAACGCGGCGATCCCGGCCAGGGTCAGCATGATCGTCTGGCGCGTCGCGACGCGCGGATCGAGCCGCTTCTCAAGAACGTTGTAGGCAACCGACGCGATCTGGATCGCCGAGCGCGCGATGATGAAGGCTCCCGCGGCGATCCCCGCGCCGATGACGAACCAGATGAGGAGCGCGAGCTCTATTTGTTCTTCGCCACGATCGCGGTCATCTCGGCCTCGTCATAGGCCCGCATCGTCGTGGTCCGCACGTTCCCTTGACTGCTCAACGCAAGCGCGAAGGCGGTAGCGGTCTCGTCGTCCGGGAACTCGGTGAGTGCGACCAGGTCGTACTTCCCGAGCGTCCAGTAGATCTTGGTGAGCTTGCCGCCGAGCTTCTCCGCGGCCGCGGTCCCGGCCTTCGCCCGATCGATGCTGTCGCGATAGTTCTTCACGCCTTGCTCGGTCCAGCTGATGAGCGCGACGAACTTTGCCATGTCTTCTCCCCTTCGGGCCGGTCCGCGCCGGCGCGAAGCGATGCTAAGCCCGGCTGCGCTAGCCTCAGCGCGATGGCTGATCACGGGGCGCCTCCGAAACCCAAGATCGATCCGCAGTACCGGCAGCAGGACCACATCATCTTTGCCGCGCTCGCCATCCCGATCTTCGCGGTCTCGTTCGTGATCATCGCGCTCATCGTCACTCTCGGCCAGCGCCCTTGAATGGGGCTCGCCCGGGCCGGCGAAGCCGGGCCGGGCGTACGCGCCGAGGTCAGGCCGGCTCGATGTAGACCTCGTCCACGTAGCACCACATCCAGTTCTCGCCGGCCTCCATGGAGCGCACGATCGGGTGACCCGCCTTCTTGGCGTGCTTGCTCGCATGCCGGTTGGGGGACGAGTCGCAGCAACGGACCGCGCCGCAGGTCATGCACATCCGCAGGTGGACCCATTCATCGCCGGTCGCAAGGCATTCCGCGCAGCCGTCGCCGTCGGGATCGACCGGCTTGATGGCGCCGCGATGCGTGCAGCGGACGGTCCGCGCATTGATGACCATGCCTCGATGCTACGGCTGCGCCGCGAGCCGCAGCCGGAACCGCGCGCCGCCGCCGGGCGCGGATTCGAGGATCACCGATCCGCCGTGCTTCTCGGCGACGTCCTTCACGATCGAGAGACCGAGGCCCGAGCCCGGTAAGTGCCGTGCGCTGCTCGCGCGCCAGAAGCGGTCGAACACGTGCGCGGCGTCCTCGGCGGAGATCCCCGGGCCGTGGTCGCGCACCGTCACCTCGCCTGCGGCGACGCTGACCTCGACGATCCCCCCCGGGGGACTCCACTTCCCGGCGTTGTCGAGGAGGTTGGTGACCGCGCGCGTGATCCGCGAGCGCACGCCGTGGATCTCCGAGGGCTGGCTCGACAGCGAGAAGATCACGCGCGGGTAGCGGTTGCGGACACCCGCGAGCGCGTCGGCGACGATCTCGTCGAGGCGCAGGTCCTCCACCGGGAGCGCGGCCTCTTCGTCGCGGGCGAGGTCGATGAGATCGGCGACGAGCGTCGAGAGGCGCTCCATCTGCGTGACCAGGTCGGTGAGCACCGTGCGACGCTCGGCCTCGTCGGTCGGATGGCCGCGGGCCAGCAGCTCGAGATTCGTGCGCAGGCTCGTGAGCGGCGTGCGCAGCTCGTGAGACGCGTCGGCGACGAGCTGCCGCTGCTGGCGGAGCGACACCTCCAGCGCGCCGAGCATCTCGTTGAAGCTCGCCGCGAGCCGGCTGAGCTCGTCGTTGCCCGTCGCCGCTACGCGGCGTGACAGGTCACGCGTTTTCGCGACCTCTTCGACGACGGACGTGAGCCGCTCGACCGGCGCGAGCGCGGCCCGCGCGACCACCGTGCCGAGCGCCGCGGCGAGGAGCACGCCGCCGAGGGCCAGGAAGATGAGGCGGATGCGGGTCTCGGCGAGGACCGCGTCGATGTCGGTCATCGCGTAGGTGAGCTCGAGCGCGGTGCCGCCGCCCAGCGGAACGACCAGGACGCGGTACGGGGTGCCGTCGATCGTGGTGTCGAACTTCGCGCCGTCCTTCGCCTGCGTGGCCGCGACCTGCTTCGCCGTCGCCGTGACGAGCGCCGGCACAGACTGCGAGTAGTCAGCGCGGATGACCCGACCGGTGGCATCGATGCTCTGAGCGAAGACGTCACCGCGACCGGACACGGTCTGGCCCGGATCGCCGAACGGCGGCCGCCCGCCTCGATCATTACCCCGCGGGCCCTGGGCCTGCGCCGTGGTCGCCGCGTCGGCGAGACTACGGTCGACCTGCGCGAGGAGCTGCTGCTGGAGCACGAGGAACATGAGCAGCGCGGCGCCCACGACGGCGACCGCGACGGCGCCCGCGGCGAGCAGGGTCACCCGAAGGCGGAAGCTCATGAGTCGCGCATCACGTAGCCGACGCCGCGCACGGTGTGGATGATCCGCGGCTCGCCATCCGCCTCGAGCTTGCGTCGCAGGTAACCGACGTACACGTCGAGCGAGTTGGACTCCGGGCCGAAGTCGTAGCCCCAGACCTTGTCGAAGATCACGTCACGGCTGAGGACCTTGCCCTGGTTCGCCATCAGCAGCTCGAGCAGCTGGTATTCGGTGCGCGACAGCTGGATCTCGCGGGCCCCGCGCCGGCAGGTCATCGCGTCGCGATCGATGGTCAGATCGCCGAACCGCAGCTCGCCCCGGATCTGGCCGCTCGACGGCGCGCGGCGCTCGAGCGCGCGCAGCCGGGCGAGGAGCTCATCGAGGGCGAATGGCTTCACAAGGTAGTCGTCGGCGCCGGCGTCGAGGCCCGAGACCCGGTCGGAGACGGCGGCGCGCGCGGTCAGCATGAGGACCGGCACCTGGTTGCCCGCGGCGCGCAGCCGCCGGCAGACCTCGAGACCGTCGAGACCGGGAAGACCGAGGTCGAGGACCACCGCGTCGTACAGCAGGGCCGTCGCCTGCTCGAGCGCGCGGACCCCGTCCGTGGCCAGCGCCGGCTCGTGCCCGGCATGGCGGAGCGCCCGCTCCACCGCGCCGCGTACTGCGGGATCGTCCTCGACCAGGAGGACGTTCACGCACTCGAGCATAGGAAGACCGGCCTAAGAACGGGGTAAGAACGCGGCCCGCCGGCCCTTTCTTATGGCCCTCTCATGACCCGCCTCCCGCCTGGTGCCATCTTTGTGGCTGACGCCACGACGGGCGTGAAAGGACGTACACCGATGAAGAATGTCGAACGGGCCCTCATCGCGACCGGCGTGGCGCTGGTCTTCTCGGGCGGCATCGCCAGCGCATCGATCCTCTGGACCTCAGCGACCGCCGCGGCGGCCCAGCCCGCTCCGCTGGCTCAGCTTGCGGCGCGGATCGGCACGAACCCGGGCGCGCTGACCGACAACGGGCCGAAGGGCGGCGCAGACCTCATGGCCGCGGCGGCCACGTACATCGGCATCGCGCCGGCCGACCTCAAGACGCAGCTCGCGTCGGGCAAGAGCCTCGCCGACATCGCCATCGCGAACGGAAAGACGCGCGACGGCCTCGTCGCCGCGCTCGTCGCGGCCGAGCAGCAGTCGATCTCCACGTTCGTCGACCTCAAGGGCACCGCGAACCCGGGCGGCCCCAACGGTGGTCCGGGCAACGGCGGTCCCGGCCGTCCATTCGGCTTCGGCGTGCAGGGCGACCCGCTCGCCGCCGCCGCGACGTTCCTCGGCACGACGACCGCCGACCTGCGGACCAAGATGGACGCGGGCCAGACCCTGACCCAGATCGCGACCGCCGCGGGCAAGACCCGCGACCAGCTCGTCCAGGCGCTCGTCGCCGACGCGACCGCGAAGATCGAAGCGGCGAAGACCGCCGGCACGATCACCGCCGCGCAGGCGACGCAGCAGGAGACCGGCCTCGCGGACCGCATGACGAAGCTCGCCGACTCGACCGAGCCGGCAGGCCGGGGCCCACGCCGCTAACTCCGTCACCACCTCCACTCCCTCCTTGACCGACTGCGCCCGCCCTTGAGGCGGGCGCAGTGCATGTCCGGCTAGTGTTCCGACGATGGCGGAGAAAGAGATCCGGCTCGCGGATCAGGTAGCGAACGGCACGATGTCGCAGGAGATCGCCGACCTGCTTCGCGACACGGCGCTGGCCCACAAGAGCTTCATCGTGATGGCCGTCCCGCGGCTTGCCGGAAAGACCACGACGATGCGCGCGATGCTGGCCGAGCAGTCGAAGGCGGTGGTGGCGCTCGGGTACGACGGCGACGACGTGGACCCGCTCATCGCGAAGGCCAAGGGTGGCTATCTCATCGTGCCCGAGATCAGCCGCGGTGCGTGGTCCAAGGGCTACGTGTGGGGCGATCCCGTGCGACGCGCGTTCAACGGCATCACTCAGGGCACGGCGCTCGCGACCGCACTGCACGCACCCGACCCCGATGAGGCGTTCGCGATCATCTGCGCGGGCTGTGGCGTACCCGACGCGCACGCTTCGCGCATCTCGCTCGTCGTGTACCTGCGCTCGCTCGGCGAGTGGGAGAACCCGACGCGGCGCGTCGTCAGCACCGTGCACGAGATCCGCGGAGTGAAGGACGGCAAGCCCGACGCGAAGCTGCTCTTCCGCTGGAACGAGAAGACGGACCGGTTCGAGCGCGGGTCCTGATGCCCGACCTCCGCGAACACTTCGCGCGCAAGGCGACGGCGGTCGGCGCGGCGGTCAGCGACGCTCCGGACCGCGACACCGCGCGGCGGCTCCTGCCACAGGGCGAAGGCGATCATCTGGCCGACGGGCTCTTCGCCATCGCCGAGACCGGCTCGGTCGCGGTGTCCTGGCCGCGAGATGAGCGGGGCCGGGCGCTGCTGTCCGAGCGGCTGTACCTCCTGGTCCCGAAGGACGAGATCGTGCCGACGCTCGACGCGGCGCTCGCGCGGGTCGACGTGCTCGTGCGCGCGGGGAATCCGTACGTGACGCTCATGACCGGGCCGAGCCGGACCGCCGACATCGAGCGCGCGCTCACGGTCGGGGTCCATGGGCCGCGCGAGCTGCACGTGGTGTTCGTCGGATGATCGCGCCGTTCGGCGAGCGCTACCGGCGCGCGCTCGCCGACCCACGGCTCAAGCGGAACCTGCTCGCGTTCCAGCGCGCCTGGCGGCTCACCCGCGACGCGGCCTTCGAACGGCTCGAGACCGAAGGGCCGTCGCTCGGCGCGACCGGGAGCTCATTCGCCGAGGCGAAGGCGCGGCTGGTGGCGGCGAAGGACAGCGTCCTGGACGACCCCGGCGCCGCCCGCGCGCGATTCGTGTCCGCGTTCACCGCCAGAGGTGGCGTCGTCCACGACGCGCGCACGGCGGATGACGCCCGCGCGGTCGTGCTGCGGCTGCTGCAGGAGCGGAACGTCACGCTGTTCGCGAAGGGCAAGTCGATGGTCGCGGAAGAGGTCTTCCTGAATCACCATCTCGAGGCCGCGGGGATCAAGGTCGTCGAGACCGACCTCGGCGAATGGATCATCCAGCTGGCCCACGAGACGCCGAGCCACATGGTCATGCCGGCGATCCACAAGAGCCGGCAGCAGGTCGCGACGCTCTTCGCGGCCGAGACGCACCAGGCCGTGGATCCGGACGACATCGGTGAGATGGTCCGGCTCGCCCGCGCCGAGCTCCGTCGGGTGTTCCAGACGGCCGGCGCGGGCATGATCGGCGCGAACGCGCTCATCGCCGATACCGGCACGGTGATGCTCGTGACCAACGAGGGGAACGGCGATCTCGTGAGCACGCTGCCGAAGACGCTCATCGTCATCGCGGGCTGGGAGAAGCTCCTGCCCACGTTCGCGGATGCGGCGTCGCAGCTGCGGCTCCTCGCGCGGAGCGCCACGGCCCAGGAGATCACGAGCTACACGAGCTTCATTACCGGCGTCGATGGCGATCGCGAGATCCACCTCGTCCTCGTGGACAACGGTAGGACGGCGTTGCACGATGATCCTGGTCTACGGGACGTGCTGCGCTGCATCCGCTGCGCGGCCTGCGCCGATGTGTGTCCCTCATATCAAGTGGTCGGCGGTCACGTCTTCGGCTACATCTACTCCGGCCCGATCGGCCTCGTGAACACGGCCGCGCATCACGGGCTCGAGAACGCCGCCGGGCCGCAGAGCCTCTGCGTCAGCTGCAACGCGTGCGCGACGATCTGCCCGGTCGACATCCCGCTGCCGCAGCAGATCCTCCGCGTGCGCGCACAGGTCGTCGCGGCCCATGGGCTGCCCTTCGCGAAGCGCCTCGCGTTCGCGGTGTGGTCCAGGCCGCGGGTCTTCGATGTCGTGATGCGCGCTGCATCCGTACTCCAGCGGCCGGTCCGGCGCGGCGCATCGCTGCGCGTCCCGCTGCCCCCGGCCCAGCGCTGGCGCAGCGTTCCCGCGCTCGCCTCGGCCCCGGCTCGCGACACCCGGATCGGGCGAACGTTCGAAGCGCGCACCGAGGGCCCGTGGGTCAACAGCGGAGCGCGCGGGCTCACGGTCGCGTACTTCCTCCAATGCATCGCCGATCGGTTCGCACCGGAGCAGGTCGAAGCCGCGATCGAGCTTCTTCGGGCCTGCGGCGCACGGGTGGTCGTGCCGGCGGGCCAGCACTGCTGCGGGCTGCCGCCGCTCGATGCCGGCGATCGCGCGACCGCCCGCCGGATGGCGAAGCACACCATCGAGGCGCTGGAGGGGGTGCACGCTGATCGGATCGTGAGCGCCGGGGCGAGCTGCGCGATCGCGATCGCCCACGATTACGCGGAGCTCCTCGCGGACGAGCCGGCGTGGCAGGTGCGCGCCGTGGACATCGCATCCCGGACCGTCGATCTGCTCACGTTCCTCGATCGGGTCGCCGATCCGCCGGCGCTGCCGATGAAGAACGGTGCCGCAACGGTCACGGTGCACTCCTTCTGTCAGACAACGAATGTCATGGGCTCGGGCGATGCCGGCCAGCGGCTGCTCGAGCGCGCCGGGATCCCGGTGCGCGAGCTCGCCGAACGAGGCGTGTGCTGCGGGTTCGGCGGGTCCACGTCGATCGATCATCCCGCGCTCGCGGAACAGATCGCCCAGCGGAAGCTCGAGAACGTGCGGGCCACGGGCGCCGCGGTGCTGGTCACCGACAATCCGGGCTGCCTCCTCCATCTGCGCGGAGCGGCCGACGTGGCGCACGACCGATTCGCCGTGCGCCACGTTGCCGAGGTGCTGTGGGAGGCGTTGGGGACCTAACGGCTACGGCTGGGTGGGCCGCTGACCCGCGTCTTCCTCGGCCTCACGCGCGGCCGATTCGGTCGCCTCGTGCGCGGGGTCCTCGTTCGACTTGAAGGCGCCGGGGGCAGCCGATGCGTCCGCGCGGACGTTGGTGGTGATCGCGGTGTTCGACGCGGCGAAGACGCTCGTTGCGCGGAACATCGTCGCTCCGACGATGCCGCCGCCGAGCATGGATGCCGAGACCAGGCCGGCCATGATCGCTCGTTTCAGCATTGATGTGTGCCTTTCTACGTTCGCGATATTGCCCACTAGCGGTGGGCTCGCAGCCACCTTCGCGGTCGCGAGGTCGCGCTTCATGAGCGGCGTGGAAGACCGGCCTAAGAAAACCCTCATCAATCGCGTCACACCCGACCGCGCCGACAGTTGGACGATCTAGTGAGGATCGGGATCGCGGCACTCCTTCTGATCGGTTCGGTGATCGCGCTTGGCCGTCCGGCACACGCGGCCACATGCGCCTCCTCGGTCGGTCCGGGCGTCCCGCCACCGGTCGCGGTGCCGGCCGGGGTCGCTGGCTTCCATGCCGCCTGGTTCGGGCAGTCGGGCTACATGTCCCTCTGCGCCGGCAATCGAATGACCGCGACCGTCGCCTACGCCAACTCCGGCTCGCGCGGCTGGGTCCAGGGCCGGCTCGGTGAGGTGGCGTATCTCGGCACCGCCGCCAGCGACCCGGGTCAGGACGCCCCGACCATCGTCGGCGGCGACGGCGCGTTCGGCTCGCCCGCCACCGGCTGGGCCCGCTACAACCGGCCGGCCGTGCAGCCCGCCGCGTACGTCGGACCGGGGCAGGTCGCGTGGTTCCAGTTCACCGTGCAGGCGCCCGCCACGCCGGGCACGTATCGCATCGCCATCCGTCCGCTCATCGAGGGTGCGCAATGGATGGAGGACTACGGCGTCTTCTGGCAGGTCACGGTCCTCAACGCCGACGGCTCCGCGCCCGTCGCGACGCCCGCCGATCCGCGCGGGATGTACTTCGCCGTCGGCGCGGGCGTCGACGCGCGCTCGATCGCGGACATGCATGAGGGCATCGATCGCGAGAGCGCGTACCTCGCGCGCGCGGCCGGCGGCGATCGATCGCGCACCGCGACCACGCGCATCAGAGTGGGGGACGGCACCGATCAGTTCTGCTGCCTCGCGAACCTCGACGGGATCGACATCGTGACGAGCAACGTTGCGTG
This sequence comes from Candidatus Limnocylindria bacterium, assembly GCA_036569845.1. Taxonomy (GTDB): domain Bacteria; phylum Chloroflexota; class Limnocylindria; order P2-11E; family P2-11E; genus UBA4735. The sequence goes on along the minus strand of DATCPY010000093.1, from coordinate 321 downwards.
GGCCACGCCGCAGGCCGCGGCCCCCGATACGTGGGCCGTCGACACCGAGCGCAAGGAGCTGGCTGCGCACGAGTACGTCCACGTGTGGCAGGGCGAGCTCGGCGGGAACGCCTGCATGCTCGGCCCGCGCTGGCTCTCCGAAGGGATGGCCGAATCGCTCGCGTACCGCGCGCTCGTCGCCGACGGTCTGATCCCGCAAGCGAACATGGACACCTTCACGAAGCGACAGCTGATCACCGCGACGACGCATCCGGCGCTCGCGCAGCTCGAGACGCAATGGCCGGGCAACGCGAACCCGTACAGCGTCGCGTATCTCGCGGT